>NZ_JBMVFU010000027.1:0-104950 GCF_049538315.1 Nocardia sp. AB354 | reverse complement strand
AGGTCGTGAGCCGAAAGATTATGCGCGTCACCATGTCCGCCGACCACCGCGCCCTCGACGGAGCCGTCGCCGCAGAATTCCTCGCCCAACTGAAAGAGCTGATCGAACACCCACTGCGCATCGTGATGTGAGGCCGGTGCGGCGTGGGCAGGCGGCGGAGGCTCCCCCACGCCGAATCGCCGTTGAGCCAGAACTTGAAGTTGACGTCAAGTTCAGATTAAATGGCAATCAGTCCAGTTGTGGTGCACCTCGGCTTCCCGGATTCGGCGGTGGAGCGTCGAGCACCCCGAAGAGGAGCCGGGTGATGAGCGGGCAGCAGGCGGAGAATCCGGAGTTCGCGCAGATCGTAGAGGCCGTCGTCCTCGGCATGCCCGCGGCGCGACATCTGGGGTTCTCGTTCCGCCGCGTCGAACGGGGCGAGGTCGAGATCGTGCAGCCCTATCGCACGGAGTTGACCGAGCACAACGGCAACTTTCAGGGCGGCGTGATCGGGTCGCTGGCGGACTTCGCCGGTGGTTCCGCGGCGGGGACGCTGTTACCGGCCGGCTGGGTGAACATGACGGTCGACTACACCGTCAAACTTCTGTCTCCGGCGCGAGGTGAGTATCTGGTGGCCCGCGGGCGGGTCGTGAAGCCCGGCAAGGCGCTCACCGTCGCGGCGGCCGAGGTCTACGGTGTCGACCAGGGTGCCGAAACCCTCTGTGCGACAGCGTTGGTCACGATGCGAAACATCGACCTGCGCAGACCAGGAGCTACGCCCGCGGTTTCCGCCGCCGGTCGCGGGGATGCGTGAGTCGACCGCTCGCCGGATTTCCCTGTTCGGGCCTACACGTGCGAACACATCCGCGGCAACCCGGTGATCGGCGCGATGGCGAGGCCGAATCGGCGCGCATTGTTACTGTTTTTCATGACCAGTGACTCGGCGCGGCGTAGAGAACAGCTGCGCGAATTCCTCCGCAGTCGCCGCGAACGGCTCGACCCCGCCGAGGTCGGGCTGGTGGCGACCGGACGGCGTCGCACGCCGGGCCTGCGGCGCGAGGAGGTCGCACAGCTCGCTGGGGTAACAATTGTGTTACGCACTCCATACGGGTTTACCTGGCCAAAGCAAAATCCCACTGGCTGTAACCAGCATATTTTGTTGGTCAGAAGCCGGACTACTGCGGCGTCGGCCGCGTTCCGGCCCACCGCGTTCCTCTCGGCCGCCACGTGTCGAGCCCGGTTGCGAGTTCCCGGAACGGGGATTCTCGGCACGGCATCGTCTGGAACGGCGAAGGCTTCCCGTCACCGCACCGATCGATGAATCAGCCACCCGCTACCGACTGAACCGTCCGACTAGCTCAGCCCTGCCGATCTACGATTCGCCTACTCCGGGCCGTCCAGCCCGCAGCAGCGGTGGGCAGCCGAGATGGAGGCACGTGGTGGCTACGCTGGTGAATTCGGACGTCGTTTATCGGTGACGGTGGCGCGCTGCTAGATCGTCAAGCCCGCCTCGTCACGTGCGATGACCTCGTCGCGACTGTGGTCGTCCGAATTGCTCGATCACGTTCTCGGTGTTCAACAGCCGCCAAACGTACGAGGGGTACCACTGCGGCCGACCCGATGCGGTGGGCGTGCCTTCCTCGTTGAGGATCCGGCAGATGGCGCGGTACCCGATGCCGCTGTGATGCATGGTGACGATCCGGAGGAGTACCTCGTCTGGGCAGCAGCGAGGCCGCCCACGCCGACGAGCGGGCGTCATTTCCGGCGTCCTCGGCCGCGCCGCCGACTAGGCCTCTCCGAGAACTGGCTGGACCGCAGAACGATGCACATCAGTCGCAGTAGAGCGTCAAGAATGATCTCGACGAGCCGGATCGCGCTGCTACGGTGGCATTTCGGTCCGAACAGAGCGACACACGCTGCCAGCGACGCCAAGACCGTCAGCGCGATCAACGGTGCCAGGAGCAGGAAGCTGATTACGGTGGGCGCCGCGGCCCAAGGAAGAACGACACCGCCTGCGCCCCAGCCGCTCTCGCGGCGGCACTGCACGATGTGTTCGCTGCCTCCAACCAGGCACCCGACAGCCTCGAGCTGTGGCTGGCCGTCACCGCCGAAGCCACCCGCCACCTCAGCAGCCTCGACACCACGTCGTCGTCGTGGCTGCCGGTGTTCACCGTGTACCGCGCCCAGCGCACCGACGCCCGCTACGACCCGGTGACCGCCACCGTGGAAATCACCAGCGGACCGCTCACCGGCACCCGCTACACCGATACCGCCAGCGCAGCCGACGCGGTCGCCACCGCCCACCCCGGCACCCACCAAGCCAGCAATGCCCAGACGCAGTTGCGGAGCTGGCGGCTGACCCCCACCGCATCACACTGACATCCTGACTGCCCTGTAGGGACAGGACCGAAAAGGGGCCGAGCGCACGCCGCTCGGCCCCTTTTCGCGGTATCGGGCCGAGTCCCGTCACCACCCTTCGCTTCCCCTGCGGCCCCCGGGAAAGGCCGCATCTAGCTGGGGTTGTGTACGGCTGGAGATGCTTTCGAGGTGCCTTCGAGAGATATTGGAGGGCGTCGGTGCTTGAGGCGGAGTTCGCCGGCACTCCTTCTTCTGCCACAGCGCGAAAAGTTGCCGCGGCCGAGGGCTGTCGAGTGGCTTCTTCGTGGGTGACCTCGCTCACCCCGGTGTCCAAAAGCGGGGGTTGCGAAGGCATTCAACTATTGAACACCTCTCTCGTCACCATACCGCCAGGACCGCTCGACCCGGCACAGGAAGGCACCCCATGGCCCCCACCGCCCACCACAGCGACCGCCCGAACCCCCACACCCAGCCGACCGACACCAACGCCCTTGACGCCCGGCCGGACGCGACGGTGACCCCGCTGCGGCGGAAACGAGCCCCGGCCGCGCCGACACACCGCCAGCGCCGCACACCTCCCCCGCACACGGGACGGATGTGGGTCGGGCCGACCAGCGAGCAGACCCGCCGCCTGGTCGCCGAGAGCCGCCTGCGGCAAGGACTACTGCCTCGGATCGAGAACCCCGCCGTGATCGAATCCCTCGGCTTGTTCCTCCGCAACACACTCGCCACCCTTCCCCTAGACCGGGAACACGACCGCGACAACGATCGCCGCGCCGCCTAACGCCACTACGGACGTCCGGTCAGTGTTTGAGCATTCGTGCGGCGAGTCGAGGGTGGCCGGGGTGGTGAGCGTGAAAACGCTTACCACCCCGGCTGGTCGATCAGCCCGTAATTTTCTGGAAGACAGGGAGGCGATTGGCCGGGCCGATCGGGGCGATCGGTCGACCAGATCCGCTGTGGCGCTTGGCATTACGTCACGGATGAGCGTTGGGTGTAGCTGCGCACGATCAAAGCGGAGCGTAGTCGCCACAGACCGGCCACGGTGAAGGGATCACAGCCGGTGATCTGATGGATGCGTTTGAGCCGGTAGTCGACGGTGTTGGCGTGCACGTGCAGCTCGGAGGCCGTGCGCCGACGGTCGGTGTCGTTGGCGAGATGGGTGGCCAAAGTGTGCACCAGCTCCGGATAACTATCCAGCGGGGACAGCAAAGCGCTGAGGACATCTCGAGCCGGGCCCGGACGGGTGAGCTGGAAATGCAGACTCAGATCACTCAACCGGTACAGGCCGGGCTCGACCCGCGTCGCGGTGGCGGCATCGAGGAAATCGTGTGCTTGGCAGCCCGCATCCGCAATATCGGAGACGGCGGCGGTCACGGCGACCGCGACCACGGCGCGCCCGATATTGGTCTCCAGGTCCCGGATCAGTTCGCCGAGATCGTCTTCGGCGACCAAGCCCTCAGGGATCAGCACGGTGCCGCCCTCGGCACCGAGCAGTGCAAGCGCCCGCGGTCCGCACCGCCGGGTCACCGCGGCCTCGAGACGGGAGGCGATCGCCGCGGACCGGCCATCCACCGGCCCCAGTATCGCTAGGGCGATGACGTGATACCGGATGCTGATCGCGACACCGCAATAACGCGCCAGCGGGCCGGCGTGCTCACCGCGCAGCAAAGCGACGGCAAGGGTGCGAGTCGCGGCATGGGTGTGACTGGTCGGTGCGGGCAGTTGGTGGGAGTAGGCGCGGGTGAGGCGCACATGCACCGATTCCAAAAGGTCGAGCTGGTCACCCAGTGCCGCGACCGCCTCGGCCGGGGTGCGCGCGAGTTGTGTGAGCCGCTCGGCCCCGCGCCGGAATCCGGTGTGGATCGCCTGCTGGAGACGATCCAGGCCCAGCCCGAGTTCTGCCCAGTGACGCGCCGCGAGTTCGAGTTCGCGCAAAACGGGTGCGAGGTCCTGGCCCTGGGACCCGTCCACGGCGAGGTCGGTGCATATCCGCACCACCTCGGCGCGCAGACCTTCGAACCCGGTCCGGGCCACACCCGCGACCGCGCGTCGGGAAGGGCCCGACCAGGCATCGATCCGCGAGGGTCCTCCTCGCTCGCGTGCGCTGTCGACCTCGGGCGGGCGGGTGGTGGTCTGGGACTGTTCGATCGAACTGCTCACGAGTCCGCGCTCCCTGGTTCTGATCGTAGGCACTCGAATGGGCGCGCCCCGGCTCGGGTGTGGTTATCGGTTCCCGAACGTCCGTGCCCTTCGAACGCTCGCAGGCGGTGAAGTCGCTGCGCGGCAAATCTCCAGTCCTGACCTGGCTCCGGCACCGATGCTATTGCTTTCTTGACTGGCATTCAAGAAGCCGTTTACTGTGACCCCGAGTACTTCTTGGATGGTACCCAAGAAGAGTGGCGAAGCGGGAGACGCGAATCATGGAAATCAGTGAGCCGGCCGAGCGCCATGGAACAGTCGCGGTGCGACGGCGTGAGGTCTCCTTCACCTCCGGTCAGGACACGTGTGCGGCATGGCTGTACACCGCACCCGACCTCAACGGCCCGCGCCCGATGGTGATCATGGGACACGGGCTCGGGGCGGTGCGGGAGATGCGCCTGGACGCTTACGCACAACGGTTCGCCGAGGCGGGGTGGTCGGTGCTGGTGTTCGACTACCGCCACCTCGGGGCCAGTGGCGGAGCACCGCGTCAGCTACTCGATATCGGACGTCAACGCGCCGACTGGCATGCCGCGTTGGCCTTCGCGCGCACGCTGCCGGAGGTCGATTCCGACCGGATCGCGTTGTGGGGCAGTTCTTTCGGCGGCGGCCATGTCATTCAGGTCGCCTCGGAAGACAGCCGTATCGCCGCGGTCGTGGCCCAGTGTCCCTTCACCGACGGACCGGCGTCGTTGCGCTCACGAATCCGGACCGGTCCATTGAGCGCGGTAGCGCTGACAGTAGTCGGGCTGCTCGACACGGTCGGTTCCTGGTTCGGCGCGAAACCGATCCTGCTGCCGATGGCGGGCACATCCTGGATGCCCGCGTTCGTCGCCTCACCCGACGCTCTCGCCGGATCCTCGGCACTCCTACCCGCAGGAACCCGGCTCTCGCGGCGCACCAGCACACTGTTGAATCGGCTGCCGTCGGTACGGGCTCAGGTGTCGAAGAACATCGACCTGACGGAGGACAATGGCTGGGACGCATCCGTGACCGGTGTCGGCCGCGACAGCATGTGGGGTGTCTTGCGCGGCCCGGATGGTGACTTCGATGCCGCCAACGCCCTGGCCGCACGGCTGGCGCTGCGCCTGCCCCTCGATCGGCCCGGTCGCGCACTGGCACGCTTCGAAATTCCGACGCTGCTGTGTGTCTGCGACAACGACGCCGCCGCGCCCGCGAAGACCACCAAGCGTCACGCGCAGGGCTTGGCACACGTGCACGTCCAGAACTACTCGTGCGACCACTTCGGCATCTACGTGGGCGAGCACTTCGAACGCGCGGTGCGTGACCAACTCGATTTCCTGGCAACACAATTCGACTGCACCGCAGCCACCACGCAGTAGGTGCCCCGGGCTCGTCGACGCGGGCAGGCTGAGCTCTCAGCCGGCGGCTGCAGCGAGACCGCGAGCGCTGTCGAGCAAGGTCTCGATCACCGCGCGCCGCTGGGCCCGCTCGTTCGGATGCGTCAGCATGCCCTCGACAACGAAAACGCCGATCTCGACCAGCGGATCGACCTTGTGCGCGGGCACGCCAAGCTCGATCAGCTCTGCCCGGAACAATCCCTCGGCCAGCGCGTGGAACTGCTCGTGCCATTCCCGAATGGACGCGGACTCCTCGGCGCGCGTGTGCACCGTGCTCACCAACCGGCCCAGCTGCTCCAATTCCTCGACCAGCCACAACAGCCGATCACCCAGCCCCGAGCCCAGCACCTGGCTGTAGGAGGCCATCGAGTCGGCCAGGACCGCGTCCAGGACCGCGATCAATACCGCGTCCTTGTCCTGGAAGTACCAGTACAGCGTGTTCGACACCACCCCGGCGTCGCGGGCGATCCGTGTCATCGACGCCGCGTCGTAACCGTGCTCGACAAACAACCGCCGAGCCGCTACCACGATCTCAGCGCGTTTCTCTTCCCGATCCTGCGGGCGTCTATTGCGAGGCATCTCCAGTCCCGACCTAGTTCCTGCCACGATGCTATCTTGGCCAGCCGCCAAGAACGGCCGGGGCGGGTAAAGCGTCGAGTAGGCGATCCGACGAACATGCTCTTCTGCCGCTGCGCGCGCGTTGGACAGCCGACCGGATCGGTTTGTTCGGCAAGACTTCTCAACGCGCACTCGTGCCGATTTGAGTATGGTGCAACCCTGTTGTCCGACTCGGTCGGCCAGTGTTCGGAGCGGGCAATCGAGCGAAGAGTGATGACTGATCCCAGTTGGCAGTTCCTTCGGGGACGAAAAGCATTCCAGCGGGTACTTACCGGCGAAGCGTTCGGCAAAGTCGTCCTGTCATGCCCCTGACGAGGACGGATGCCCCAACGCCATCCGTGGCGGCCGAGGGATTGACTTGAAGCGGTTCAGGTCCTCGATACTCGGAGCGTGACCGAGCAACAGTGGACGATCGCACAAGCATCGGCGCTGACAGGCCTGCCGGAGAGCACCCTGCGGTACTGGGAACGGATCGGGCTCGTTCGTTCCGTCGAACGTGATCGTTCCAGTGGTCATCGCCGCTACACCGAGGACGACATCGACACTCTCGACACGCTCGGCAACCTCCGCGCGGTCGGCATGTCGGTCGCCGACATGCGCCGCTACCTCACCGGTCGACAGCGCGGCGACGATGCTGCAGGAGAGCAGAAAGCCTTGTTCCAGGCCCACGCACAGCGCCTGGCCGAGGAGATCGAAACGCTCGAGCTGCGTCGCCGCTACCTCGAACTCAAAGTTCGCTACTGGGCCGCTCGCGAGCAGGGCGATCTCGACGAAGCAGCCGAGATCGCCACCCTGATCCGACCATTGATCGACCGCGTCAACCCGAAGGAGACCACGTGAACACCACACCGGCCACGTCTCGATTCGACTGGCATTCGACCGCCGCCGAGGTCATCGACGGCGTCGATCTCACCGGGCGCCGAGCCTTGGTCACCGGCGCGGCGAGCGGTATCGGCGTCGAAACCGCCCGCGCGCTGGCTGCCGCGGGCGCCGAAACCATCCTCGCCGCACGCGATCTCACCGCCGCCGCCGCTGCTGCGGACGACATCCGCGCCGGCACCGGCAACGACAACGTTCACATCGCCCACCTCGACCTCCTCGACCGTGCTTCGATCGACTCGCTCGCGGTCGCCACCATCGCCAGACCGCTGCACATCCTCGTCGACAACGCGGGCGTCATGGCCATCCCCGACCTGCGTCACAGTCCCGAAGGCCACGAGATGCAGTTCGCCACCAACCACCTCGGACACTTCCGACTCGCCACCGCGCTCCTGCCCGCATTGCGAGCAGCTGGCGGCGCCCGCGTCGTTTCGGTCAGCTCGAGGGCACACCTGAACTCGCCCGTCGTCTTCGACGACATCGACTTCCGGGCGCGCGCC
Organism: Nocardia sp. AB354; assembly: GCF_049538315.1. Taxonomy (NCBI): domain Bacteria; kingdom Bacillati; phylum Actinomycetota; class Actinomycetes; order Mycobacteriales; family Nocardiaceae; genus Nocardia; species Nocardia sp. AB354. Next base: position 97,053 of record NZ_JBMVFU010000027.1, on the reverse strand, counting down.
TACGACCCGGCCTTGGCCTACGCGCAATCCAAGACCGCCAACGTGCTCTTCGCTGTCGAAGCCGCACGCCGCTGGGCCGAGGACGGCATCGAAGCCAATGCCGTGCATCCCGGCGCCATCCTCGACTCCAACCTCGTGCGTCACTACGACAGAGCCACAGTGGACCAGCTTCGAAACTCGCACCGATACACCTTCAAAACCCTCGCCCAAGGCGCAGCCACCAGCGTCTATGTCGCGACCTCACCCGAACTCGCCGGGACCGTCGGCCGCTACTTCGAGAACTGCCGAGAAGCCGACCCCGACAACCCGACCGCCGCCGGAATCGATGCCGCCGGAGTCGCCGCCTACGCCCTGGACCCCGAGAACGCCCGCCACCTGTGGGACCTTTCCGAACAGCTCAACAACTGAATCCACAGGACAACCACGCTGTGCCGCGCAGCTGTGTGAACCCGCTGTGATCCCGATCAGCCCGTGTGGAGGTTCGAGGCGTTCGTGGGCGAGGTGCTGGACTGTATCCGGTGATGGAACGAGGTCCACACGATCGAGGCACAGGGCGGACTGACGCCGCTGCAGTCCTCGCACGAGGATCCGGCGTCGATCTATGACGCCGATGCCTCCCGGCTGTCGATGTTCACTCTCGGCTCGTGCTAGCCGCGTGTCGAAGTGGGTGGTGTTGTTGCGAGCCAGCGGTGGAGGTGATCTGGAATTGCTTGGGGGTCAATCCCTTCCAGCGTTTGAATGCGTGGATGAAGCTCGCGGATTCGGCGTAGCCGAGGCGGATGGCCACGTCGTGTACCGACAACGCGCCGGTGCTGAGCATTTGTTCGGCGAGTGTTTCGCGAACCTCGTCGCGCAGGATCTGGTAGCTGGTGCCCGCTTCGCCGAATCGTCGTCGCATGGTTCGGGTGCTGAGGTGGAGTGCGCGAGCGACCTCGTCGGGCCCGGCCGTGCCCAGGTCGACGTGGGTGAGCAGGTCTCTGACTTGTGCCGCGATGCCGTGGCGGTGTCGGCGTGCGGTGACCAGTTGCCGGCACTGCTCTTCGGATTGGGCGAGGGTGCGTGGATCGGCTCGAGGAAGTGGCTGGGTGAGCAGGCGCGGGTCGAACGCCACGATGTTCTCGGGCCGGTCGAAGATCGGTAGCTGGTGGAACAGTTCCTCGAAGGAGGTAGGCGAGGCCGGTCGTGGGCGGCGGATCTCGACGCGCGTTGGTGAGAACTGGCCGGGGAAGAGGTCTTCGATCACGGTGAGGATGGCCGCTGCGTCGCGATCGAGGAGGAATTGTCGTGCCGGTGGTGTGAGGGCGCTGTCGTCGAGTCGCACGATTACCTCGGCCTCGGACACTTCAACTCGGGGAACGCAGAAAGCGAAGGTCAGGTCGAAGTAGCGAAGGAAAAACGACAGGGCCTCGCCCAGGGTGGGACTGGCCAGGCAGGCGAATCCGAAGATGCCGAATGTGGTGGTGCGGTATCTGCGGCCGAGGTCGAGCCCAGGGTGGTCTTCCTCGGTGAGCGCGGTGGCCAGATTGGTCGCGACGGCGAGTTCCTGCGCGGCGGAAACGTGCGCGTGAGGGTCGGCGAGGTGGGCCGCGGTGAGTCCTGAGCCGTCGAGTGTCTGCTCGAGGGTGAGTCCGTGGTCGCGGGCGAACTGGGACATCAGGGCGACGCTGGCAGCCGACCGGGGAAAATCGTGAGTGGAAACCGCTGCGGCCGGGATAGATCCCGTCATGACCAGCGAGTTTACAAGTCTGCCGAAGGTTTGGCCAAAATTATCAATTTTCTGGCCGCGCGGATCTACGTCCCGCGATGCTCCGTGGTTAGCGTCGAGGACCATGCGAGATGGGACAACAAGCGTGGCGGACACGGTATCGGTGGCCATAGTCGGTGCGGGTTTCGCCGGGCTGGCGATGGCCAATGAGCTGTTGCGGGCGGGCATCGGCGATTTCGTGATCTTGGAGAAGGCGGTTCGGGCGGGCGGGGTGTGGCGCGAGAACACCTATCCGGGTGCCGCCTGCGACGTGCCCTCGCCGTACTACTCGTTCTCCTACGCCCCGAAGCCGGACTGGACCCGGCGCTATGCCGGTCAGGCTCAGATCGAGAGCTACCTGACCGGTATCGCGTCCACGCCCGACCTGCGGGACCGGATTCGGTACGGCGTGGACGTGACAGACGCACGGTTCGAGGAGTCCGAGGGGCTATGGATCCTGTCCACCGCCGACGGCGGTTCGGTACGAGCTCGGGTGTTCGTGCCGGCGACAGGGCAGCTGTCTCGTCCGGCGATGCCCGACATCGAAGGACGCGAACGGTTCGAGGGCGAATCGTTTCATTCGGCGCACTGGCGTCATGATGCGGACCTGCGGGGACGGCGGGTGGCGGTGATCGGCGCGGGCGCGAGCGTCATCCAGTTCGTTCCGCGAATCCGACCGCAGGTCGCACAGTTGACCCTGTTCCAGCGTTCGGCGCCCTACATCCTGCCCAAACCGGACGGTGAGTATCGGTCGATCCATCACTCCGCTTTCCGGCGGCTGCCCCTGCTGCAAAAGCTCGAACGTGGCCTGTGGTGGACCCTGGGCGAAGTGTGGACGCTGGGTATCACCGGTAACCGGCGGATCAGCGCTGCGGTCGAAGCCGCGGCGAGGTGGCAGCTGCGACGGCAAGTGGCCTCGGCGGCCTTGCGGCAGAAGCTGACACCCGACTACCCGGTCGGCTGTAAGCGAGTGCTGTTCGCCAACGACTACTACCCCGCTCTGACCGAGCCCAACGTCGACGTCGTCACCGAACGCATCACCGAGATCACCGCACGTGGTATTCGCACCGCCGACGGCGTCGAGCACGCGGTCGACGTGATCATCTACGGCACCGGATTCGCCACCCAGGAATTCCTCGGACCGATGACGGTGCGCGGGCGTGAAGGCCGCGAACTCAGCGCCGTGTGGGCCGATGGCGCCCACGCTCATCTCGGCATGACCGTTCCGGGATTTCCGAACATGTTCCTCATGTACGGCCCCAACACCAACCTCGGCACTGGTTCGATCATCTACATGCTGGAACGGCAAGCCCGCTACATCCGGCAAGCCGTCGAGGTGTTGGCGCGAAACCCAGGTGCAGTCCTGGAGATCCGCGCGGAGGTCGAACAGCGCTACGACGACGAGATACAGCGACGCCTCGCCGGCTCGGCGTGGGCGGGTTGTGTGAGTTGGTACAGATCCGCCTCCGGTCGTATTTCCAGCAACTGGCCAGGATTGGTCTCGGAGTATTCCCGACGGACGGCGACGTTATCGCTCGCTGATTTCCACGCCACTGCAGTCTCGCGAGGATCCGACATCGCCGAGGCGACCACATGAGACGAGCGAAGTGAGGCCACCGCGGCGATTCAGCGGCGCGATGTGGAGTTCCCTCTCCGACGGCGCGCCGCGCGCGGGGTTGTTCCTCGAGCCGATACCAGGAGAGTGGTTCCACGCGTTGGCCCACCGGAGATCGTGGAATTCTTGACGACGGTGGGTCTGCCGACAACCGAGGTACAAGGCATTCGACCGCGACCACGGCCATCGTGCCGCGTAGCCCGGTGCGGACTACCCCAGATCGCGCCACAGGATTTCGACCGAGGACTCATCGAAGCGCCACGTCTTGCCGTTCTGGTCGATCCACCTGGTGGCATACACGCGCGTGGGTTTGACGATGACTTTCTCGATCAGCCGCGCGGCGGCCTCGTGCCGCCACCGCGACCCCTTCGTGTCCCACGCCTTGCGTAGTTCGGCCGGTGTGGACCCGATGTCGGCCAGCACGGCCAACGCTTGCGTGCTCCGCAGCGAATCCTGCTCGCTGCGAAGGTCTTTCAATGTCTGTTTCAGACCCGCGATGGTGCGTTCGATAACCCGCAAGTCGTCGGCGTCCCGCGCGCCGGTCAACACCTCGGTGCGGCGGTCGGGTTCGGCGTCCAGATTCCCCGTCGTCGTCTCGATCCGCTGTTGCAGCGCTGCGATCCGCCCGGCGTGGTCGTTACCGCGATCCAAACGAGCCAGGATTTCCGGGTTCTCGTATTCGGCGATCACCGCCTGCGCCACGAACATTTCCAGCGCGCCAGCGTCGCGGAACACCCGCCCACACCCACACCGCACCCGCGCCGAATCGACGGCCTGGCACCCGTAGCGGCGCTGGATGACCGTGCCGTGCTTGCGCTTGCGCTCGATCAGTGAACCCACCAGCCACCCGCCGCAATACTCACCCGCCCGTTCGGTGCCCGCTTTCCAGGTCCCGCCACACTGAGCCAGCCCGGTCAGCCAGTACTCGCCGTTGCGCTGCCGGGGCCGCTGCGGATCCTTCCCGCTACGGTGCGCGATCAACGCCGCCCGCATCGCCTCGTGCTCGGTACGAGTGAAGATGCCCGGCCACTGGGCGCGGTAGATCACATACGCCTCCAGCAGCAGCTGCTGCGACAGTTTGCCCACCCGCCACCGCCAGCCCTCGGACGTGGTGATCCCGCGCGCGTTCCAATCGGTGATGATCGCTGTCTGCGACTCGCCGTTGATCACCCGATCCCGGCCCTCGCACAGTACCGCGACCTCCTCCGCTCGTAGCGCACGCCGATCCAGGATTTCCGCCCCCGTAATAGGGTGCGTGCCAACAACTTTGCCGTACCCGAACCGGCGCGAACCACCCTGCATCACCCCCTTCTCCGCTTCCTCGGTCATCCGGTCCAGCAGATTCTCGGTGTTGACCTCCCGGTACTCGGTCGCCTCAGCCACCTTCACCGTGAAGTTCTTCCTGCCCACGCCTGTGGTCAGGTCGTACTCGTGGTCCTTCATGAACACGAACCGCACACCCTCATCCCGACCAAGCTTCATCAGCTCGTTGCCCAAGTCGTAATCGCGTGTCAACCGGGCCACATCGCGAGCGAGAACTATCTTCGTCGGGCCGGGCATCACCAACTCGAGCAGTTCCCGCAACGCCGGACGATTCGGATCCGCGCCCGACATGTCGTTGTCACAGAAGATCCGCGCCAGCCGCAAGCCCTTCCGCTCCGCATACGCCACCTCATGCTTGGCCTGCAACCGCACCCCCTCCGCGCCGTCTTTGTCGTCACGGGAGATACGCACATACCCGTACGCCCACTCCGCCGGGTCCACCCCAGTCGGCGTGTCCTGGTACACGTGGCTCGAGCAGGGGCGCGATATCAAGGTGTCGACCGAAGTGCTGGACGCGATCGCGAGCGCACTGCGATTGACCGAGTAGGAGCGGGCCCACGTGTATCGGCTGGCGGGGATGAATCCGCCTCGGGCCGTGCGGGATCGGGATGCACAGGTCACCGCGGAACTGCGGCATCTGCTCACGGTGTGGTCACCGCGGCCCGCGGTGCTGCGTGACCGGTACTGGAACATCCTGGCCGTCAACGACGGGGCACGGATAGCCTTCGGCTACGACTGCGACGACTACAACTGTCTCGTCTCGTTTTTCACCAACGCGAGCTACCGGGAAATGCACCTGCACTGGGCCGCCGCCGCACCGGCGGTCGTCGCCGCCTATCGCGCGGATGCGGCGCTGAACGATCCCGAATTCGACAGGGTGATCACCGAACTCTCCACGATCAGCGCGGAATTCGCCGAACTGTGGGCCCGGCAGGAGGTGGGCGCCCCGACGCAGGCGGTGCACGCGGTGCGCCATCCGGCGGCGGGCGAACTGTTCTTCGACACCACCACGTTGATCGTCGCGGACCATCCCGATTGGCATCTGGTGCTGTACAACCCCCGGCCGGGCACCGGGACCGAGCAGCGGCTGAGCCTGCTGACGCGGGATCAAACGACCGCACCCGCATAGCCTGGTGGTGGTTATCCCACGTTGATCTCGCACTGGTTGTCGAGTCCGGCCCTCGGCAGGCTTCTTCCCATGGCACACAACAGATTCGACGGCAAGATCGCACTGGTCACGGGCGGGACGAGCGGTATGGGACTGGCCACCGCGCGGCGGTTGCGTGACGAGGGCGCGCGGGTGATCGTCACCGGCCGCGACCCGGGCCGGCTGGCCGCGACCGCCGATGAACTCGGGCCGGAGGCGCTCGCGATCGCCGGCGACACGACCGACCTCGCCGCCATCGATGCCGTCTTCGAGACCGTCCGGAACAGGTACGGCCGATTGGACGTGCTCTTCGTGAATGCGGGCATCGGATTCTTTCCACCGACCGAGGCGGTGACCGAGGCCGATTTCGACCGGGTGATCGGTGTCAACCTCAAAGGGGTGTTCTTCGCCGTGCAGAAGGCGATTCCGCTGCTGGCCCCCGACGCGGCCGTCGTGATCAACGCCTCGTGGGCACTGCACCGCGGCATGCCGTTCGGCTCGCTGTATTCGGCGACCAAGGCCGCGGCGCACAATCTGGCACGCACGTTCGCTGCCGAATTGGGCGCCAAGGGAATTCGGGTCAACTCGGTGAGCCCGGGATATATCGACATCCCCGCGCTGCGGGCCGAGCTTCCCGAGGCCGTGCAGAGCGCTGTGGCCGGCGATATCGTCGCCGGCCGGATCGGGTCCGCCGAGGACGTCGCCGCCACCGTGGCCTTCCTGGCCTCGTCCGAGGCGTCGTACATCACCGGCCAGGATCTGCTCGTCGACGGAGGACTGGTGGGCCTGGTTCCGAGCGCTGCGACCTGATCCCCCGGCCATAGCACTGCGCAAAACGCGGTTCACCGGGGCGCGTGGGCTCCTCTGTCGGAGGCGGCGGAAGTCACCGATTCGCGCCGGCACTGCCGGTGCCGGCGATCGGCACACACCACGAAGACCGGAAATCTGTCGTCTCGCGGCCGCGGCTGGAAATGCACCCGCACCGGCCGATCCGACAGCAGCGGCACCTCCCCCTCCAGCGAGGTGTAGACCCACGGCCCCTCGTCGAGTTCGACGATCGCGACCGTCGACGGCGCCGGCGCACCACCAGCACCGCCACGGTCCACCACCCGCCACGACACGATCGAACCCACACCCGACGACGGCACCCGTTCCAGGTCATCCGACGCACACGAGGAACACCCCGCCGTGAGCGGCGCGAACAACTTGTCACACTTCGCGCATCGCCGGATCATCAAGATCTCTTCCGTGGTGCCGGCATGGGACCTGTGCCGAAGCTCGGGTGCAGACATCGAATCCTCCGCAACGTGACCGATAGATACGAACTCAAGGTTCGTCGCCGGCGAGCACCATCGCGACGGTAGAACTACCTGTGCGTATACCTATTTTTCGGAGACCGACGTGCCGAGCCGCGAGCCCCACGGATTCGACGCGGGGCACATTGCAGGCCTTCTGACCTGCACAGACAGAGTGGGCGCAGAGGGGTTCGAACCCCCGACCGCTGGTGTGTAAAACCAGTGCTCTACCACTGAGCTATACGCCCGGACTTCACCGGCCGGGCGGCGGTGAAGATGGTGTGCTGCGCGGGGCCGGTTGACCGGGACCGTGCGCGGCGGTTCATGAATCTAGTGCAGTGAGCGCTTTCTCCCAAGCCGCCTGGTCACGGGGCTCTCCGGGGCCGTTCATCTCGGCGAAGCGGATGATTCCGTCCTTGTCCACGACGAAGGTGCCGCGGTTGGGGAAGCCGGTTTTGTCGTTGAAGACACCATAGGCCTGGGTGACGGCGCCGTGCGGCCAGAAATCCGACAGCAGCGGGAAGGTGTAGCCCTGCTCGGCCGCCCAGATCTTGTGGGTGGGCGGGGGTCCGACGGAGATGGCGAGGATCTCGGCGTTGTCGTTCTGGAACTTCGGCAGTTCGTCGCGCACCTTGCACAGCTCACCCTGGCAGATGCCGGTGAAAGCCAGCGGATAGAAGACGATCAGGACATTCTTGTGGCCCCGGTAATCGGCGAGGCTCACATCCTGGTTGTTCTGATCCTTCAGCGTGAAATCCGGTGCGGCCGTTCCCACTTCGAGCGGCATGCGCAGTCCTCCTGTCTTCGACGGCGGGCTGTTCCGGTACTCGGCGGCCGCCCGTGCGAAACAATAGTCACGCGGTGGATCAGCGCTGCTTCGAGGGCGTCTTGGGCTGCATCAGCTTGGTGCCGGTCCAGGTGCCGAGGCTGACCGGTGTGGTCGACGTCAACCCCGCGGTGGGGGCGGATTCGGCGATCTCGCTGGGGTCGACATGGCCGGGCTGACCGGTCTTGGGGGTGAGTACCCACACGACACCGTCCTCGGCGAGCGGACCGATGGCATCCATCAGCTCGTCGACCAGGTCCCCGTCTCCGTCGCGCCACCACAGCAGTACGACGTCGATCACCTCGTCGGTGTCCTCGTCGAGTAGCTCGGAGCCGATCGCGTCCTCGACAGACGCCCTCAACTCGTCTGCGGTGTCCTCGTCCCAGCCCAACTCCTGAACCGCCATGCCGTGGGCAATGCCAAGCTTCTGAGCGTAGTTCTGCGCGTCCGCCGCGGCGACCACGGTGGTGTCCTCCTCAACTCCCGACAACAGATAGTTGCAAGCGAACATGGTTATCGGCCGCAACGCAAGCCGATCCGCCCAAATAGCCTCCGAAATGTCGCGGATGCATGCCCCGGGGCGAAGCCCGCAGAGGCGGTTCGCAACGCCCTGAGCGGCCCCGGGACATCCGTTTCCCGGCTATCGCGCCGGGCATGCGGTCCGCACCGCGTTCAGCGCGTCGTTGACTCGCTTACTCGCGTCGTTGAGCGTGCCGACCGGTGCGGTGTAGGTCATCTTGCGGGATTCGCCGGCCAGACCGCGGGCGGCGTTCACGTATTCGGTGAGCTTCTGCGCGAGATCCGGGGGTAACGCGTCGCCGGCGGCGGTGACCCGCCCCTCCACGGTCCGCGCGGCGTCCTCGAGGGTCTGCGCGGCGGAATCGCGCTTGGCGTCCTGGTCGGGGGCGTTCGCATCGTGCGCGTCGACGAAGTCGTTGTACTTCGTCACCGCGGCACCGGTGGTGTCACGGAACGGTGTGCAGTTGTCGGCGACGGCTTTCGTCTGCGCGGCAGCCTTTTTCGACGAGGTGGCCGCGGCCGAGGACGCTGCCATCTCGGTCCGGAACGCGGCCGCGTCCGCCTGGTTCACGGTCGCGGTACCGTGGACAGCGGTAGAGCATCCTGCCACCACGAGTCCGGTGCCGACCGCCAAGGTCGCGCACGTCAGTCCGAACCCACGTGGGTTCAGCAGTTTCATCGTCCTCCCCGCTTCTCGAGCAGTCGAAAGAATGTCTTGTGGCGAGTTCGCTGCAACGAGCGTCACAGCCTAGCGAACGGTACTGGATTTACGGCTGACATGATGACCTGGGACGCATCATCGACAAGGATGTGAGGTGCGCCCCAAACCGTGAGCGACGGACGGCCCGCACACCAGCGGTGCTGCCCGGGGTTAGAGCCATCAGCTTGTCCACCCCCTGTACGAGGAGCATTGATTTTGACCGACCTGATGCACCCGATTTCGTCAAGTTCTGCATCCGACCCCGAGCCGACGAGCGCCAACGGTTCCGCCGACCACCAGTCGGCGCCCGCCCGCCCGGCCGGTGCGCGTGTGCGTGTGATCCGCGAGGGGGTGGCGTCATATCTACCGGACATCGACCCGGAGGAGACGAGCGAGTGGCTCGACTCCTTCGACGAGATGCTCGAGCGCGAGGGCCCCGGCCGCGCACGCTATCTGATGCTGCGCCTGCTGGAGCGCGCCGGTGAACGTCACGTCACCATCCCGTCGTTGACCTCCACCGATTACGTCAACACCATCCCCACCGAGAACGAGCCGTGGTTCCCCGGCGACGAAGAGGTCGAGCGCCGCTACCGCGCCTGGATCCGCTGGAACGCCGCGGTCATGGTGCATCGCGCGCAACGGCCGGGAATCGGTGTGGGCGGCCATATTTCGACCTACGCGTCGTCCGCGGCGCTGTACGAGGTCGGCTTCAACCACTTCTTCCGTGGCAAGAACCATCCCGGCGGCGGCGACCAGATCTTCATCCAGGGCCACGCCTCCCCCGGCATCTACGCCCGCGCCTTCCTCGAGGGCCGGCTGACCGAGGATCAGCTCGACGGGTTCCGCCAGGAATACAGCCACGGCGGTCCGGGCCACGGGCTGTCGTCGTATCCGCACCCGCGACTGATGCCCGATTTCTGGGAATTCCCCACGGTCTCCATGGGCTTGGGCCCGATGAACGCCATCTACCAGGCGCGCTTCAACCATTACCTGCACGATCGCGGGATCAAGGACACCTCCGATCAGCACGTGTGGGCCTTCCTCGGCGACGGCGAGATGGACGAGGCGGAATCGCGCGGCCTGGCCCATGTGGCGGCGCTGGAGGGTCTGGACAATCTGACCTTCGTCATCAACTGCAACCTGCAGCGGCTCGACGGCCCGGTCCGCGGGAACGGCAAGATCATCCAGGAGCTGGAGTCGTTCTTCCGCGGCGCCGGCTGGAACGTCATCAAGGTGATCTGGGGCCGGGAGTGGGACGCGCTGCTGGGCGCCGACCGCGACGGCGCGCTGGTCAACCTGATGAACTCCACCCCGGACGGCGACTACCAGACCTACAAGGCCAACGACGGCGCCTACGTGCGCGAGCACTTCTTCGGCCGCGATCCGCGCACCAAGGATCTGGTCAAGGATCTGACCGATCAGCAGGTCTGGAACCTCAAGCGCGGTGGCCACGACTACCGCAAGATCTACGCGGCCTACGCCGCGGCGCTGGCGCATCAGGGCAAGCCGACGGTGATCCTGGCCAAGACCATCAAGGGTTACGGCCTGGGCAAGCACTTCGAGGCGCGCAACGCGACGCACCAGATGAAGAAGATGACGCTCGACGATCTGAAGGCGTTCCGCGACGTGCAGCGCATTCCGATCACCGACGCCCAGCTCGAGGCCGATCCGTATCTGCCCCCGTACTACCACCCGGGCATGGATTCGCACGAGATCGGCTACATGCTGGACCGCCGCCGCGCCCTGGGTGGCTTCCTGCCCGAACGGCGTTCGACGGCAAAGCCTTTGCAACTGCCCGGCGACGCGCCCTACGCCTCGGTGCGCAAGGGTTCGGGCAAGCAGAACGTCGCGACCACCATGGCGTTCGTGCGGCTGATGAAGGAACTTTTGCGCGACAAGGAGATCGGCAAGCGCATCGTGCCGATCATCCCGGACGAGGCCCGCACCTTCGGTATGGACTCGTGGTTCCCGTCGTTGAAGATCTACAACCGCAACGGGCAGTTGTACACCTCCGTCGACGCGGAATTGATGCTGGCCTACAAGGAAAGTCAAGTGGGCCAGATTCTGCACGAGGGCATCAACGAAGCCGGATCGACCGCATCGTTCACCGCGGCCGGCACGTCGTACGCCACCCACGGCGAGCCGATGATCCCGCTCTACATCTTCTATTCGATGTTCGGGTTCCAGCGCACCGGCGACGGCCTGTGGGCGGCCGCCGACCAGCTGGCCCGCGGTTTCGTGCTCGGCGCGACCGCCGGGCGCACCACGCTGACCGGCGAGGGGTTGCAGCACAACGACGGCCATTCGCTGCTGCTGGCCTCCACCAATCCGGCGGTGGTCGCCTACGATCCGGCGTTCGCCTTCGAGATCGCCCACATCGTGCGCGACGGCCTGCGACGGATGTACGGGGGCGGGCGAGCGCAGCTCGGTCCGGGCGGAACCCTCGCCTCCGAGATGCCCGGGACCCATCCGGTGATGAAGGACGACGTCTTCGGCGGCGAGAACGTCTTCTACTACATCACCCTCTACAACGAGCCGTATCAGCAGCCGGCCGAGCCGGACGACCTCGACGTCGAGGGCCTGCTGAAGGGCATCTACCTCTATCGGCGGGGCGGCAGTAACGATGACGCGGCTGGCCGCGGTGGTGACGTGCGCGCCCAGATCCTGGTCGCGGGTGTGACGCTGCCCGACGGCCTGCGCGCGCAGGAACTGCTGGCCGAGGACTGGGGTGTGCAGGCGGACGTGTGGTCGGTGACCTCGTGGAGCGAGCTGCGCCGGGAGGCGCTGGCCAAGGAGATCCACACGCTGCGGCATCCGGATGCCGGAACCGACGCGCCGTACATCACGCGAGTGCTGTCGCAGGCGCAGGGGCCGTTCGTGGCGGCCTCGGACTGGATGCGCGCGGTGCCGGACCAGATCCGCAAATGGGTCCCCGGTGACTACACCACGCTGGGCACCGACGGATTCGGGTTCTCCGACACCCGGCAGGCGGCGCGGCGGGTGTTCAACGTCGACGCCCAATCCATCGCGCTGGCGGCGCTGGAGGCCCTGGGACGCACCGGCGGGGTCGATCCGTCGGTGGTCGCGCAGGCCGCGGCCCGCTACCGCATCGACGACGTCGACGCCGCGCCGAAATCGATGAGCAGCGAAGAACAGCTCGCGTGACCGTTCCGGTAGGGGCGCGAATCGCGCCCCTACCGGGGGGTTGCGGAGACCGACAGCGCGATGACGGAATATTGAACAGTGGAACGTAAACCGCCGCGGCCTCGCCGGGTTTCCGAGGGGTCGTCCGAGCACGAGGTCTATCTGCCGACCGGGGCGCTGTCCCCCAATCGGCAAACCCGCGATCCGCTGCCGGACACCCTGCTGAAACGGGTGAAGCAGTTCTCCGGGCGGCTGTCCACCGAGGCGATCGCCTCGATGGAGGACCGGCTACCGTTCTTCGGCGATCTGGATGCCGCCCAGCGCGCGGGCGTGCAGATGCTGGTGCAGACCGCGGTGGTCAATTTCCTGGAGTGGTTGCAGGATCCGGAAAGCGATATCCGTTTCAGCCTCGACGCGTTCCAGGTGATTCCGCAGGACCTGGCCCGCCGGCTGACCTTGCGGCAGACCGTCGACATGGTCCGGGTCGCGATGGAGTTCTTCGAGCAGTGGCTGCCGGCGCTGGCCCGCAACGACCGCCAGCTGGTGGCACTCACCGAGGCGGTGCTGCGCTACGGCCGCGAACTCGGTTTCGCCGCGGCGTCGGTCTACGCCTCCGCGGCCGAATCCCGCGGCGCCTGGGACACCCGCCTGGAGGCGCTGGTGGTCGACGCCGTGGTGCGTGGTGACACCGGCGCCGAAATGCTCTCGCGCGCGGCCACATTGAACTGGGATGCCACCGCCGCCGCGACGGTGCTGGTCGGCACACCACCGAAAGATCAAGTGGCCGTGGTGAGTTCGGTGCACGTCGTCGCCGCCCGGCACGGCCGCGCGGCGCTCGCGGTGGTGCAGGGTTCGCGGCTGGTGATGGTGGTCAGCGGCAATCTCGGCGATACCGGCTACCCCTCGCCGTTCCTGATGGATCTGCTCGCCGAGGCGTTCTCCGAGGGGCCCGTGGTGATCGGCCCGACCATGCGCACGCTGTCGGCGGCGCACGTCAGCGCGGTGGAGGCGATGGCCGGAATGGAGGCCGTGGTGGGCTGGCGGGCGGCGCCGCGGCCGGTGCACGCCTCCGAACTCCTGCCCGAGCGAGCCCTGCTCGGCGATCGGGCTGCGGTCGACGCTCTCAACGAGTATCTTGTGCTACCGTTGGCCGCCGCCGGGTCGGCCTTGTCGGACACCCTCGACGCCTACCTCGATTGCGGTGGAGCGGTCGAGACTTGCGCCCGGCAGCTGTTCGTTCATCCAAATACGGTCCGCTATCGGCTCAAGCGCATCGCCGAGGTCACCGGCCGGGATCCGATGAATCCTCGTGACGCCTATGTGCTCCGAATCGCGGCAACAGTGGGTCGTTTGACACGAATGCGTAACGAATCGTCTACACCTGCCTCAGAAGACTCGCAGGCAACTTTCTACGAAGATCGCCTGTAACGGACATCGGGGCGCTGTCGATCGCCTCGACCCACGTGCCGTTTTGTGGGGTCCACACAAAAGCGTCGCTCAAACATCATCGGCGCCGACATCTCCACGGACCCCCCTCACAGTGTTTTGTTAGAGGCGTGATCGCGTTGTTCGCCCCTGGACAGGGCTCTCAGACACCCGGCATGCTCGCGCCATGGCTCGATCTTCCCGGCGCGCGTGACCGCCTCGAACTGTGGTCCAAGGCCTCCGGCCTGGATCTGCTCCGCCTCGGCACCACCGCCACCGCGGAGGAGATCACCGATACCGCGGTGACCCAGCCGCTGGTCGTCGCTGCCGCGCTGCTGGCTTTCGCCGAGATTCCGCACGAAGCGGTCCCGGCGGATACCATCGTCGCCGGACATTCGGTCGGCGAGCTCGCCGCCGCAGCCGTCGCCGGTGTCGTCTCTCCCGACGACGCGGTGAAACTGGCCGCGATTCGCGGTGCGGAGATGGCCAAGGCGTGTGCGCTGGTTCCGACCGGCATGTCCGCCGTGCTCGGTGGCGACGAAGCCGCCGTGCTCGACCGGCTCGCCGAACTCGACCTGGTCCCGGCCAACCGCAACGCGGTCGGCCAGATCGTGGCGGCAGGCCGGCTGGATGCGCTGGCGGAACTGGCCGCGAACCCGCCGGAAAAGGCGCGGATTCGCGCGCTGCCCGTCGCCGGGGCCTTCCACACCGCGTTCATGGCACCCGCCCAGGACGCCGTGGCCGAAGCCATCTCCCAGATGGCCCCCGGTGAGCCGACCCGTACCCTGCTGTCGAACTACGACGGCAAGCCGGTCGACTCGGGCAAAGACGCCATCGAGAAGCTGGCGGCACAGGTGACCCGGCCCGTCCGGTGGGATCTGTGCACCGAAACCGTTCGCGCGGCAAGGGTTTCCGCGGTGGCGGAGTTGCCGCCGGCCGGAACCCTGGTCGGCATCGCCAAGCGGGAGCTCAAGGGCACCCCGAATCTGGCGCTGAAGACCCCCGAGAACATCCCCGCGTTTGTCGAGCTCTCGGCAACCGGCTAGCTTTCCTCGCGGCTCGCAGTGACGCGACCGTGAGCGAGCAGGACGAAACATTCGTCCACCTCGTACCGAAGAAATAATCGGGACCTCCGATTCACGTCGGACCAACGAAAGAACAAGAAGGGAGCCACCAAGTGGCCGCTCTGACCCAGGAACAGATCGTCGAAGAGCTCGGCAAGATCATCGAAGAGGTGACCGGCATCGAGCCCTCCGAGGTGACGATCGAGAAGTCTTTCGTCGATGACCTGGACATCGACTCGCTGTCGATGGTCGAGATCGCCGTGCAGACCGAGGACAAGTACGGCGTGAAGATCCCCGACGAGGATCTTGCCAGCCTCAAGACCGTGGGTGACGCCGTCTCCTACATCCAGAAGCTCGAGGCCGAGAACTCCGACGCGGCCGCTGAGCTCAAGGCCAAGTTCGACGCCCAGTAAGGCCGACACCGTGACCACTCCTTCCACTTTGAACGGGAACTTCCCGAACGTCGTCGTCACCAGCATGGCGGCGACCACGTCGATCGCGGGTGACGTCGATGCGACGTGGAAGGGACTCCTCAACGGCGAGAGCGGCATCGACGTTCTCGAGGATTCCTTCATCGAGGAATACGACCTCCCGGTTCGCATCGGCGGCCACCTGAAGGTTTCGCCGGACACCCTGCTCAGCCGGGTCGAGATCCGCCGCATGGCCTATGTCGAGCGGCTGGCGATGGTGCTGGGGCGCGAGGTGTGGAAGAACGCCGGCAGCCCCGAGGTCGACCCCGAGCGCCTGGCCGTGTCGATCGGCACCGGTCTCGGCGGCGGCGACGCGCTCATCGACTCGGTGGACAAGCTGAAGAACGGCGGCTACCGCAAGATCTCGCCGCTGGCCGTTCAGATGGTCATGCCGAACGGGCCGTCCGCTGTCGTGGGCCTCGAACTGGGGGCCAAGGCGGGAGTGGTCACCCCGGTCTCGGCATGTTCGTCGGGATCCGAGGGCATCGCCAACGCGTGGCGGATGATCGTCATGGGCGACGCCGACATGGTCGTCACCGGCGGTGTCGAGGGCTACATCTCCGACGTGCCGATCGCCGCGTTCTCCATGATGCGCGCGATGAGCACCCGCAACGACGACCCCAAGGGCGCGTCGCGGCCGTTCGACAAGGATCGTGACGGCTTCGTCTTCGGCGAGGCCGGTGCACTGATGGTCGTCGAGACCGAAGAGCACGCCAAGGCACGCGGGGCCACCATCCACGCTCGCCTGCTGGGTGCCGGCATCACTTCCGACGGCTTCCACCTGGTCGCCCCGGATCCCACGGGTGCCGGTGCGGCGCGCGCCATGGAGCGCGCCATGCAGACCGCCGGACTGTCGAAGTCCGACATCACGCACATCAACGCGCACGCGACCGCCACCCCGATCGGGGACACCGCGGAAGCGAACGCGATTTACAGGGCCGTGGGCAAGCACGCCTCGGTCTACGCGCCCAAGTCCGCCCTGGGCCACTCGATCGGCGCCGTGGGTGCCCTCGAGTCGGTGCTCACAGTGCTCAGCATTCGCGACGGCATCGTTCCGCCCACGCTGAACCTGGAGAACCAGGACCCGGAGATCGACCTGGATGTCGTGCACGGTGAGGCCCGTCGCCAGGACATCGAGTACGCGATCAACAACTCGTTCGGTTTCGGCGGCCACAACGTGGCGCTGGCCTTCGGACGGTACTGATCCGACTCGTCGACAACGTACTGTCGACAACTTCAGCGAACCCGGTGGGGCTTTTCGGCCAAGGCAGATCCCCTCGTCGAAAAGCCCCACCGGGATTTTTCATCTTTCGCAGCCGCGTCAGCGACTCCACATTCCATCGAGGAGAGACCGCGATGACCATCATGGCCCCCGCGCAGGCGGATGCCACGACCGATCCCCGTGATCCGCTGGGTCGGTTGCAGCGCTTCTTCGATCCCGGAACCGTTCTTCCGCTCCACCCCCGCGACAAGTCCGGCGTGCTGGCCGCCATCGGCGAGGTCGACGGCGTGCGCACCGTCGCGTACTGCTCCGACGCCACCGTGATGGGCGGCGCCATGGGTGTCGACGGGTGCAAGCACATCGTGGACGCGATCGATACCGCCATCGATTCCCGGATCCCCGTCGTCGGCATCTGGCATTCGGGCGGCGCCCGCCTGGCCGAGGGTGTCGAGGCACTGCACGCGGTCGGCACCGTCTTCGAGGCCATGGTGCGCGCCTCGGGCCTGGTCCCCCAGATTTCGGTCGTGGTCGGCTTCGCCGCCGGCGGCGCCGCGTACGGTCCCGCTCTGACCGACGTCGTGATCATGGCGCCCGAGGGCCGCGTCTTCGTCACCGGACCGGATGTCGTCAAGTCGGTCACGGGCGAGAACGTCGACATGGCCACTCTCGGTGGGCCCGAGACCCACGGCAAGAAGTCCGGTGTGTGCCATATCGTCGCCGACGACGAGAACGACGCGATGCACCGCGGCCGCCGCCTGGTCTCGATGTTCGCCGAACAGGGCGAATTCGACCTGTCCGCCGCCGCGCACGGCGATGTGGACCTCAAGGCGATGCTGCCGGAGTCGGCCAAGCGCGCCTACGACGTCAAGCCGGTCGTGCGCGAGCTGCTCGACAAGATCCCCTCGCCGGACGGCAACGACGAATCCTCCTTCGAGGAGATGCAGGGCGGTTACGCCCGCAGCATCGTCACCGGCCTGGGCCGCCTCGGTGGTCGCACGGTCGGCGTCCTCGCCAACAACCCGCTGCGCATGGGCGGCTGCCTCACCAGCGAATCCGCCGAGAAGGCAGCGCGTTTCGTGCGCCTGTGCAACTCCTTCGGCATCCCGCTGGTCGTCGTCACCGACGTGCCCGGCTACCTGCCCGGTGTCGGCATGGAATGGGAGGGCGTGGTGCGCCGCGGCGCGAAGCTGCTGCACGCCTTCGCCGAGGCTCGCGTCCCGCGCGTCACGCTGGTGACCCGGAAGATCTACGGCGGCGCCTACATCGCGATGAACGCCCGCTCGCTGGGCGCCACCGCCGTGTACGCCTGGCCGGAGTCCGAGGTGGCCGTGATGGGCGCCAAGGCCGCGGTCGGCATCCTGCACAAGAAGGCCATCGCGAAGGCCCCCGAAGAGGAGCGTGAGGCCCTGATCGAGCGCCTCACCGCCGAACACGAGACCATCGCCGGCGGAGTCGGACGGGCCCTGTCCCTCGGCGTCGTGGACGAGGTCATCGACCCGGCCAAGACCCGGTCCACCATCGCCGCCGCGCTGGCCTCGGCCCCGGCCCAGCCCAGCCACAACAAGAACATTCCGCTGTAAAGCGTTAGGCGCCAACACATTACGGGTGGTCTCCCTTGCGGAGGCCACCCGTAATGTCTTTCCGGCTCGATGCGGGTACTCAGCCGACGTCGCGGCGGAGCCAGGTGACCTCGGCGCCCTCGCCGCCGGTGCGGAAGGGTTCGAGTTCGTCGTCCCAGGCGGTGCCCAGGGCGCGATCGATGTCGGCGGAGATATCGCCGTGGCGGCCGCGGGCCCGGGCGGCGCGGACGATTTCGCGCAGCCGCATCTCGCCGACCATGACGTCGCCGTTGGCGCTCATCGCGCCGGTCCACAATCCGAGGCCGGGCACGAAACTGTAGCGTTCGCCGTCGACCCCTTCGGAGGGGTCCTCGGTGACCTCGAAGCGCAGTACGGGCCAATCCCGCAACGCCTTGGCAATTCGTCCCGCGGTACCGACCGGGCCGACCCAGTCGGTGGTTGCGCGCAGTTGTCCCGCGGCGGCCGGCTGGGCGGTCCAGCGCAGGGACGCAGGTGATTTCAGAGCGGAGGAAAGCGTCCATTCGATGTGCGGGCACAGCGCGGCCGGTGACGCGTGGATGTACACCACACCACACGTCACATCCGCGAACTGATCAGATGCGCGCACCTGTACACCTCCAGCCTCGACGTCGGACGTCTTCCCCAACATCCCGTCGAGCCCAGGCGTTGCCCGAGTTTACTGGAGTGCCCGATGTTACGGCTGTTACTTTTCGGCCGTGTCGCGAATCTGCTGGATATCGGCGATGACGGCGTCGCTGAGCGTCGGCCACACCGCTCGGGCCCAATCGCCGAAATTCTCGTCGCTCAATGCCACACACGCCACCCCGATCTCCGGATCCACCCACAGGAAGGTGCCGGACTGCCCGAAATGCCCGTAGGTTCGCGGCGAGTTGGCTCCCCCCGTCCAATGCGGAGTCTTGTGGTCGCGGATCTCGAATCCCAGACCCCAATCATTGGGGCGCTGCGATCCGTATCCGGGAAGCACTCCGCCGACGCCCGGGAATTGCACGGAGGTCGCCGCGGCGAGCATGCCACCGGATATCAAGATCGGGTTCAGCAATTCTCCGGCGAAACGCAGGAGATCGTTCACCGTGGAGCGTCCGGCGTGCCCGGCTGATCCGGCCAGCACCGAGGATTTCATTCCGAGTGGCTCGAATACCGCCTGCCGCAGATATTCGGGAAATTCGATTCCGGTCTCGCGCGTGAGGAACTCGGCGAGGACCTCGAATCCGGCGCTGGAATAGATGCGGCGCTGCCCGGGCTCGGCCATGATCACCGTGGTGTCGAAGGCCAGTCCGGCCGTATGCGCCAGCAGGTGGCGCACGGTGGAGCCGGGCGGGCCGGCGGGCTGGTCCAGTTCGATCGCACCTTCTTCGACCGCCACCAGAACCGCGTAGGCGGCAAGGGGTTTCGTGACCGACGCGAGGGCGAACACCCGGTCGAGGTCTCCCTCGGTGCCGACCACGCCGTGTGCATCGACGACGCCCGCGGCGGCATGCCGGACGGGCCAGTCGCGAATCTGTTCGAGTGCTCGCACGGCACCGAGCCTACGAGAAGGCTCCGAACCCACCGGCCGCGGGGAGGCGGCTACGCCGGGCCGTCGCTGCGATAGGGCGCGGCCACCAGTTGCTCGTCCTGACGAGCCAGCAGCGTGCGACGCCGGGTCAGCTCGGCGATCTGCGTGTCGAGGTGAGACAGGCCCTCCCGCATGATCTTTCGGGTGTGATCGCAGTGCTGTAAGCCCGTGGCGGTCGCACACGGCAGCAGTTCGCGGATGGCGCTGGTCGGCAGTCCGGCGGCGAGCAGCTCGCGAATGCGGTGCACCCGCTGCGGTGCGTCGTCGGCGTAGACACGGTAACCGTTGCCGTCGCGGCGGGCGCTCAGCAGCCCTTGTTCCTCGTAGTAGCGCAGCAGGCGGGTGCTGACGCCGGTGATGTTCGCCAGCTCGCCGATCAGCACTGCGCCCTCCCGGGCTTGACCTTCACACTCATGTCAATCCCTAACGTCGCCGCCATGACGAACATTTCACTGTCCACATCGGTCACCGGCAGCGGTCCCGCGGTCGTGCTCGCGCACGGCGCGGGCGGCGGAATCGAGGCAAACTTCGGCTCCCTGATCCCGCTGCTCGCCGAGCGGCATACCGTGATCGGCTCCGACTATCCGGCCGACGACACCGTGCTCACCCTCGACGGACTGGCCGACGCACTGGTCGAGGAGGCGGTATCGGCGGGCGCCCAGCGATTCCCGATCATCGGATTCTCGCTCGGCACCGCGGTGGCGGTGCGCGCCGCCGTGCGTCATCCCGATCGGGTCACCGGCTTGGTGCTCGCGGCCGGGCTGGCCCGGGCCGACCATCGGGCCCGGCTCGTCCTGGATCTGTGGCGCGGCACGCTCGCCGCACGCGACCACGATGCGTTCGCGCGGGTGGTCCTGTTGTCCGGATACAGCGCCGCCTTCACCAATTCCCTGCCCGACGAGGTGTATTCGCAGTACCTGGCCCAGATCGCGGCCGGTGTCCCGGGCGGGGCGGCGGCGCAGGCGGATCTGGTCGCCCGGGTGGACACCCGCGCCGATCTGCCCCGGGTCGCGGTGCCGACCCGGGTCATCGCCGCGACCGCGGATCTGCTGGTCGATCCCGCCAATTCGCGCGAGCTGGCGGCGACTATTCCGGGCGCCGAATACGTCGAGGTAGCGGCGGGGCACGTGCTGATGCACGAGGCGCCGGAGGCGTGGCATCGCGCTGTCCTCGACTACTTCGCGGACAGCTCCCGAATCCACGCCGCCTGATCGGTTTCCGATCGGGGTGGACACCGTACGACGCCGCGGCGGTGACCGTTACCATCGGTTGCACTATGGGCGAGGTTGCTGAGGTACACGGTGAGGTGGCGACCGGTTTCGAGCCGGTCGCGGACGCGTTTCGACGCAACTTCGCCCGGTTCGGCGAGATCGGGGCGGCCGTGGCGGTCTACGACGGGGACCGGCCGGTGGTGGATCTGTGGGCGGGGTTCCGCGATCCCCGCAAACAGCTGCCGTGGGAGCGCGACACCATGGTTCCGGTGTTCTCCTCGACGAAGGGGATGACGGCATTCGCCGTGGCGGGTGCCGTATCCCGCGGAGTCCTCGACTATCAGGCCCCGGTCGCGCAGTATTGGCCGGAATTCGCCGCACACGGCAAGGAATCGATCACCGTGCGGCAGCTGCTCGACCACCGCGCGGGTCTGCCGGTGCTGGACCGGGTGGTGCGGTTGTCCGATATGGCCGACCGGGATCGGCTCGCGGAGATCCTGGCCGACCAGAAACCACTGTGGAGTCCGGGCACCCGGCAGGGTTATCACCCGATCACCGCCGGGCTGTATCTGGGCGAACTGCTCCGCCGCGTCGATCCGCAGCACCGCACCCTGGGCCGCATCTTCGCCGAGGACTTCGCCGGCCCGCTCGAGCTGGACTTCTTCATCGGATTGCCGGAGGAGCAATCCCTCGATCGCATCGCCACGCTCGCGTCCACCTCCGGCCTGGACGTGCTGCGGTACGAGCGAGACGTGCCGCTGCGCATCGCGATTCAGATGTTTCTGCGGCGCGGGCTCACCTATCGCGCCTTGAGCAGCCCCCGCACCGGCGCACCCGAACGTGCCACCCGCCGCGAATTCCTCGGTGTCGAAAGCCCCGCCGCGGGCGGGGTGGGCACGGCGCGTTCCTTGGCGCGGGTCTACGGCGCAGCGGCGGGACGCACCGGTGAATTGCCCATCGCACCGGGCATTCTGGACCGGCTGGCCACCGCCGACACCGTCGACGACGTGCCCGCAGACGATCTGGTGCTGCTCACCCACAGCCGCTACCATCTGGGGTTCCGCAAATCGTGTGGCAGCTTCCGTTTCGGCAGCGACAGGCGCGCGTACGGCACCACCGGTTACGGGGGCTCGTTCGGGTTCGCCGATCCCGCAACGGGTTTGGGTTTCGGCTATGTGATGAACCGCCTCGGCACCGCCGTCCTAGACGATGCGCGCGCCCGCGCCGTGCGGGAGGCACTACTCCGCTGCCGCTGATCACGCCACCGCGCCGACTTACCACCACTGACGATGACCTCTTCCGTGCTGTTAACTCACTCTTTGCCGGCAGGTGACCAGGTGTGCGAGCGGATCGCACACACTGTCCGAGCCGGACGGCGAGGAGAAAGCGCGGATGCGAATGGTGATCGGACACAGGCCAACCCACGCCACCACCCGGGACGGCATCCGGGACCCCGGCAGATTCGGCGCGTTCGGCGGCCGCTACGTTCCCGAAGGATTGATGGCGGCGCTCACCGACGTCGAGAACGCCCATCGAGCGGCCTGGGCGGATCCCGAATACCACGGCGAACTCGACCGGTTGCTGCGGGAGCGAGTCGGCCGCCCGACCCTGCTGCACGCGGCGCCGCGACTGGCCCGCGCGCTGAATGTCCCCGGAGTGCAGGTATTCCTGAAGCGCGAGGATATGACGCACACGGGCGCCCACAAGATCAACAATGCCCTCGGGCAGGGGCTGCTGGCCGTGCGGATGGGCAAGACCCGCGTCATCGCCGAAACCGGGGCCGGGCAGCACGGCGTCGCGGTGGCGACCGTCTGCGCCATGCTCGGGCTGACGTGCGTGATCTACATGGGCGCCGACGATATGGCCCGCCAGCAGAGCAACGTCGTGCGGATGCGGCTGCTCGGCGCGGACGTGCGCGCCGTCCGTTCCGGTGATCGCCGATTGAAGGCCGCGGTGACCGAGGCGGTGCGAGATTGGGTGGCGCACACCGAAACCACGCATTTCCTGTTCGGCACCGCCACCGGGCCCGCACCCTATCCACGGATGGTGCGTGACCATCAGAGCCGGATCGGCATCGAGTCCCGGGCACAGCTGCTGGCGGCGGCGGGACGGCTGCCCGACCACGTCATCGCGTGCGTGGGCGGCGGCAGTAACGCGATCGGGATGTTCCATCCCTTCACCGGCGATGCGCAGGTGCGGCTGATCGGCGTGGAGGCCGGGGGCCGCGGCTTACACACCGGCGAGCACGCGGCCACACTCAGCGCGGGCACACCGGGTGAGATGGACGGCGCGTTCAGCTACGTCCTGCAGGACCAGGAGGGACAGATCGCGCGAACCCACAGCATCGCGGCCGGATTGGATTATCCGGGGGTGGGCCCGGAACTGAGCCATCTCAAGGACATCGGCCGCATCGACCACGCCGTCGCGACCGACGCGGCGGCGCTGCGCGGACTGGATACGCTGTGCCGGACCGAGGGCATCATCACCGCACTCGAATCCGCGCACGCCGTGGGATATCTGCTGGAGCTGGCCGAACAGGGCGGAATCGCCGAGGACGCGCTGATTCTGCTGTGCCTGTCCGGCCGCGCGACAAGGATCTCGCCATCCTCGCCGACCTGCTCGACGCCGGCTGACGCCGCGCCCGGCTCATTCGCAGAGCCGGTTGGCGTTCTCGAACAGTTCCAGGGTGATGGCGTGCAGGAAATCGCCGGTCTGCTTGGGCGCCTTGCCGGCGCAGGCACGCGCGTGCGTGCCCTCGAGGACGATGCCGAGTTTGAAGCAGGCCAGCACCGTGTACCAGCCGGCGTGACCGAGGTCGCGGTCGGAGAAGTTCGCGTAGTGGGCGATCATCTCCTCGGCGGTGGGCAGGCCACCCGCGGCGCCGAGCTTGCCGACCAGGGCGGCGCCGGTGGTTCCGGGCTCGGGCCGGGTGGCGATCTGCCAGCCCAGATCCAGCAGCGGATCACCGATCGTCGACATCTCCCAGTCGACCATGGCGGCGACCTCGGGTCCGTCGTAGGAGAACATCATGTTGGCCAGGTGGCAGTCGCCGTGCAGGATGCCCGGCCGCCACTGTGCGGGCCGGTTGCGGTCGAGCCAGTCCCCGACTCGGTCCACACCCGGGATCTGCGGGCCGGGGTAGCCGTCGTTGCTGCTGTAGGACTCGAGTTCGCCGAGCCAGCGCGGCACCTGGCGTTCCAGGAAACCGTCCGGCTTGCCGTAATCGGCCAGCCCCAGCGCCTCGTAGTCGAGCGAACCGAGCCGGGCGATGGCCTCGACCGCCGACAGTCCCATCTGCCGCCGCACCTCGGGATCGCCGGCGTGCAGGGCGGGCAACTCGTTCTGCGGGTTGAAGCCGGTGATCGGCTCCATCAGATAGAAGACCGCGCCGATCACCGATTCGTCGGCGCCCGCGGCGATCACCCGCGGGGCGCGCACGCCGGTGCCCGCGAGCGCGCCGAGCAGGCGGGATTCGCGGCGGATCACGTCGTTGCTCTTGGGACGCAGATGTTTCGGCCCGCGGCGCAGCACGAATTCGCGGCCACCCCGGCGGAACCGCAGCATGATGTTCTGGGTGCCGCCGCCGAGCGAGGTCACATCCTCGAAGTCGCCGCCGGGCAAGCCCTGCTCATCCATCCACTCGCCGACGGCCGCGAAATCGACGACCTCGCGCTCGACCTCGGCCGGTTGCACCACAGACATGCCCCACATTGTGCACCACCACGACCGGTCAACTGAAGGCATATGCCCTCACTGCGTCGTCCGAGGTGCCCGATACGGTGATGCACATGAGCACGTCCCGGTCTCGGCATGCGGGCGAGACCACTGTCGACCACGCGGTGCGCACCCGAACCCCCGTGCGCACCCTGCTGATCGACAACTACGACTCGTTCACCTACAACCTCTTCCAGTTGATCGGCACGGTGAACGGCGCCGAGCCGACCGTGCTGCGCAACGACGAGGTCGACACGCTGGCCGAGCTGGACCTCGACCGGTTCGACAACATCGTCGTCTCCCCCGGGCCCGGACGCCCCGATGTACCAAGGGATTTCGGGATCTCGCAGGCACTGATCGACCGTGCGGAGCTCCCGCTGCTGGGCGTCTGCCTCGGACACCAGGGCATCGTGCTGGCGGCCGGTGGGCGGGTGATCCCGGCGCCCGCGCCCCGGCACGGCTATCCGGACCGCATCAGCCACGACGGTCGCGACCTGTTCGCCGGGGTTCCCGCCGACTTCCTGGCCGTGCGCTATCACTCGCTGTGCGCCGCCCAGCCCCTGCCGGACGCGCTGGCGATCACCGCGACCGCGCCCGACGGGGTGGTGATGGGCGTTCGCCACCGGCACCGCCCGCAATGGGGTGTGCAGTTCCATCCGGAATCGGTGTCGAGCGAATTCGGCGCCGCGCTGCTGGGTAATTTCGCGCGGCTGACCCGGGAGTGGTGGGCGCATCGGGCCGTGACCGGCCGGGCATCGGGCGTCCACGAACCGTCACGGGACATCTCACGGCCGGGCGAACGTCCGGCTCGCCGGCAACTCGGCTGGACGGGCGTCGCGCCGTCGATGGATGCGACGTCCGCCGCGGCCGATCCGGTCTCCAGTGGGCCCGGAACCGCAGAGGCCGGCGCCCCGCGGCCGACGACCCTCACCGTGCTGCACGAGGTGATCGACCGCGCCGTGGAGACGGAATCCGTTGTGCTGCGGGTATATCCGGACTCGCCGACGGTGTTCTGGCTCGACAGTGCGCATGTGGAGCCGGGGCTGGATCGGTTCAGTTTCGCCGGTGATGCGTCCGGGCCGCTGGCGGAGGTGGTCCGGTATCGGGTGGGCGCGGGATGTGTGATCGAGAATCGAGCCGGGACGCGCACCGATCCGCGGCCGGTGCTCGACTATCTGTCGGCGCGGCTGAGTGCGCTGAACGTCCGATTCCCCGATGTGCCCTTCGATTTCGTCGGCGGCTACGTCGGCTATCTGGGCTACGAGATGAAGGCCGACTGCGGTGCGAGGACCGGGCATCGATCGCCCTATCCGGACGCGCAGTGGCTCTTCGCCGATCGGCTGGTCGTAGTCGATCACGTCGCGGGCCGCACCCATCTGATCGCTGTCACCGACGCCGATTCGGCCGCGGAGAATCACCGCTGGCTGGCCGATACGCGCGCGATCGTCGCGAGCCTGCCGGATCGGCGGAATCCGGAACCGCTCACCCTTCCCGCCGACGAGGAGGCCGTCGTCTCCCGCCTGACCCGCGGCCGGGACCGCTATCTGGCCGATATCGCGGCGATCGACGCCGAGCTGCGCGCCGGGGAGACATACGAGGTGAACCTCACCGACAGCGCGACCATCGACTCCGATGCGCCGGGACTCGAGGTCTACCGAATGCTGCGGCGCAGCAATCCCGCCCCGTACGCGGCGTACCTGCGCTTCGGCGAGCTCCATATCGCCTGTTCCTCACCGGAGCGCTTCCTGAAGATCGACCGCACCCGCACGGTGGAGACCAAGCCGATCAAGGGCACCGCACCGCGCGGCGCGACTCCGGAGGCGGACGAAAACCTCTGCCGCGCCTTGGAATTGGACCCCAAGACGCGGGCCGAGAATCTGATGATCGTCGACCTGCTGCGCAACGATCTGGGCCGGGTGTGCGAGCTGGGCAGCGTGCATGTGCCCGAGCTGATGGTCGCGGAGACCTACACCACGATGCATCAGTTGGTGAGCACCGTGCGCGGGCGGCTGCGCCCGGAGGTGGATGTGCTCGATTGCCTGCGCGCATGCTTCCCGGGCGGCTCGATGACCGGGGCTCCGAAGCTGCGGACCATGGAGATCATCGACGGGCTGGAGACCGAGGCGCGCGGCATCTACTCGGGCACGATCGGGTTTCTGGGTCTGGGCGGAACGGCGGATCTCAATATCGTCATCCGTACCGCGGTCCGCGACGAGCGCGGCTGGCGCGTCGGCGCGGGCGGCGCGGTGGTGCTGGACTCCGATGCCGACGCGGAATTCCACGAGATGGTGCTCAAGGCCGCGGCCGCGGCCCGTGCGGTGATCGCGACGGCCGAGTTGCCGCGATCGGCGGGCAGGGCGGGTCTATTTCCCGCGTCGACGTGACTTCGGCTCCGGTTGCGGTGGTTCCGCCTCGCGGCTGGTGAGGCGGCCCAGCATCGAGATGCCCGGCAGTTTCGACAGCCGGTTGAACACCTCCTCACCCAGCGCGATCACGGCCTCGAGCCGCGGCAGCAGCCGGTCGTAGGCCGCGAAGGCCGGATCGGCCAGCGCCAGGGTCCGGTCGAGGCGGTCGATGGTGGAATTGAGCCGGTCGATGGCGATCGCCAGATTCTCGATCAGATCCGGAAGTTGCGCGGCCAACTGTACGGAGGCGGGCGGGAGCCGCACCGCGGTGCCGAAGGCGGTACCGGCGGTGACCTGCGCGGCATCGATCGCCTGGCCCGCGGCGGTCTGCGCGGCCTGCGCGGCGGCTTGGGCGGCGGCGAGGATTTCCGTCGCACCCGGCACCCGCGCGCCGCTGGGCTTACGCCCGGAGTCACCCTTCGGGTTCGTCATGGTTCCACTGTGCCGCACCCGGACAGTCACGAAAAGCTCCGCGCCGACCGCGCGATTCGTGTCGGGGCGGCCTGGCATAGTTCGTGGCGATGACAACCATGCGCCCCACCGTCGACGGCGACGCCACGCCGGTACCGACTTCGCTTCTGTCGGTATTGGTTTCGTGGCGTTCGACGGCGTCGCTGGACGCGCATGCCGTCCTGCTGACCGCCGGCGGGCGGGTCCGCTCCGCCCGCGACGTGGTGTATTTCAACGCGCCGCGCCACCCCTCCCAGGCGGTGACCGTCGATCAGGATCCGCATCCGGGCACCGCGCGGCTGTCGGTCTCGCTGCCCCGGACGGAGGCCGAGATCGTCCGCATCCTGATCACGGGGTCCGGCGCCGACGAGCCGCTGGCCGCACTGCCCGGCCTCGCGGTTTCGGTCGAGGATGCCGAGGGCCTGGTGGCGCGTGCCGACGTGGCCGCGGAGCCGGGTGCGTGGGCCGCGGTGTTCGGAGAGTTCCGCCGGGCCGAGGACCGATGGTGGTTCGTGCGCGGCGGACCGCAGCACGCCGGCGCGGCGGACTTGTTCACGACATTCGGCGCAGCCGTCTCGGAGTCGGCACAGCACCGGTCGCAGCGACTATCGTTGCACCGCAACAGTTTCGCCGCACCCGTGCCCCCGCCACCGGACGAGTGCCCCGATTGGCATCCCGACCCCACGGACGCGGCCTCACTGCGCTGGTGGGACGGCTCCCGGTGGACCGAGCAGACCGTGGCACGCCCTTCCGCCGACCCACGCGCCTGTCCCCGGTGCGGGCGGCGGCGGGTCTGGCGCCTGCTCGGCGCCGCGCCCTGCCGCGCGTGTGCCGCGGAGGTCGAGGACTACCTCGCCGGCTGGCGCACCCGGGCGCTGCGCGTCCTGACCACCACCGGACCGAGCGGACCCGACTGGGACGAGCTGTGGACGCGGATCCGCCGTCAGCGCATCGACCCCGACACCGCCCGCGCGGCCCTGCGCGGACCCGCCGTCGCCCATCTCGAGCGCATGGCGGCCTTCGCACTCGCCGACGGCACGATCGGTGGCGCTGAGCTGGAACGATTCGATGCGACGGTCGCCGCGCTCGAGGTGCGCGACGCGGCCGTGGACGAGTTGCGCCGCAGCCTGCGGCGGCTGCGCATCCTGTCCCGGCTGCGTGCGGGCGAACTCCCGGTGATCGCGGTGCCCGATCTGCATCTGGATCCGCAGGAACGCGTCCACCTCGACACCGCCGCCACCCGCATCCGCCGGTCGAGCCGCGGCGCGCAGGCGTCACCGGGACGGTTGATCTGCTCCAACCGGAAGCTGCGCTTCATCGGACCCGACGCGGGTATCGAAATACCCTGGGCCCGAGCGGTTTCCGTAGCTGCCACGGAGACGGGCGTGACGGTGGCGGCGACCTCGGCACGCGGCGGGGCCGAATTCGATGTCGCCGAACCGGAATTGGTGGCCGCGATCGTGGAAGGCGCCCTGCGGGTGGCGAAACGGCTCACGGTCGCGCCGGGCAGACGCGACAGCCGGTCCATCGCACCCGATATCAAGGCGGAAGTGTGGCATCGCGACGGCGGCCGGTGCGTGGAATGCGGCGCCACCCACTACCTCGAATTCGACCACATCATTCCGCTCAGCCGCGGCGGCGCGACCAGTGCGGCGAATCTGCAGATCCTGTGCCGCGGCTGCAACCGCGACAAGGGCGACCACATCTGAGCCGTCGTCAGCCCGCCTCTCCGGCGATCTCGAATCCGGCCTCGGTCAGCGCATCGGTGGCGGCGGCGCTGCGCGATTCGGGCACCAGGACCAGATCCGCGTGGTAGGTCGAGGCGACGAAGACGGGAATGCCGTGCCGCGCCAGGGGTTCCAGAATCGCGGTCAGCGCGCCGGAGGTGTCCAGCTCGCGGGGCGTGGCGGCGTACAGGCCGAGCCAGCACGACTCCCGCTCCCACGGCGGGGCCTCGCGCACGACCGTCAGCCCCTCCGGCGCCCGCACCAGCGCCACCCATTCGTCGTCCTCCGGAAAGGTCGCGGACGGGATGTGGTCGACGCTGAATCGGGACGGCACGATGTGCAAGCGCTGGGATTTCGCCATCGGCTCATCGTAGGCGGGGCTCAGGTCGTCGCCACCAGCAACTCCTCGCCATTGGAGGTGCGCAGCCCGTCCGGCCGCCCGGCGAAGTAGCGCGCGTTGAGTTCGTCCGCCGAAATGTGGTGCGCCTGCGCGAAACCGGCCTCCCGGGCCATGGCGACGAGCTGCGCCGGGGCGTAGAAGCTGAGGAACGGCGTGCCCGAGGCCGCCGCACCCGAGACCGCGAACTCCCGGCTCGGCCGATCCTGTTCGTCGAGCAGTTCCAGCGGCGGCTGGAAGGTCATCACGACCGTGGACCCGGGCGCCGTCCGTGCCAGCAGCGACAGCGTTTCGCGGTTGGCCTCGTCGGTGAGATACATGCTCACCCCCAGCGAGGCGACGATAGCGGGCCGGGACGGATCGAAACCGGCCGCGGTCAGGCGCTCCCACCACGAATCCTTCTCGAAATCGACGGGGACCGAACGCAACCACTCCGGGAGGCCGTAACCGGTCTCGGCCAGACGCTGCCGCTTCCACGCCTGCGTCTGCGGCTGATCGACCTCGAAAATCCGGAAACGAGCGGCGATGTCGGGTTTGCGCTGCGGGAACGTCTCCAGTCCGGCGCCCAGCAGCACGTATTGGCCGACCCGCCCGGCCTGTTCGGTGAGCAGATCCTCCACGAATCGCGACCGCACCACGATGCTCGCCCGGAAGCGGCTGGTGCCCACGGGATCCATATCGCCGCGCTCGCGCCAGCCCTCCGGCGGATCGGCCAGACGCAGGCCGATCTCGTCGTCGAGCACATGCGGCGGCGGGTCGAGCCGAACGTGCAGCGCGCGCCACAGCGCAACCCGCACGGCGGTCTGATCGGGCACGGCGGTCTGATCGGGCACCGCACCGGTCCGGGTATCGCTCATCGGTCACCACCGGGAGCCTGCAGCGTCCACACTCGCCCGTCGGGATCACGCACCGTCATCTCGCGGGTTCCGTAATGGGTGTCGGCGAACGGCGAGACCACCTCGACCGGCGCCGGAAAGTCCTGCTCCGCTTCCACTTTCAGCACGACCTGCATTCCCGGTTCGCGATCCGCCGGCACCTCGGCGATGAACAGATACGGACCGTCCCCGTTGCGGAGCTGCCCGGAATTGTGGTCGGTGGCGAATTCCAGTTCGAAGCCCAGCTGCTGGAAGAACTTCGCCGATTTCCCCCAGTTGTGGGTCTCCAGAAAAATCGCCTCGACACCTCTGGCGGCCATCTCACTTCTCCTTCTCACGCGTCGGCGGTTCGGCGCCGAGATACGCCCGCAGCGCCTCGGCCACCAACGCCGACAGCGACATCTCCGATTCGACCGCCCGGTATTTGACCTGCTTGATCAGCTCCACCGGGAGATACACGTTGAACTGCTTGACTTCCTCGGCACCCACGAGAGAACACTAACATGCTAGCAATCTAGATTGCTAGATCGACCGGCCCGCGAATGTCACGAAGTGATCTTCCGAACCGGCTACTCGGACGGCTCCTCGTCCGATCGCGGCGTCCCCGACAGCCGGATCACCCCCGCCTCGAGGTCGAGATCCAGCCGCGGCCGATGCTGCTGCCCGTCGCTGTCACCGCCGCTCTCGTCGGTCAGCTTCTTGCCGGGGAACATCTCACCGAACACGCCCATAACCCCACGATAGCCGCCTGCGCGGCCGCGGGCGGGGACGGAAACGGGCTCAGCGCAGTTTGATCGACCCGCCGTCGACCATCAGGGTCTGGCCGGTCATGTATTTCGCATCCGCGCTGGCCAGGAATACCGCGACCCGGCCGATATCGCTTTCCGGGTCGCCGAAGCGATGCAGCGGGGTGCGCGCGAGCAAGGCCTCCTCGACGCCGGGATTTGCCTCGATATAGGCGGCGACACCCTCGGTCAGCGCCAGCGGCGAGATCACGTTGACATTGATGTCGTCGGCGGCCCATTCGTTGGCGGCGACCCGGCTGATCGCCCGGATCGCCTCCTTCGCCGCCGCGTACGAACCCTGCCGGACCTGCCCCTCCAGCCCCGCGCCGGAGGCGAAGTTGATCACCGAGCCGCGGTTGCGCTTCAGATACGGATAGCAAGCGCGCATCAATCGGAAGGTCGGATAGAAGCCGGTGCCGAAGGACAGGTCGAACATTTCCTGGGTGGTCTCGAGCAGCGGCGCCTGCTTGGAGACGTGGGCGTTGTCGACCAGCACGTGCACCGAGCCGAACCGCTCGACCGCCGCGGCGACGATCAACTCGGCGCTCTCCTCGCGGGTGATGTCGGCGTGCAGATACGCCGCTGCGCCGGCCAGCTCCCGTTCCAGCTCACGTCCGGCCTCGTCGTTGATGTCGACGAACAGGATCTCGGCGCCTTCCTTCGCGAAGGCGCGCACGATTCCCCGGCCGATGCCGCCCGCACCACCGGTGACGATCGCAACCTTTCCTTCGAGCCGCACACCCACTCCTCTCGCTCCGGAAAAATTCCACGCTGTCAGGTCCGCGGATTCGGGTCGGGCGCCGTTCCGGTCAGCGGGATACCGGACGAACGGGATGGACCGCCATCGCGCAGTGTGTCTGCCGTCACTACACTCGGGCTTCAATTCCGGTTCTCGCCCAGATTCGACGGGCAGGATGGAAGTGACTCACGATCGGAGGCATCGATGCCACTGGCCACATCGGCACCCCGCCCCCTGCCGCCGTCGATGGTGGAGCGGATGACGCTCATTCTCGACATGTTCGAGCACCGGTCGACGCGGCTGAGCCTCGTGGAGATCTGCACACACAGCGGGCTCCCGCGCTCGACCGCGCATCGCATCCTCGACCAGCTGGTGAAACTGCACTGGCTCGAGCACACCCCCTCGGGCTACTGCCTGGGCCGCCGTTCACTCGGGCTCGGTGGCTACGACGGCCGGCACGGCGAGATCCGCGAGGCGGCGGCCGAGCACCTGCACGAACTGCAGCTACGGACCGGACTCGTGGTGCACCTGGCGGCTCTCGAAGGCGCCGACGAGGTGTTCCTGGACAAACTCGGCGGCCCGTTCGCGCGCACGCTGGAATCGCATGTGGGGCGCCGCAGTTTCGCCCACCTCACCACCGGCGGCCGCGCCATGCTGGCCTGGCTGCCGCCGGAGGAAGTGGAGGCACTGCTCGGCAAGCAGCTGTCGAATCCGGTCCAGGGCCGAGGCTGGGATGTGCCGAGCCTGCATCGCGAATTGAACCGGATCCGCCGCAATCGCGGGCTGTCGTTCGACCGCGGCGAATACACCAACGCGATGGTGGGCCGGGTACTTCCCAGCGTGGCCGCCGCGATCCGGGGTCCGCAGGGTCCGCTGGCCGCGATCTGCCTGTGCGGGGAAACGAACTTCGCGACGATGGAGCGTCTCGCCCCGCTGGTCGCGGAGGCGGCCGCGCGCACCTCGCGCGCGCTGGCCGCCGAGTCCCGCGGGCGACGTCATGTCCCGGCCGGCCGGCGCGCACAGGCGGTCCGGACGAACGGGCGCTCGCTCGCCGCCTCGCCGAGCCGCGCCTAGGCGGCCGCGGGTCTCGCTGAGCGGAAACGCCGGCATATGCCGGCGGCGGGCGTGACACAGTGCGGTGGTTGTGATGCTCCACACAGAAGGACCGCCCATGACCACCACGTCCATGCCCGATATCGCCGCCGTCATGCGCGAGCTGACCGGTCCGGGCGGCAGATTCGAGCTCGTCGAGGAGGAGGTTCTCGGCGCTCGCATGCCGGTGCTGCGGCACCGTCGCCGCGCGGTCGCCGAACTGCTCGCCGACTCGGTGCGCTTCGGTGACCGGGACTATCTCGTCACCGAGGATCGTCGGATGAGCTATCGCGAACACGCCGCCGCGGCCGCCGCGCTGGCCGCCGCGCTGCGGGAGGAGTACGGCGTGGGGCGCGGTGATCGGGTCGCGATCCTGGCCGCGAACACCGTCGAATGGGTGATCACCTTCTGGGCGGCGCAGAGCCTCGGCGCGATCGCCGTCGGGCTCAACGGGTGGTGGGTGCCGCGCGAGATCGAGTACGGACTGGCGTTGACCGAACCGGCCGTGGTGGTCGTGGACGCGAAGCGGGCGAAGCTGCTCGCCGATATCGACACCGCCGCCGCGGTGGTGACCATGGACGAGGATCTGCCGCGTCTGATCGCCGCCCACGCCGGCGCCGAACCCACAGTCCCCGACGTGGCGGAGGACGATCCCGCCGTCATCCTGTTCACCAGCGGCACCAGCGGAAAACCCAAGGCGGCCTTGCATTCCCAGCGTAATCTGCTCGCGGTGACCGGCTATTTCGAGTACACCGACGCACTGGCCGCCGCGTTCACCGGAAAGCCCCTGGAACCCGGCGCGCCGCTGGATCTGCGCTGCCTGCTGACCTCTCCCCTGTTCCACATCGCCAGCCTGCACAATCTGGTGGTGCCGCGGCTGGCCACCGGCAGCGCGGTGATCATGCCGCAGGGCGGTTTCGACGCCGACCGGATTCTGCGCCTGATCGAGAAGGAGCGGGTGACCAACTGGGGTGCGGTGCCCACCATGGCCTCCCGGCTTCTCGAACACGGCGATATCGGACGCTATGACACCTCCTCGCTCACCGCCTTCGCCCTCGCGTCGGCGCCGTCGTCACCGGCGTTCAAACAACGTCTGCGCGAAGAGGTTCCGTTCGCCGCCGACGCCTTGGTGGACAGCTACGGCCTCACCGAATGCAGTACCGCGGTCGCCGTCGCCACCCCCGCCGACCTCGCCGAATCCCCCGGGACGCTGGGCCGGCCGATCATCAGCGTGGCACTCGAGATCCGCGACGGCGACGGGACACCCGTTCCGGAGGGCGTCGAAGGTGAGGTTTACGTCCGCAGCCCGTTCGTCATGCTGGGTTACTGGCGCAATCCCGAAGCCACCGCGGCGGCGATCGATGCCGAGCGCTGGTTGCGCACGGGCGATTTCGGCGTGATGGAACAAGGTCGCCTGCGCCTGACCGGCCGCCGATCGGATCTTATTCTGCGCGGCGGCGAGAACATCTACCCGGTCGAGATCGAGCAGTGCCTCGACGAACACCCCGATGTCGTGGAATGCGCCGTCGTCGGTGAACCGCACCCCGATCTCGGGCAGCAGGTGGCGGCCGTCGTCGTTCTCATCGAGGGGTCCACGGCGTCGGAGGCGGATCTGCGCGAATTCGCCCGCGAACGGCTGGCGTATTTCAAGGTGCCCGAACGGTGGCGGATCACCTCGGATCCGTTGCCGCGCAACATCACCGGCAAGCTGATCCGGTCCGGGATCACGGTCTGACACAGGGGTTTCGAGGTGTCGTCCGGCGCCCGCGACTCGATCCGGTGCCGATATTGCCGAATGTACGCCACGCCGGGCTCTACACTGGTGCGGACCTGATTGCCCTGTGTCACAGAGTGAGTGGTGCGCATGCCTCCGGATCCCGACCAGATGACGGCGGCGTTCGAACGATTATCGGCCCGAATGACGGTGCTGCAGGCCGGAATGCTGCTGGCACCGACGATGCACGAACAGGGTGCCGCCCGGTACGGCCGCATTGTCGCGGCGCAGCTGGCGGCACTCACGATCCGCGGACATGTCGATGTGCATGTCGGTAACGACGGATTCGAGGGCGCGGATTCGCTGCGAGCGGTCCTGCTGCCCGGCCCGCCCGAACCGGTGGCCGCCGAGGAGCGGCAGTTGTTGCGGCATCTGTTCGGCAACGGCTACTCCGTGCGCATCGCCGCCTGCACCGACGGGCCGGGCTGGGATCGGCTGAACGCGACGGTGCGCCGCGAGTTGATCGGCAACGGTTTCGGCTGGGCCAAACCCGATCGATACCGGGCGCTGCGCACGATGGTCCGGCTGCGCCGGCGCATGCTCGATTACGCGGCACAGCGACCGGCGTGGCAGGACAACGAGGCGCTGCACCGCGCGGGCTATCCCTACGCGGTGCTGTTCGCCGTCGACACCGGTCCGGGCCCGCATTGGCCGGGACCGGAGGAAGGCTCGCAGGCGCAGCTGTCCCTGCCGTGGAATCTGCCGCAGGCCTGCGCGCACGCAGTCCGCGATTCCGGCGAGATCGCCTACAGCGCGCCACCGGTAGGCACCGAGGAACGGCTGGCCGAAGTCGAGCAGCTGCTGATCGCCATGGATTCCCATTCGCAGGGGGTGCGGTACCACCATGTGATCGAGGCCGAGCGACTGCACCGCTTGATCGACGATTACCGCTGGCGCTACAGCTTTCACACGCTGACCACCTCTCCTCGCCCCGAGCTGCTGCGGGCCGCACTGCTGGATCTGGTGCGCGAAACCGAAACCGTGCGCGCGTATGTGCGGCCCGGAGTGCCGGGTCACGAAGAGGCCGTGCTGGTTTCGATGTACGCGGTGCGGCTGTCGGATCTCGTCCTGGACCGCACGCCGTGACCCGAGGTCAGGAGCCGACCACGTCGCGGGCGCGGCCGACGAGCAGCGGATCGGCGGGAGCGACGATGTCGGGTGAGTTCTGCAATTTGAGCAGTTCGATCTGCAGCAGGCGTTTGTCGGTCTCGTAGGTGTCGGTCAGGTCGACGGCGGACTCGAGGTCGGCGACGGCACTGAGATCGCGCTGCATTTCCACCCTTCAGTCGTGGAATCCGGTGAGCGGCCAGCCACCGGCGGCGAGCTTCGCCGCGACCTGGCGCAGATCGTCCTCGCTCGGTTCGCAGCGGGTCACTTCCACGATCGCCGCCTCGACCTGCTCGCGATCGACGACGTCGGGCCGGCCCGCCAGCAGCAGGCCGAGAATCCGGTCGAGTTCGTCCTTGTTCAGTTGCTTCTTCAGCAGCGCGAGCAGCGGGAAGTAGTCCTTCGGTGGGACGCCGTCCGGGTAGCCGGCGCGCAGCCAATCCAGGATCTGCGCGAGCAAGCCCTCGTCGTTGGTCCTCGAATTCACCTGTGTACTCCTACTTCTCGACCAGGGTCGGATAGATGTGCTCGAAGCTGACCGCCTTGCCGAAACCGGACGCGACGATGATCGTGATGCCGACGGCGATCGCGGCGATCACGACGGCGAAGACCACAACGGCCACCGCGGCGCCGAACGGATTGGGCCGGTGGACGGTTCCGTCGGCCGACTCGTGTCCGTTGGCGACCGCGAGACCGCGCACGCCGACGGCGAACAGCGCGGGCAGACCGGCGCCCAGCACGATGCCGACGAGCAGAATCTTCCAGACCGATTCGAGAACGAGCTTTATCGTTTCCATGGTTCTCAGACCTTCGCGATCGTGTCCGCGGGAGCGACCGGCTCGTCCCATTCGGCGTTGACGTTGGTGTGGTCGACCTTCTGCGCTTGGGCGCGCCGGTACATGCAGACCGAGAGCGCGCACAGGATCGCGAAGGCGATCAGCGGGCCCAGCAGGGTCGGGATCTTCGCCGCGAGCACCCACATCACCGCGCCCACCACGGCGGCGGCCGGCAGAGTGATGACCCACGCCGCCACCATGCGCAGCGCGATGTTCCAGCGCACCTGCGCACCGGGCTTGCCGACACCGGAACCCAGGATCGAGCCGGTGGCGACGTGGGTGGTCGAGAGCGCGAAGCCCAGGTGGCTGGAGGCGAGAATGATTGTCGCCGAGGAGGCTTCGGCCGCCATCCCCTGCGGCGAACTGATCTCGACCAGTCCCTTGCCGAGCGTGCGAATGATGCGCCAGCCGCCGATATAGGTGCCCAGGGCGATGGCGGCGGCGCACGCGAACTTCACCCACAGCGGCACATTGTCGGTTTCGTGCCAGGCGAGGGGGCCGGTCGACTGCGGATCCGAGGCGCTGTAGCCGATCAGCGCCAGGGTGATCACGCCCATCGTCTTCTGGGCGTCGTTGGTCCCGTGCGCGAGCGAGACCAGGGAGGCGGTGCCGATCTGCCCCCACCGGAACCCGGCCTCGGTGAACCGTTCGCCGATACCGACCACGATCTTGAAGATCAGGAAGGTGCCGACCGCGGCCACGATGCCCGCGATCACCGGTGAGAACAGCGCGGGCATGATCACCTTGCCCACCACCCCGTCGATCTTGCCGTGCCCGATCCACACCACGCCTGCACCGGAAGCGATTGCGGCGCCGATCAATCCGCCGAACAGCGCATGCGAACTCGAGCTCGGCAGGCCCACCAGCCAGGTCAGCAGATTCCAGATGATGCCGCCGATCAGTCCCGCCATCACGATGATCAGCAGGGCCCGCCCGTGATCCGCGGTGAACTCGGCTTTCGGTGTCCCGTCCTGGTTCTGGATCTTGACCACCGCGTTGGTGACCGTCAACGCGACCTCCACCGACAAGAACGCACCGACCAGATTCAGCAGCGCCGAAAGGGTCACCGCGGTCGTGGGTTTGAGGGCACCCGTCGCGATGGACGTCGCCATCGCATTCCCCGTGTCGTGAAAACCGTTGGTGAAGTCGAAGGCAAGCGCCGTGACGATCACCAGCAGCAGGATGATCAGTTCGCTGTTCACTCTCGTGATGGTGCGGTGTGCAGGCCTCGCCCACAATCCCCTGCCGATTTTCGACAACGCCGCCTAGCTGGGCGTTTCATCGACGTCGGGCAGAGGTTCATCGAAAGTTCCCGATGGAATCGTCTGCCTGCCACTCGCCGGAATCGGCGGGGCCTCCGGTGAACTGATCGCCCTGGGGGATCTGCGGCGCTAGGCGGCGACGATGGCCTCGGCTACCAGGCGGAGATCCGGCACCGCGCCCCGCGGTTCACGCACCCAGGTCCGGCGCGGGTTGCCAGGGGTAGGGAGCGCGATCAACGCGCCGGGACCGGTCTGGGTGACGAAGCAGCGGAACAGGTCCAGCGACCACCACCCCGCGCCCTCACCACAACGGGGATTCTCGGCCAGAAACGACCACACGCACCGGTCCCCCACCCCGACCCGCATCACCGGCACCGCCAGATCACCGAGTATGCCGAGCACCGAAGCGCCCCGCTCGGCGGGTGTCATCACCGCACACAGGCGCCCCGACCGCATGACCAGCGCCCCGATCCGTTGTTCGTACCAGGTGTCACCGAATATCTCCCGATATCGCGACTGCGCGGGCGCAATGCACGGAGTGGTCTGTTCGGTTACCTGCTCGCTCGCGTAGATGGCTGTCATCAGCCGATCCTCCAGCCCGTTCGCTATCGGACTGTGGCGGTGGAGTGACAGACGTGCTACAGAACAGCGGGACCGCCCGGCACAGTTCGGTGGGGGCCGAAGGGTTTCGCTTCTACTCTCCCGGCATGAGTTCAGCTGTGCAGCAGAGTCGTGAGGCCGAGGCATTCCTCGAGGCGCGCCGGGCCATCGCTCCGGAGGTGGTCAGCGCGAGTGCGGGGTGGACGGCGCATGAGGTTACCGCGCATCTCGTGGCCGGGGCCGTCGAGATCAGCCGGCATCTGGAGCCGTATCTGAACGGTGATCCGGTGCCCGCCACGCGCGGGTTCGAGGAGCGGGAGGCGCCGTTTCGGGCGATGAGCGACCCGGAATTGATGCGACGGCTGGAACTCGAGGAGCAGCGGTTGCGGGGGCTGCTCGGGGATGTTCTGGCCGCCGACCCCGACGCGGTCGCCCCGTGGACCCGCCGGACCATGCCCGTGGCGATGTTCCTGCCGCATCTGCGCAGCGAGTTCGCCGTCCACCGCTGGGACATCACCGGGGACGACGGCGTCGGCGACGAACTCCTCGCCCAGCCCGAACTCACCGCCCACGCCGTGCGCGCGCTCGGCCCGATGCTGCTGGCGTCGGGCGTGCGCCGCGATCCGTCTCCGGATGAGAATTTCGACGTGCGGCTGCGCTCACCGGGGGCGCCCGATATCCGGCTGTCGGTCGAATCCGGTTGCGCTGCACTGAGTTCGGTCGAGGACGCAGCCGACGCCCCCGGGCTCGAGCTGGACGCCGCGGCCCGCCTCCTCGTCCTGTGGGGACGCCGTCCCGAGCCCCGCACCCGCGTCCGCAGCACCCTCACTCCCGCCCAACTCACCAGGCTGCACGCGCTGCTCGCCGGCTACTGACACGAAAGGACGAAACCGCCCTCGCGCCATCCCCTTTCACCACCAGACGCCACCCGCCCGAGCCCAACTAGGCCGTCGCACCCCCGACCCGGTAGCATCCCCCACGCGCGTGCAGCGCGGCGAGGGGCGGTAGCTCAGTCGGTTAGAGCCGCGGACTCATAATCCGCTGGTCGTGGGTTCGAGCCCCACCCGCCCCACAATCTCTCTCACCAGCGGAATCGCCTAACCGTAGAGTCGGGCCGAGACAGCACAGCGCTCGATGAGCCGTGTACTTCATCGTGCTGATCCGAGGGCCGCCACCCGACTACCGCCCCGCGAGTTCGGCGACGACCGGGGCGATCCGGTCGGCCATGTCGGCGCCGAAGACGAAATAGGAGAAGCCGATCTCTTCCCGGCGTCGTTGGATTTCCTCGAGGGCGGCGGCCGGATCATCCGGGAGTACGTTCAGCGCGTCCGCCGCGCGCAA
Organism: Nocardia sp. AB354; assembly: GCF_049538315.1. Classification (NCBI taxonomy): domain Bacteria; kingdom Bacillati; phylum Actinomycetota; class Actinomycetes; order Mycobacteriales; family Nocardiaceae; genus Nocardia; species Nocardia sp. AB354. The sequence goes on along the minus strand of NZ_JBMVFU010000027.1, from coordinate 57,088 downwards.
GGCGGCCGGGTCGGTGTCGGGGGATGCCATATACGGCGCGACGGTATCGCCGACCACGGGCACGGCGAGTGCGAGCTCGAGATCGCCGGTGGTGCGGAAGTCGCGGGCCAGGCGTTCGACCTCACTTCGAGGCTGGTCCCCCAGCGCGAAGGTGACCGTGTCGGCGACCTCGGCCGCCAGCGCTCGGGCCTTGGGCCCGAGGACGGCCATCGCCACCGGGGTGTGACGGTCGGGGCCGTCGAGATCGCGCAGCGCCTTCACCGTCTCACGCACCTCGGCCAGCCGCTCGCTCGGCGGGAGGACGGGCAGCCCTTTGTCGCGCAGCTCGTCCTCGATACCCGGCCTGCCGGTGCCGATGCCCATCTCGAAGCGGCCCTCGGTCAGCAGCGACAGCGAATGCGCTTCCCACGCCGTCTGCCAGGGCGGGCGCAGCGGAGAGGCGTACACCCAGGTGCCCACGCGCAGGTCGGTCAGGGCCGCGGCGGCGGCCAGCATGGGCCCGGGAGCCGGTTGCGTGAGCGGGAAGTCGGGCACCAGCACCGTCGAGTATCCGCTGCCGGCGATGCGGCGCACGCGATCTCGCCACGTCGGCACATCGGTCGTGAGCGGGGCGACGACCCCGAAGCGAAACGGTCTCGTCATGGCTGAACTCCTGTCGGTCGGTGCGTTCGAAGGCGTCGGCGCGTTCGAAAACATGGACGGCGGATCCCCGCGAAATTCATCGGCGCGGCCGGAAAGCGTCCGGCCATGCACCGACCACGTCGCGGGGTGGGCGACGATGAGCGGATCGGTCGGACTGGCGAGGTTCTCCATCCGTATACCTCAGCTGTCGCCCACCAACTGCGGTGCGTAATCTTCGGTGGGCCAAGCATTCTCGCAAGAGGCGGGAGGGAAACCCGCCGCCGTCCGAGCCGAGGGAACTATCGCCGCCCCGCCCGCCTCGCGATCAACTGCGCCGCGCCCTCGCCGGTGAGCCGGTCGAGGGCCGGCGCGCGGCCGGTGATGAGCAGCAGCAGGTCGGCGGCGGCCCCCTCGACGACCAGTCCGGCGCCGGCGGTCCATCGGCAGTCGGAGGCCACGAGGCGGTAACTCCCGAACTTCGTGCGGGCATGGAACGGAAAGCCACCGTTCCATACGCGATCGAGGGCCGATCGCGCTGCGGGTACCGGCATTTCGCGGGGGATGCCGAGCGGGATCGCGATGTCCTGGCCGTGTACGAGCAGATCCATCAGGCGGTCGACGGGCGTCGTGCCGACGGGTGTGCGCCGAACGCCGATACTGTCGTGCAGGTCGGCGAGCAACCGGGTCGTGGTCCGGCGGTCGGCGTGGCGGATGGCGCTGTCGCGGACCATTCGATCGAAGTCGCCTCGGGCTCGGATCAGATGGAACAGGATCGTCCCGAGGCCGGAATCCGCCGACAGGATCAGGTGTGCGACCACATCGCGAACCCGCCAGCCCGCACACAACGAAGGCTGCTCCCAACCACTCTCGGGCAGGGCCCGCAACAGTTCGACCAGGCTCGCGCGCTCGGCGGCGACGGCCTGCCAGACCTGCTCGGTATCGATCGATGTCTTTCCAGCCATTGTCGGAACTCCTCAGGGTGATCGGTGTTGCCGTACCGTAGGAGTTCCAGCCGGGTGGAGGTTCCAGCAACTGTGACCCACAACACACGTCGCGATGGTCTGATCACCATCGGAGAGCTGTCCGAACGCACCGGCGTCCCGGTCCGCACCATCCGCTTCTATTGCGACGAAGGGGTACTGGACGCGCACCGCAGCGCGGTCGGGCATCGACTGTTCGATCCGGCGACGGCGGTGGATCACCTGCAGCTCGTGCGCCGGCTGCGCACGCTCGGCCTCGGGTTGCAGGCGATCACGGCCGTACTCACCGGCACCACCTCGATCGCCGACGCCGTCGCCGCCGAAAGAGCCACGCTCGACGCCGAATTGGAGGCACTGACCTGGCGCCGGGCCGTGCTGGCGGCGGTCGAGGACGCCTCGCCCGGCCGGCGCGCCGCGCGGCTGGAACTACTGGCCGCCGTCGGCGACGGCCGGCGCGCCCGCGACGATCTGGTCGCGTTCTGGCGCCGAGTGCTCACCCCGATCGCACCGGAGACGTTCGACGGTTTCGTCGCCATGAACATTCCGGCCCCGCCCGCCGATCCGACGCCCCGGCAAGTCGTCGCCTACGCCGAGCTCGCCACCGCGGTGACCGATCCGCGCCTGACCGCCGCGATGACACAACAGCTCTGGCGGCACGACCCCACGAATATCCGCGACAAACGCGCACTGCTGTCCGGCGTCGCCGAAGTCTGCGAAATCGTGGACCCGCTCGTCGCGACGCGCGTGGAACCACGGCTGGGCGCGGAACTCGACCGGTTTCTCGCCGCCCACGCCGCCGCCCGGCGCGTCCGCCCCACGGCCGAGTTCCGGCGCCGGCTGCTCCACGGCGCCGACGACAACGATCCGCGCATCCGCCGGTACTGGACGCTCACCGCCGAAATCACCGGTACGACCACCACCGGCGCGGCGCAGGACTGGCTGTACCGGGCGCTGAGCCGGTGGTCGCGACGCCGCGCGGCCCTACTTCTCCAGGTAAGCGACCATTCCGTCGATGAGTCCCTGGATGGCGTCGTCGAGGTTGCCATAGGTGCCGAGGGTGCGTTCGGAGGTGATGCCGCGCATGGCGGCGGGGATGAGGGCGGCGACGCGGCGGATTTTGACCGGGTCGACGCCCAGGTCGGCGAAGGCTCGTTCACATGCCTTGTCCCAGTTGGGTTTCCACGAGGCGAGTTCGGCGGCGGTCAGCGGATAGTCGCGTTCGAGTTCGGCGTGGTCGCGAGGCAGGGCGGCGCGCAGGGTCTCGATGGCGAGGGATTCGGGGCGGCGCAGTCCGATCGCCATGGTGTTGATCAGGGCGGCGACCCGTTCGGACAGGGTTCCTTCGGTCGCGATACCGGCGGGCAGGTCGCCGCGTTTGTCGGCGGTGTAGCGAAGCACCGCCGCCCAGAGTCCGTCGATATCACCGAACTGATATTTCACGACTCCCCAGGTCGCGCCGATGTCGCGGGCGATCCGGTTGCCGGATACGGCCGCGGGGTCGCCGGTGGCCAGCGAGGTGATCGCGGCCTCGAGCATGGCCTCCCGCGATTGGATACCGCGCTTGTTCGCACGCCTCCCGTGCACCGCTACCTCCGTCACGACGGTCGATAATACCGTCCCTGAACTGCGGCATCCAGTTTCAACGAACCCTCTTGTTTTCTTTCATAGAGGCTTCTACTCTTGTGTCGCCGGGCGCGGCGGTCTGCGCCGCGACGTGCAGCCCCTCGCCGAATGTGGAGGATCGAGATGGCAAAACCACCCCTGTCGATGGAGCCGACGGGCTGGTTCCAGGTCGCGTGGTGCACCGAGATCCCCATCGGCGCCGTCCACAAGATGAAGTACTTCGGCCGCGAGATGGTGGCGTGGCGCTCGGCATCGGGGCAGCTCGCGGTATTCGACGCGTACTGCGAACATCTCGGCGCGCATCTGGGCTACGGCGGGCGCGTCGACGGCGAGAACCTGGTGTGCCCGTTCCACGGATGGGAGTGGAATCGGCAGGGGCGCAACGTCTGCATCCCCTACGAGGCACATCCCAACAAGGGCCGCCGCATCCGCAGCTATCCGGTCGTCGAACGCAACGAGGCCGTGTGGATCTGGTACGACATCGACGGCCGCGCACCGTATTTCGAGGTGCCGGACATCTTCGAGGCATTCGGTGACGACAAGACCGCCGCCGACTACTATCCGCCGGTGCCCGCGGCCACACTGTTCCGGCCGGGCCTGGAACTGCATCCGCAGTACATCATGGAGAACGGCGTCGACTTCGCGCATTTCAAGGTCGTGCACAAGACGCCGTTCGTGCCGGAGTTCACCCGCCACGACTTCTCCGGCCCGGTGTCCTACGTGGACTTCACCATCGCCTTCGACGAGGGCATCAGCGAATCGGACGTCAACAGCGGCGTGGAATCGATCAACGCCGGGCTGGGCTGTTCGATCACCAAGAGCTGGGGCATGGTCGACAACCGCACCATGCCCGCGGTGACGCCGGTGGACGAATACACCTCCGACGTCCGGTTCACCGTGTGGATCGGACGCAAGCCGGGCGACGACAGCCCCGAGATCGGCCGATACGGCAAGACTATGGCCGATTTCGTGATCGAACAGTTCGAGGCCGACATCAACATCTGGGCCCACCAACGCTACTCCGATCCACCCGCGTTGAGCCGCAAGGAATTTCAGGGATTCAGCGCGCTACGCCAGTGGGCGCTGCAGTTCTATCCCGACGGCGGCCCCGCGGGCACCGACCCGCACCGGCCGCACAGCGGCGCCGTACATCCCGCGGCCGACGCGACCGCCTGAGCACCGTCACCCACGCAGCCACCACACCGAAAGGCACGCGATGAGCACCTCCGACACGATCCGGGTATTCCAGGTCGCCACCGGCAATCTCGGCACCGAGATGATCGGGCGCATCCGCAACCATCCCGATCTCGAGCTCGTCGGGTTGCACTGCTACACGCCCGAGAAGATCGGCCGCGACGCCGGTGAGATCGTCGGCCTCGACCCCATCGGGGTCACCGCGACCGGAACTGTCGAGGAGATCATCGCCGCGCGGCCCGACGTCCTCACCTTCCACGGCGTCTTCCCCGACGAAGATCTCTACGAGAAGGTCCTCGAAGCGGGTATCAACGTGGTCACCACCGCGGACTGGATCACCGGTTTCCACCGCGACACCAACCACGCCCATCCCTCGGGCCGCAAGGTCAGCGAGGTGATCCAGGCCGCCTGTGAGCGCGGAAATGCCACCTTCTACGGCACCGGCATGAACCCGGGTCTGTGCCAGATTCTCGGCATCGTGCACACCGCGGACGTCGCCGACATCGAGAACATCACCGTCACCGAATCGGTCGACGTCTCCTGTCACCACTCCGTCGACACCTGGAAGGCCGTGGGCTACGGCCGCCCGGTCGACGACCCCACGATCCCGGATTCGCTCTACCGCTACACCGCGGTGTTCGCCGACTCGGTCTACCTCATGGCCGACGCCTTCGGACTCGAACTCGACGAGGTGACGTTCGGCTACGAACTCGGCGCCTGCACCAAGGACGTCGACCTCGGCTGGTACTTCATGCCGAAGGGCTCGCTCGGCGCGAGCTACATCAAGTATCAGGGCATGGTCGACGGTGTCCCGCGCGTGGAGACCCATCTCGAGTGGCAGATGACGCCGCACACCGACCCGTCGTGGGAGATCAAGGGCTGCTACATCACTCAGGTGACCGGCGACCCCAACATCTACAGCAAGCACATGATCTTCCCGCGCAAGGGTTTCGATCTGTCGAACCCGGAGAACTTCGCCTCGATCGGCATGACCGTCACCGGCCTGCCGGCCCTGAATGCCATTCGATCCGTGGTGGCCGCGCGCCCCGGCATCATCACCAGCGCGGACCTGCCGCTGCGCACCTTCGCGGGACGCTTCAGGATCTGAACGCTCGGCACCCGCATCCCGGCCCGTCGCGTGGATCGCGCATGCACGGGGTGCGGCTGAATCTTGTTGCGGGCTTTCGCGCTCCGCGCCGGTTAGGGTTGAGCAGGGGTTGCCTAGTCGTCTGATCGGAGGTGTGGGATGGCTGATCTGTTTTCCACCGCGCTGCGGGCTCATCAGTGGATCTACGAGAAGTCGGACGGGTACGTGGGGCACCGGCTGCTGTTCGGAAACCCCACCCTGTTGTTGCGGACGGTGGGGCGCAAGACCGGGCAGCCGCGCACCAGTGCGCTGACCTACGCGCGAGACGGCGACGACTATCTGGTGACGGCGTCCAACGGTGGGTCGCCGCGGCCGCCGGGGTGGCTGGCGAATGTGAAGGCGGCCCCGGAGTGCGAGATCCAGGTCGGGCATCGGCGGATTCCGGTGACCGCGCGGCCGACGTATCCGGACGACACCGAGTACGCGCGGCGGTGGTCGCTGGTCGACAAGGTCAACAAAGGCCGGTACACGCAGTACCAGAAGATGACCGATCGGCCCATATCGGTGGTGGTGCTCAGCCCGCGGAAGTGATGCGGGCGGCGGTCGGACTCGTCACATTCGTCCGGATCGCTTGGTTTTCGGGCAAAGGTTTCGCTATCCTCGCCTCCGAGGGGAGTACTTCCCAAGCGCCACACCGGTCAGTACGGATTCCGCCGTCGGGATCCCCGGATGGCCACCCGGATATCGGGTGAAGGAGACCTCGGGTGCTTTCGCATACCCGAGGAGACCTGTGAACTCGTCCGTTCTCGCAGCCCAACAGCTGCACACCATCGGCTCCCCCTGGCTGTGGGCCGCCACCATCGCCGGTGTGCTGGTTCTGCTCGCGCTGGACTTCGTCGTCACTCGCAAACCGCATGAGGTGTCGATGCGGGAGGCGGTCGGCTGGACCGTGTTCTACCTAGCGTTGCCGGTCGCGTTCTTCGGCATTCTGTGGGCCGGATTCGGATCGAAGCCCGCCACCGAGTTCATCACCGGTTATCTGCTGGAGAAGTCGCTCTCGGTGGACAACCTGTTCGTCTTCATGCTGCTGCTGGCGGCCTTCGCGGTTCCGGCGGTGCTGGCGCAACGGGTGCTGCTGTTCGGCATCGTGGGCGCACTGGTGCTGCGCGGCATCTTCATCGCCGTCGGTGCGGCGGCGCTCGCCTCGCTGGACTGGGCGTTCCTGCTGTTCGGCGCGGTGTTGCTGCTCACCGCGCTCAAGCTGATCCGCGACGCGGTAACCGGGCACGAACAGGAAGTCGACATCTCCCGGATGCGTTCGGTGCGCCTGATGCGCAGGCTGATGCCCGTCACCGACGACTACCGCGGCACGAAGATGGCCGTGCGGGAGGCCGGCCGCCGCGCCCTGACCCCGCTCGCCCTGGTGGTCACCGCCGTCATGGCCACCGACCTGGTGTTCGCGATCGACTCGGTGCCCGCGGTCTACGGCGTCACCGGCGACCCGTATCTGGTGTTCGCCACCAACGCCTTCGCCCTGCTGGGCCTGCGCGCCCTCTACTTCGTCCTGCAGGCGGTCCTGGCCCGCCTGGTGCACCTCGCCTACGGCCTGGCCGTGATCCTCGGCTTCATCGGCGTCAAACTGGTACTGCACTGGGCCCACGGCTACTGGGACTGGCTGCCGGAGATCCCCACCGCCGCCTCGCTGCTGGTGATCGTGGTGGTGCTCGGCGTGGTGACCGTGACCAGCCTGCTGGCCACCCGGGGCGAGAAGGACGGCGACTCCGCCACTGTCGACACGTCCGCTCGATGAGCATCGCGGCCCGCGGGCGCAGGAGTTGTCCGCCGCGCGATCTCGGCCGTACCGTGGGCCGGTGCTGTCCCGCTTCCGGCGTATCGATCCGGTCCGCACCCGGCGCGCCGTCGATGCGCTGCGATTGCCGGAGGCCGTCTTCAAGACCTGTCCCTGGCAGCCGCGGGAATTGGTGGACACCGGTCTGCGGCAATGGTTGCGATGCTGCGGAGCGGCGCTGGCCGACGACCAGGTGATCGGCATGCCGTCCCATGCCGTGGACGAGGCGTGGCACGGTCTGATCCTGTGCACCAAGCGTTACCGGGACTTCTGCGAGGCCGCGTACGGCCGGTTCCTGCACCACTTCCCCCAGGGAGACGGCTACGGCGGCGGCAGCGGTGTGCCGATGGCGACGCAGCTCGGACGCACCGTCGTCGCCTGGTCCCTCGTCGCCGACCCCGGCGAGGACTGCGTGCTGTGGGATCTGGATGCCGTTGTGGGAGTGGAGAATCCGTGGGGAGTCTCGCCGGAGCGGATCGCCGAGGTGGAAACCGCCCTGGGTGAGATCAGCGGAGGTTCAGGGCGCCGCGCTCGGCGGTGACGATGGCCGCCGGTCGCCACGGATTGCTCCTGCCGCACAGACGCAGACCGGCGCGAACCGATCGGGTGCGGCGATCCCCGGGGCCGCCCGCGCGTGCCGGCCGAGGTGGCCGTTCGACCTAGCTGCTGCTGCCGCCACCGCAACTACTACCACCGCCACAGCTGCTACCTCCGCCACAGCTACTCCCGCTACTGCAACTACTGCTCCCGCTGCAACTGCTGCCACCCCCACAGCCGCTACCACCACCGCAACTACTGCCCCCGCCGCAACTGCTCCCCCCACCGCAACCGCTGTCCCCGCCGAAGCTGTCCGTACTGCAACCGCCTCCGCCGCAATCACTTCCGCTGAATCTGCGGCCACTGCGACCCGCATCGCCGGCCTCCCATTTCCGACGCCGCGCCGACGGCGATGCTTCTCGGCGAACGGCTGCCACCGAGATCCAGACGAGTGCGCCGACCACGGCCGCGATGACGACGAAGTGCATGAGCGGACGGTAGCCGCACAACCGGGCGTTCGCCCGGTGAGCCGGTTGTGCCGCACCCGGGCGACCTCGCCGGCCGCGAACCTCCTTCGCCGGCCGTTCGTGGCCCGCTCGGCGCAACGGTGCCATGATCGATGGCAGGAGCCCGGTCGCGGGCGTGCCGGGCGTTTCGCATGGTGGTGACGCTATGGACGTTGCGACGTTTGCCGCATTCATCGTGGGGGCGGGGGCGGTGTGCGCCGGGGTCGCGTTCGGGACCGGGTTGCGAGTGGTTCAGCAGTACGAACGCGGGCTGGTGTTCCGATTCGGGCGGGTGCGGGCGGTGCGTAATCCGGGCTTGCGGGTGCTCATTCCGTTCGTCGACAAGATGCACAAGGTGCCGATGCAGGTCGTCACGATGCCGGTGCCGGGACAGGAGGGCATCACTCGCGACAACGTGACCGTGCGGGTCGACGCGGTGGTGTACTTCCGGGTGATCGACCCGACGCAGGCGGTGGTCGAGGTCCAGGACTATCTGTTCGCCGTCGAACAGGTGGCGCAGACCTCGCTGCGCTCGATCATCGGTAAGAGCGAACTCGACGATCTGCTGTCCAACCGCGAACAGCTGAACAAGGGTCTCGAGTTGATGATCGACAGCCCGGCCCTCGCCTGGGGCGTCCACATCGACCGGGTGGAGATCAAGGATGTGGCGCTGCCGGAATCGCTGAAACGGTCGATGTCGCGGCAGGCGGAGGCCGAGCGTGAACGCCGCGCCCGCGTCATCACCGCCGAGGGCGAGCTCCAGGCCTCACGGAAGCTGACCGACGCCGCCGAACGGATGGCGACCGCCCCGGCGGCCCTGCAGCTGCGACTGCTCCAAACGGTCGTCGAGGTTGCGGCAGAGAAGAATTCGACCCTGGTCCTGCCGTTCCCCGTGGAGCTGCTGCGCTTCCTGGAACGGTCGACGCCGCCGGAATCGGGTGCGGCGCCGGCCGAGAGCCGCTCGGACACGCCCACCGCCGAAGCCGGGACGGCGCACGCGCCGGACACGGATTCCGGCGTAGACCCCCGCGCCGCCGAACCGCCCTGGGCAGACGCCTCGCGATCATCGCAGCACGCACCGATTCGCCCCGAGTGAAGGCCGCCTGCTCTCCCGGCTCCCTCGACCCCGGCGCAAACAGGCGGACCGGTCGCATCGACCGTACGACCGGTCCCCCGCGCCGACGACGTGAAACGCGGCCTACGTCAGCTTCACCCGCGCCGCGACGAAGCGGTTGACGGCCGGGGCCAAGCGGCTGAAGTGGTACTGCAGGTGGGCTTCCGGCGTGACCGGGACGATCTCGCGGTGACGTTCGACCGCGCGCACGATCCGGTCGGCGACCTTCTCCGGGCCGTAGCCGCGTTTGCGGTACAGCGCGTCGTAGCGGGCCTGCTTCGCGGCCTCCGCATCGTCGGACAGGCCCGAGAACTTCGTTGTCGCAACGATATTCGTGTGCACGATGCCGGGGCAGATGGTGTGCACCTCGATACCTTTACCGGCCAGTTCGGCGCGCAGGCAGTCGGAGAACATGAAAACCGCGGACTTACTGGTCGAGTAGGCGCTGAAACCCTGCTGCGGGCTGTAGGCGGCCATGCTGGACAGGTTGACGACATGTCCGCCGAGTCCCCGCTCGGCCATGGCGGCGCCGAAGGTGCGGCAGCCGTTGACCACGCCGCCGAGGTTCACCCGCAGCACCCGGTCGAATTCGGCGGCGGAGGTCTCGAAGAAGTCTCCGGCCTGGCCGATGCCGGCGTTGTTGATCAGGATGTCGGGCACGCCGTGGGCGGCGATCACCGCGCTCGCGTGCTCGCTCATCGACGCTTGGTCGGAGACGTCGACGGCGTAGGCGTGCGCGATGCCACCGGCCGCCGTGATCAGTTCCACGGTCTCCTTGGCGGCGTCCAGGTTCAGATCCGACAGGACCACCTCGGCGCCGCGGCGGGCGAACGCCAGCGCCGTTTCGCGGCCGATGCCGCTGCCGCCGCCGGTGATCACGACCAGCCGCTCGGTGAACGGCCCGGCTTGCGCGCCGACCTCGGCGCGCCGCAGCGTGCGCGGATACTCACCGGTGTCGACGGCCGTGGCGAGCTCGGTCGCCGAGGTGGCCAGCAACTCCGGATGGGAGAACGGCAGCCAATGCCCGCCCGCGATCTCGCGCCGGAACAGCCGATCGGTCCACTTCGGTGTGTCGTCGTACCCGGCCGGACGCACCGCGATATCGCGGCGCGCGATGATCAGCTGCACCGGCACCTCGGTGTGCCGCTCGCGCGGGCCGAGCATGCGCGGCAGGATGTTGGCGCGGTAGATCCGCATGCCGTCGAAGAAGTCCTGCCGGAACGCCGGGCCCAATGTGACGTTCTCCGGGGAGGTTTCGTTCATCAGGCCGATGAACCGCTTCCACACCTTCTCCGACGACAGCGGCCGCATCACCGCCTTGTTCAGGCCGGGGGTCATGAACAGGAAGGTGTAGGCCGAGGACAGCAGCTGCGTGGCCGGGCCCCACACCGCGCCGCGGCCCATCCGATTGCGGGTCCACTTCGCCAGGTGGTCGAGATTCGGGCCGGAGACCGAGGTGAACGAGGCCACCCGGGCGGCGGCCTGCGGCTCACACACCGCCTCCCATACCTGCACCGAACCCCAGTCGTGGGCGAGCACGTGCACGGGCCGGTCCGGGCTCACCGCATCGGCCACCGCGAAGAAGTCGGAGGCGAAGCGGTCCAGGCCGTAGTCCTCGGTGCGATCGGTCCGAGTGGAGCGGCCGTGGCCGCGGGTGTCGTAGGCGACGACGTGGAAACGCCCGGACAGCTTGGGAATCACCCGATCCCACAGGTGATGGTCGTCGGGCCAGCCGTGCACGAGCAGCATGGTCGGTGCGGCGGGATCGCCGTATTCGTAGACGGCGATATCGAAGTCACCGTTGCGGACGAAGTGTTCGGAGTCCGGAACGGGGGCGGTGTCGGTCACGAGAATCTCCTCGAAGAGGGCGAGTGGAGGTCAGAGGTCGAGCACCAAACGCTCACCGGCGCACCGTGATACGCAGATGAGCAGTTCGCCCTCGGCGCGCTCGCCGGGGGTGAGGACGGTGTCGCGATGATCGGGCTGCCCGTCGAGTACCCGGACCTTGCAGGTGCGGCAGAAACCCTGCCGGCAGGAGTAGGCGATATCGGGCCGCACGCGCAGCACTTCGTCGAGCACCGAGCGGTCGGCGGGAATGTCGAGCACCTCGCCGGTGCGGGCGAGCTCGACGCGGAACGGCTTGCCGTCGACCACCGGCGCGGCGGAGAATCGCTCGGAATACAGTTCCACACCGGGCATTTCGCGAACGACCGCGGCGATCGCCGAGGTCATCGGGACCGGCCCGCAACAGTAGACCGATGTGTCCACGCCGACGCCGGGCAGCAGTTCCGCCGCCATCGGCACACCCCCGTCGTCGTCGGTGCGCACCGTCACCCGGCTGCCGAAGGATTCTGTTTCGGCGAGGAACGGGATGGTGTCGCGACTGCGGCCGGTGTAGACCATAGTCCAGTCCACGCCCAGCCGATGCGCCATCCGCACCATCGGCAGGATCGGCGTGATCCCGATGCCTCCCGCGACGAAATGCACACGGGCAGCGGAGGATCCGTGGCCCGGCAGGACGAACGGAAAGGCGTTGCGGGGCCCGCGGATGGTGAGTTCGGCGCCGACGCGGAGGTCGTCGTGCACCTCGACCGAACCACCGAGGCCGCCCGGTATCCGGCGCACCGCGATCCGGTAATGGAACCGATCGGCGGGGTCACCACACAGCGAATACTGCCGCAGCCGGCCCGACGGCAGTTCCAGGTCCAGATGGGCGCCAGGTCGCCAGGTCGGCAGCGCGCTGCCGTCGGTGGCGCGCAGCACCAGGCTCACCACATCGGCGTCGTGCGCCTCGATCCGCCGCTCGACCACCCGCACGCGCAACCGGCCGCTGTCGACCGCGCCGGTCACCGGACGCCGGTGGATCAGCGACGCCCACCGCATCCGCGCCTCGGCGACCGCACCGATGATGCCGATCGGCCGGTCCCAGCCGCGCCCGCCGTAGAGGTCGGGCGGCAGTTCGGTGGGCACGGGCCTGCGTGTCGTCACGACGCGAGTGCCTGTGCCGCAGGCGATTTCGCCAGATACGCCACGGCCTGCGCGGTCGATCCGACCGAGGCCGGGGTGTATCCGGGCTTGGCCACCGACAGCGCCGACCACAGCAGCGAGGGAATTCCGGGCAGCGCACCCCGCCACATCGCACCGAGCGCCTTGCCCACGATGCGGGGATACCCCATATTCGGCAGCTCGGCGTCCTGGTGCACCAGATACTTCGTACCGCGCAGCAGCAGCACCGCGAAGATCGGGAAGGTGATCGCCATCAGCGCGCACCGGCGCACGTAGCCGACCTCGAAATATCCGGCGACATCGTGGGCGACGAAGCGGTGCTCGACCTCCTCGGCGCCGTGCCAGCGGTACAGGTCGAGCATGTTGGGCGCGGCGTCGAACCGCTCCAGATCGGCGTTGATGATCCAGTCGCCGAGGAAGGCGAAGAAGTGCTCGAGGGTGGCGATGAAGCCCAGCCGTTCGACGAGGGTCTGGAACTGCTCGCGCGGCGTCTGCCCCTCTCGCGGACCCAGCGCCTTGCGGAAGATGTACTCCATCTGCCGTGCGTAGCTGTCGACGTCGACGCCGTGGGCGCGGAAGACCTGCTGCAGCGAGTCGTTGTGAGTCTCGGCGTGCATGGCCTCCTGCCCCATGAAGCCGATGACCTGTTCGCGCAGCTTCTCGTCCTTGATCAGCGGCAGCGCCTCGGAGAAGGTCTGGATGAACATCCGCTCGCCCTCGGGCAGCAGCAGGTTGAGCGAGTTGAACACATGCGAGGCGATGGGTTCGGCGGCCAGCCAGTGCAGCGGGGTGGCCCGCCAATCGAACTGCACATTCCGCGCGTGCAGCGCCACCTCACCGGGATCGCCCACGCCGCGGTTGCGCATGGGAAGTAACTTCATCGGTACTCCTGGTCGTCATCTCGGCCATCGGTTCCGGCCGCACCGGCACCGTTGCTACAGCAGCGTAGCAATTATCGGGCGGTAAGCGACACCCTGAGTACCACATAATTTTAGCCGCCGGAGCGGATCAGCGCGGAGTTCTCGGCCAGGTGAAGGTGTGACCGTCGGCATCCACGGTGGTCACCTTGGTGAAGACATTGCCCGGCCGCGCGACGTCGGTCAGCGTCAGATGCACCTTTTTGGTGACGTACTTGCCGGCGGCGCAGTTGGGATCGCAGGTGTTCTCCCGCTCGACACCGTCTCCCTGCGCCTGATCCGGCCCCCAGCTCTGCCACACGATCTGTTCGACCCGAGCACCCAGATCGGCGCAGGCGAGGATCATATTCTCCGGCCGGACCGCCGGCTTACTGAAGGAACAGTCGATAACTTCCGGGACCGTGCTGGCGGTGGTCGCCTTCGGTGCGACCGAGTCGGCCGGGCGAGCGTTCCCCGAGTCGGACGAGCCGCAGCCGGTCAATATCAGCAACGCGGCGGCCGCGGCCGCGCCGAACAGCGGGCGGCTACCGCGCCGAATCGTGTCACCGTTCATGTCAGTCCCCAGATCTTCGTCGAACTCCACCCGCCGCCCGTGGGCGTGTCTACCAAACCTAGTGGATCGATTCCGCGGCCGTGGGCACGCGACACCGGCGCATACGCGCAACCTCGGCACCTATCGCCTCGCTCGGTCGACGACAGCGACTATCCCCCCACCACGCCGGCGTCGAGATTGCTCGCCGCCCACGCCCACAGCGGTTGCAGCGCCCGCACGAGTTCGGTTCCGGCCGTGGTCAACTCGTAGGCCTTGTCGGCGCGTTTGACGATCACACCGGCGCCTTGCAGGGTCTGCAGGCGCACCGAGAGCATGCTCGAGGAGCAGTTGTCCATGCGCCGGCGCAGCTCGAGGAAACCGAGAGGTCCCGGCGTCAGTTCCCAGACGACGCGCAGCATCCAGCGCTGCCCCAGCAGTTCCATCGCCGCCCGCGGGGCGCCCGCGCGCTCTCTTGCACTTCTCATTTCGAACCACCATAGTGATTCTGAAATAGAAGCAACGAGTGGGAGTGCGGGTGGATTCACAACGCATCGTGTTGATCACCGGCGCCTCCCGCGGCATCGGGGCGCAGACCGCCCGGATTCTCGCGGGGCGCGGCGATCACGTCGTCCTGAACTATCGCGAGAAACGCAGGCGGGCAAGCATTCTCGCCGATTCGATCGCCGCCGACGGCGGATCGGCGACGCCGGTGGGCGCCGACCTGTCCGATCCCGGGGCCGCCGCGGCCATGATCGAGGAGATCCGCACCCGCTTCGGGCGGCTGGACGTGCTGATCCTCAACGCCTCGGGCGGGCTCGAACACGGCGCCGCGCCCGATTACGCGATGGCGATCAACCGTGACGCCCAGGTGCGGCTGGTCCGGCTGGCGCTACCGCTCATGGCCCCGGGTGCGCGCATCGTGTTCGTCACCAGCCACCAGGCGCATTTCCACGGCCGCAAACCCACCCCGGCGGACTACGAGCCCATCGCGCGGAGCAAGCGGGCGGGCGAGGACGCGCTGCGCGCCATGATCGGCGAATTCGACTCGCGCGGAATCGGTTTCACGGTCGTATCGGGCGACATGATCGAGGGCACCATCATCGTGCGCCTGCTCGAACGCCGCGATCCGGACGCGGTGGCGGCGCGAACCGAACACGGTGCGCTGCCCACGATCGACGAGTTCGCGACCGCGATCGCCGACACCACCACGGCCGATACCGAATCCGGCCATACGGTCTATGTCGGCGGGACCGACTACCTGGCCGACGCCATCGATCCGGCTACCTGACCGTCGGACGCGGAGCCGGCACCGCCACGGCCACGCTCCGACCCCTCGCTGCGAAGCGACTACCGTTCGCGGACGGCCGAGCCGACCAGCGGCCGCGGCGCGCCGGCAGCCCGGCCACGATCGGTCCACATCGACCGCCGGGCCCGCACGATCACCCGTGGGCGTGATCGAGCCACTGATACGGGATCGACCAGTCCCATTCGGCCGCGGCCGCTTCGGCGTCGCGGTAGTCGTCGACCTGGCACTCGTTCAGGTAGACCGGAACCACCGCGCCGAAACCCGCACCCAGCGCGGACAATCCGTTCAGCACACAGCGCCACAGAGCGGACTTCTCGAGTCGGTGCACCGGAATCGACCTCCTTGTCGCACTCGGCGAGCGCCCGGGGCGACGCGATCACCCTCGGCGCCTTCGCCGACCAACGCTGTGGGGCAAAACGGTACGCCCGGCACGCCCCGGCTGTGTCCGGTTTCGGCAATCTTCACAGCAGACCCGCAGCGGTCAGATCCCGGACGTATTTCCCGATCAATTCCCGGCTCAGATGCGGAATGTCGCCGTCCGGGCCGGTTCCCGCCGCCCGCACGGCGGCCCGGAACCGCTCGGCCGGCAGCGCCGATCCCGGAACGGCCGGGGCCGGACGACGGAAGGCATGCAGCAGCGGCAGGACCGAATGCCGCCGCTGCCGCTCGGGCAGGGCACGCAGCGCGGTCTCGAAACGCGCCAGCCAGTCGGCGTAGTCGGCGATGCGAGTGATGCGGTGACCGTCGGCGACGAGCCAGTCGACGAAGGTGTCCAGGCCGATGCCGTCGTCGTGCGGATTGAGCACGTCGAAGGTGTCGAATCCGCTGTCGGCGCCGGGGCCGAGCGCGGTGATGGCGGCGGCGGTGAAGTCCGCGGGAAGGCCGTCGTAGTGGGCGCGGGCGCGACCCCCGTCGGCGGCCGGGCGGTAGAACGATTCCGGTGCGAGACCGGTGGCGAGCACGCTGAGCAGCAACCGGGTGAACAAGTCGGGCAGATTGAACTGGCCGGCGAATTCGCTGTGCGCGAGGATCATGTCGGACCGGAAGACCGCGACCGGAAGTCCGCACAGGTCGTGCGCCTCGCGCAGCAACACCTCACCGGCCCATTTACTGTTGCCGTACCCGTTGGCGTAGCCGCCGTCGATGATCCGCTCGGGGCTGATCTCGCGGATATCGCCGTCCTCGGTGAAGCGCGCGGGGTCGACCTGGGAGGCCACCGCGACCGTGGACAGATAGGTCACCGGCTTGCGGCGCGCGGTGATCGCCAGGCGGACGACCTCGGCCGTTCCCACCACGTTCGGCCCGAACAGCTGGTCGTAGGGCAGCACGTGATTGACCAGCGCCGCCGGGTGTACCACCAGGTCGACCGTTTCGGCGAGTTCGCGCCACCGGTCCTCGCCCAGCCCGAAATTCGGTTCGCCGATATCACCCGGCACGACGGTCAGCCGGCGTTCGGCGAGCTCCCGATACCGTTGCAGCAGAACCGGATCCCCGCTGTCGAACGCCTCGTCCAGGCGCGCCCGCGCGGCGGCGGCGTCACCGCCGCGGATCACACAGATCAGGGTGCCGTCGCAGGCGTCGAGCCGGTGCAGCCATTCCAGGCACAGGAACCGGCCGAGGTAGCCGTTCGCCCCGGTCAGCAGAACCGTGCGCGGCGGGTCCGATGCGGGCGGCAGAGACTTTGCGGCAGTAAGGGCCTCGTGGTCGATGAACGCGTCGAGGGTCAGATCCGCGGCTCGCACCCGCGTGCCGCGCCCGTGCACGGTGGCGAGCGTGGGGCGGCCGCCGCCGCGTCGTTCGGTGTCGATGTGTTCGGCCAAGCGCCGCAACGTATTCGCCGGATGGACGATGGTGCCCACCGGCACCTCCACACCGAACAGTTCGCTCAGCAGATTCGACAGCGACAGCGCCGAGAGCGAATCGCCGCCGAGGTCGGTGAAATGCGCCTCCGGCCGGATATCGCCACTCGCGCAGCCCAGCAGGGCCCGCGCGGCGCGGCCGACCGTCTCCAGCACGGGACGATCCGCCGCACCGTGGCGCAGTGCGGCCAGTTCGTCGGCCTGTTCCTGGGATAGTTCGGCGTAGAGCCGCTCCAGGCGCTCGCCGTAGCGTTCCTTCAGCTTGGGCCGCAACAACTTTCCGATCCCCGACAGCAGACCGTTGTCCTGAGTGAACGGTTCGG
Organism: Nocardia sp. AB354; assembly: GCF_049538315.1. Lineage (NCBI taxonomy): Bacteria > Bacillati > Actinomycetota > Actinomycetes > Mycobacteriales > Nocardiaceae > Nocardia > Nocardia sp. AB354. The sequence continues at coordinate 39,634 of NZ_JBMVFU010000027.1, read as the reverse complement.
TCTCGAGCAGGAAGTCGCGCGGAATCTCGTAACTGTTGAGCCCGGCCTCCTTCGCCAGCTCCTGCAGTGATTCGGCCAGTGCCGCACGAGGATCCGGGAGCGCCAGCGCCTCGTCGGTCGGCACGATCACCGCGAGCAGGTAGGCGCGTTCGCTGCTGCCGTAGACGAAGATCTGACGGATCAGCGCGCTGGTGGAGAACACCGACTCCAGCTTCGCCACGGTGACGAACTCGCCCTGTGACAGCTTGAGCACGTTGTTGCGGCGATCGACGTAGACCAGATGGTCGGGGCCGAGTTCGGCGACCACGTCGCCGGTGCGGTAGAAGCCGTCCTCGTCGAACATCTCCGCGGTGATCTCGGGGCGTTTGAAATATCCCGGGAACATGGTGGTGGTCTTGAGCAGCAGTTCACCGCGCGGATGGGGCTGGTCGGTGCCGAAGTAGCCGAGTTCGGGAACGTCGGCGAGCTTGTAGTCCAGCACCGGCGGGCGCCGGACCTGGTTGTCGACGATGACGCTGCCGCCGGCCTCGGTGGAGCCGTATCCGTCGTGCAGGCCGATGGTCAGCACGGATTCCATGAAGGCGCGCATCTCCGGCGCCAGCGGCGCACTGGCGCACATCGCGCCGAGGAAGCGGCCGCCCAGAAGTCGTTCGCGCAGTTCCGCTTTCACCTCGTCCTCGATGACGCCGCGCTCGCCGCCTACTGCGATCCGGGCCTCGACCTCACCCTGGTGGTGTTGCAGCAGCATCTCGCAGACGCGTGGAACGAAGACCAGTTCGGTGGGCCGGGTCAGCTCCAGATCCTCGAACAGCGTCGACATATCGCTGCGCGCGGTGAAGTAGGCGGTCCCGCCGCGAGCGAGCGTGCCGCCCAGTTGCAGACGGCCGGCCACATGGCTGAGCGGCAGATAGTTGAGGGTGATCGCGGGCACCGGCGCCTTGGCGGTGTACAACCACATCGCGGCGGCCAAGCGGTCGGTGTACATGGCGCCCTTGGGCGTTCCGGTGCTGCCGGAGGTGTAGATGAGCAGCGACAACGGATCGTCGCCGAGCGCGCTCGCGAGCGGCACGGCCGGGAGGGCGAAACCGTGCTCGACGAGATCGTGCAGCGAGTCGAACGCGATCTCGCGACCCGATTCGGCCAGCCGGGCGCGAGCCGCCGCGACGGCCGCGCGTTCGTCGTCGTCGCCGGTGCTGTCGAAGACGACCAGTTGCCCGATCGTCGCACTCGCCAGCGCGGCCTCGACAGCGGCGTCGAGCAGTTCGGCGCTGCAGGCCAGTACCCGCGCCTCGGTTTCGGCGATGATCGAATTCCATTGTGCGACAGCGGCGGTGGCCTGGAGCGGCACCGCCACGGTGCCGAGCCGCACGCCCGCGAGGTCGACGGTGACGTAATCGCTGCTGACGAATCCGACGGTGCACACGAAATCACCGGCCCGCAGTCCCCCAGCCTGCCACGCACTCGCCAGCGCGCCGGCGCGCGACCACAGCTGCCGATAGCTCAGGGTTTCGAAGCGCGGCAGCAGCCGCCGCACCCGGCGCCCCTCGGCGTCGACAACGATCTCACCGGCCCGCTGCCCGACGGCCGGACGGTCGGCGTACGCGGTCATGACCGTGTAGACCAGTTCGGCCAGGCGCAGGCCCGGGCGTGCGAGTGCGGCGCTGACGTCCGCATCCGGCCATGCCGCGCGCACCTCGTCGTCGGCCATCGCCGCCGCGAGGCGCCGTTTACGCTCGGCCTTCTGCACGTCATCGGGCATGGGTAGGTCTCCCTGGGTCGTCTACCGGCGGACGAGTCGTCCCCACGCGCCACTGTAGCGCGCATCACGGTTAACTTAGCTCCGCTAACTACCCGTTCGTCAAGCCTTTGCGCCAACCATTCGGTAGGCAGCGGAAGAAATGCCTACGCACATGATGGCCGCACCCCCCTGGGCGTCGTTCGATTCCAGTGTGAAGACGTTTCCTTTCCGGCATTGGGGCGAGACTCCGCGTGGAATAAGTGCGCCACCCACACGCTTCCATATATACCCCCCGGGGTATATATGACCCAAGAGAGAAGAGAGAGACATGGCAACTACGACAGTGACCAAGGCGAACTTCGACCAAGTCGTCGCGGGCTCGGACCTGGTGGTTCTGGACTTCTGGGCATCCTGGTGCGGTCCGTGCCGGATGTTCGCGCCGATCTTCGAGCGCGTCGCCGCGAAGCATCCGGACGTCGTGTTCGGAAAGGTCGACACCGAGGCGGAACAGGAGTTGGCGGGCGCGTTCCGGATCAGCTCCATTCCGACCCTGATGATCGTCCGCGACGGTGTCGTGCTGTACGCGCAGCCGGGCGTCGTCCCCGAAGACGCACTGGAGCAACTCATTTCACGGGCACGCGAGTTGAACATGGACGACGTGCGCCGAGAGATGGCCGCGCAAGCGGCGCGAGTGTGAGCCGGGTCGCTGCCGGATCGCCCCTCGGAACCACCGCGGCTTCGCCGGTTGTTCGGCCGCTGAGAAGCGGTCGAACGGCAGCGGCACGGTGACTTTGTGCCCTCTCGCACCGGGCCGCGCGGATGCGACTGTCCTCCTCATGCAGAACACCGTTTCGCCGGCGGAGCCGATCCTCCAGGTCTCCGCCGGCCGCTATGTGTCGGATGCGGGAGCGGACTACGCACGGGAGAAGATCGGACGTGCGCTGGCCCACGCGTCGGAGCCCGTCCTGTCCGCGCGAGTGCGGCTCACCGGTCACGGTGATCCCGCCCTCGGCGGATCGGTTGTCGCGCAGGCCAATGTGAATCTCGCCGGTCGCCCGGTGCGGGTGCAGGTCACCGGCACGAGCACGCGCGAAGCCGTGGACCTGCTCCGGGCGCGGCTCGAGTCACGCCTCGCCCGCATCTCGCGGCACTGGGAAGCCGTACGAGGGGGACGGGGAGCCGGGGCGGTCCACGAATGGCGGCACGGCGCTGCTCCGCGAAACGGATTGCCGTACCACCCGCGTCCGGCCGAAGAGCGTCGAGTCGTGCGGCACAAGTCGTACGCGCTGACGAACGAGACCGCCGACGAGGCGGCCTTCGACATGGAACTCATGGACTACGAGTTCCAGCTGTTCACCGAATACGGCAGCCGCGTCGACAGCGTCCTGTATCGCGACGGCGCCACGGGTTACCGTCTGGCGCAAGTGGATCCGCGTCCCGACGCGGTGACCCGCGGCTTGCCGGCATTGTCCGTCAGCAGCCGGCAGGCGCCCCGGCTGAGCGTGCCCGAGGCGATCACCCGGCTGGAACTGACCGGATGGCCGTTCGTCTTCTTCCGGGACCGGGATCTCGATCGCGGCTGCGTGCTCTATCACCGCTACGACGGGCACTACGGCCTGATCACGCCTTCCGACGCCGCAGACCGCACCGACGCCGCGGACCGCACCGAATAGGCCCGGCGCACACGGGAAGAGGAGATACCTATGAGCGGACCGGATACACCGGCGATCGTGGTCGGCGCCGACGGCTCGGAGATCGCGTTGCAAGCCGTGGTGTGGGCCGCCGTCGAGGCCGCGTTGCAGCACTGCGCGCTGCACATCGTCACGTCCTACGGCGTAGCGCCGAATCCGGGCCTGACCGCGGTGCTGGCCGCCGCGGAACAGCAGTGGCTGCGCGCGGACGGGGAACGAGTACTGGCCGAAGCGGCGGCGGTGGCGCGCCATGCCACACCCGATGCGACGCCGGCGATCAGCACCGAACTGAGTTTCGACATGATCATCCCCACCCTGCTCGAGCATTCGGCGCGGGCGCGGATGGTGGTGGTCGGCAGCCATGGTCGCGGGGCGATCGGGCGGATGGTGCTCGGCTCGGTCAGCACCGCGCTCAGCCGGCACGCGCACTGCCCGGTCGCGGTCGTGCACGGCGATCCGGCCGCCGACGCCGGATGGGCGCGGAAACCGGTCGTGGTCGGAGTGGACGGCACCGCGAACAGCGTCCCGGCCGTCGAACTCGCCTTCGCCGAGGCGTCCCGGCGCGGGGCCGGGTTGGTCGCGGTACACGCCTGGAGCGATCGGAGCGGTTACGACCTGCCCGTGGTCGGCTGGGAGGCGATTCGCGAGACCGAGCGGGTGGTGCTGGCCGAGAGACTGGCCGGCTGGGCCGAACGGTTCCCGGAGGTATCGGTCGAGCGAGTCGTGATGTGCGACAGCCCCGTTCGGGCGCTGCTCGCCCACTGCGAGGACGCGCAACTGCTGGTGGTCGGTACCCACGGGCGCGGCGGGTTTCCCGGCCTAATTCTGGGTTCGACCAGTACCGCGCTGCTGCATCTCGCGCACTGTCCGACGATCGTCGTCCGAGGCGGCGAGGCCGACGCGGCGGTCACCGAACAGGTCACCGCCGGGGCGGAAGGCGTCGCATGAGTGCCGGCTCGTTCCGCGACGACGAGGGCCCCGGCCGGTAATTCGTCTACCGAAATTGGTCAGCCCTGCTCGGTAGCATCCACCGCATGCCCATCAAACTCGAGAACGTCGGCATCGCCGTTCGCGACCTCGAAGCAGCGATCGCCTTCTTCACCGACCTCGGTCTCACGGTTCTCGGCCGGGACACGGTCAGTGGTGAATGGACCGACACCGCCGTCGGTCTCGACGGCAATCACGTCAAGATCGCCATGCTCCAGACCCCGGACGGTCACGGTCGCCTCGAACTCTTCGAGTACATCCACCCGGAGGCGATCGAGACGGAACCCACCCGCCCCAACGAGATCGGCATGCACCGGGTCGCCTTCTCGGTCGACGATATCGACGCAGCCCTCGAGATCGCCGCGAAGCACGGCTGCCATCCGCTTCGCGGCGTCGCGACCTATCAGGACATCTACAAGCTCACCTACCTCCGCGGGCCGAGCGGAATCCTCGTGATGCTCGCCGAGGAGCTGAAGAAGGACTGACGGCGGATCGTGCCGCTCTAGCATGCCGATCATGCACAACGCGGCCGATTCCCTCACCGCGGAGAAGAGCCCGACTACCTCGCGGGCCGGCCCCGGACGTTCCCACAGCAGCTCCCTGCGAACGACGATGGTGTGCATCATCGGAGAGATTGCGGTGCGCCGGAGATCCCGAGGTGGCAGGGAACGTCCTAGGGCCTGTGGACAGGTGCGGGGGGGTGAACTAATCGTGCAAACCTCGGCGAGATGTGGCGATTTCCGTCATCGTCGGCGAGGTTTGCACGAAAAGTTCAGCCGGACGGAGGGGCGGCGAGGATCACGGCGTGGCGCTATCGTGAGCGGCCCGACTATCGCAACGGGGGTGGACCATGGATGTGATGCGAGCGCGGCATATTGCCCGCCCCGACGTAGACCTGTACGGGGAGGAGGCCGGCGAGGGGCCGACGGTTGTCTTGCTGCATGCCGGGGGTGAGCGGCGGCAGGTGTGGGCTCCCGTAGTGGAGCGACTTGTCGGGGACGGATTGCGGTGTGTCGCTTTCGATCAGCGCGGCCACGGCGATAGCGGTGGGGCACTCAGGAGGCTGGACGAGTGCGGGGGCGATATTGCCGCGATCGTCGATGCGGAACCCGGATGCGTGCTCGTCGGCGCCTCACTGGGCGGGCTCGCCGCCGTTGCGGCGCTGGGTGATCCGCGCACCCGAGCGAAGGTCACGGGGCTGGTTCTGGTGGATGTGGTGCCCAATCTCGATGCGGGCCGGGTGCGGCGCTTTCTCGCTGCCGGCGGCCTGTCGAATGTCTACCCGGACTTCATCGACGATGTCTTGGTCCACGTCCCGGGACTGCGACAGATCACGGCGCAACTGGATATCCCCATCCATCTGATCCGTGCCGGCCGGGCCTCATCGCTCACCGACGTCGAGGCGGACGGGTTGCTCCAGCTGGTTCCGCACGCCACGGTGACCCGAATTCCCGGCGCCGGGCATCTGGTCGCCCGTGAGGAGCCGGAGGCATTGGCGCGGACGATCGCGGATCTCACAACACCGTGGCCGGCGCGGGCGCTGCTGCGCGAACTCGGCGCGGCGCGGGTGGAGCATCCTGGTGGGGATCTCCTCGATCATCTCGAGCGGGTGCGGCAGCTGGTCGTGGACCTCGGCGGAGGTACCCGGGTTCAGCTGGCCGCGCTCACCCACGCCACCTACGGCACGGACGGCTTCCCGCACTCACTGCTGCCACTCGACCGGCGAGCGCGCCTGCGCGCGGCAATCGGTCACGACGCGGAAGCTCTGGTCTACCGCTACGGCGCGTGCGACCGAGCCGAGACCAATCCCCACCTCGGCACCACCCCACTTCCGATCACCGACCGCTTCACCGGCGAGGTGGTCGCCGTAGACGGCACCGATCTCGCGGACTTCGCACTCCTCACCGTCGCCAACGAACTCGACGTGGTGCGCCATGCCGCGCTCACCACCGAGACCGTTGACGGGATCCGGGCTCTCATCACCGCGTGTGCGACATACGTGCCCGATGCCGCCGCTCGGGCCCTCGCCGACCGGCATCTCCGCTGAGAACACAGGACACCGCGCGAATTGCGTTGTATCAGAGGGGGCTGAACTTTCCGTGCAAACCTCGGGGAAATTTGCGGTTGTCCGCAAAATCGGGCGAGGTTTGCACGAAAAGTTCAGGCAGAACACCGTCCAGCCCCCAATCGAACGACACCCGCCCGGTGCGCCCTCACCGCCCGCGGCGAGGCGCGCGGGGAGGCGCGGGTGTTGCTTCAGCAGCTCGCGTTCAAGTTCGGGCCGCTGCCGGAATCGGTCACCGGAACCGTGCACGCGGCGCGGCCCGAAGAAGTGCGGAAATGGGCGCTACGGATCCTCACCGCGGACACACTTGCCGCCGTCTTCGATCGATAGGTTTCGGTTTCATACCGCGTGGCGCCGGATCATCGGGACAGCAAACGACGATCGTGCTTCGAAGCCTCCGAAGCAGCCGTCTCCTCGCACTGGGAGTGAGAGTCGTCCCAGGAAGACTACGGCGAACTAATCGTGCAAACTCCGCCCGGTTTTGCGGATTTCCCGCAACATCGCAGAGCTTTGCACGAAAAATTCGGCTGCTCGAGGGATGCACGCGGTGGGGCGGCACGAGGGGTGATACGGCAGAACCCCCGAAGACCCAGGGAGGCAAGGGCTTCGGAGGTTCTCGGATCGTGGCGAGCGGAGGTGTTTACGCCCGGTCGAACCGGCCGCACTGGACGCCGGCAGTGAAGGCGGACCACTCCGAGGGAGTGAAGATCAGGGCCGGACCGGTGGGGTTCTTCGAATCACGAACGCCCACAGCATCGTTGAGGAACGCCACCTCGACACAGTCTTTGCTCGCGCCTGAGAAGCTTGACTTGAACCACTTCGCCCCGGACAGGTCGTTGCTCACGGCATGTGCTCCTTGATCAGTGCTACCGACTCGGCTTCGGTCAACGCTACACGATCAATCTCGCCAAGAGCCCGAGTATATTTTTGCAGCTCCGCCTCGCGTTCCAGGTAGAGATCCCCGGTCCAACCTTCGACATAGACGATCGGAGGCGCGGAGAGCCCGGAGAGCAAAACCGGAAACTCCAAGAGAGTGAACGAGCCGACATATGCCCCAAGATGACTCGACGCGTTGAACGGAACTACTCGGACGGACACGTTAGGCATTTCGGCCAGCGTTGCCAGTTGGCCTAGCTGCTCCGCGATCACTGCTGGCCCTCCAACCTGTTCATGAAGGATGGCTTCGTAGAGGAGTGCCGCGATCCGAAGATTCGGGTCTTTCAATCGTTCTTGGCGATGGGTCTGCCATTCGATTCGTCGCTCCAGCTGCTCACTCGGCATATCAGGTCGTTCTGCCCAACCCATCGCGCGTCGGTAGGCAGGCGTTTGAAGAAGACCAGGCACGATGGTCGTTTTCCAGAGCGTCAACTTGGTTGCGGCGTCCTCCAAAGCCAGGTAGTGGTTGAACCCGCTGTCCTGCGCGTCCGCATACGCCCTCCACCAGCTGGCCGTCACCTTCCCCTCTCGCGATGCGCGAATCTCCTTCACCAGATCCAGGCAGATGCGCCGCTCCTCATCGGTCGCCCCGTAGCTGTCGCACAGTGCGTTCACTTGCAGGCTGGTGATCCGCGTCGTCTGGCCCTCTTCGATACGGCCGATGGTCTGATGCGACGTTTCCGCGATGCGCGCGGCCTGGGATTGGCCCATTCCCTTGGCATTTCGCAGCCGCCGCAGTTCACGCCCCAATGCTCGTTGCGCGAGTGTGCTCCCTGACCCCATTCGTTAGCTCCCCTATCGATTGTGTCCCGGTTTTCTGGACAGGTCCCCACTGGACAGGTTGCTGGTAGACGAGTTCAAACAATCGGTACGGCAACGGATACCCGAAATCCCCACCATTCGACTACAACTCGCGGCCGAGTCGATGCAACCTCAACGCCGACAACCACTTTCACATCGCAGGGGAAGTATCCACCATGGGACTGCTCAACCACGATCGAATGCCGATCATGACCGTCTCCTACGCGCACATCATCATGCAATTGCATATCGACTGCGCTTTGTGCGTGTGCCCGGTGAAACAGCAGGCGAAGCAGCGGCTCATCGAGGCAAAACACCTGGTGCCGGACTCGGGTCGGGAGTGAGGCCGATGTTCTGGGAATTCGTGCTGCTGATCAGTATTCCGCTGGCCGTCATTCTGCTCGCGGTGTTCTGGCCCGAGCAGATCTCCAAACCTGAATCGCGCGATTCCGTGCGCGCGATCATCGACCGGATCGCGCGCGAAGACCGCGCCGGAGAGGCGAAATACCGTGACCGACACCGCGAATAGCGGCCACTTCCGGACGGCAGTCGGGCCGTCGTCGGCGTGGTGGCGGGTCGCCGGCCGCGAGCGGGTCGAGATCACTCATCTCACTGATCGCGAAAAAGCCATCAATACCGAATCTTTCGTGAATTTCCGGGTGACGCGGTACTCGTGCCACGGCGTGGTCTTCATCGACACGCCGAGTTTGGCGCAAGCACATTCCCTTCTTCCGCACTACCACGCACTGTGGTGCGCGGTGAGCGAGGAGTTCCGTCGCCGGTTCGCCACCTGACGGGTGCCCGCCGCAGGCCCGGGCAGCGCGCCGGTAACTCCGCCCGGCAGTGGAGATGACAATGGTTTCCACCAGCACGCGCGCGGTGCGACCAGGGAAACCGAACTATCGTCTGGACACCTGTCCGAGGCAGTCGATGCGGGCATACACTGACCCGTAAGGTAAACCGGCACCCCCGACGCGTAAAGGAGATTCCATGTCCCAGAAGGTTCGCGGCGTCATCGCCCGCAGTGTGGGCGCCCCGGTCGAGATCGTCGATATCGTCATCCCCGATCCGGGCCCGCACGACGTGGTGGTGCGGGTGCAGGCCTGCGGGGTGTGCCATACCGATCTGACCTACCGCGAGGGCGGCATCAACGACGAATTCCCTTTCCTGCTCGGCCACGAGGCGGCCGGCGTGGTGGAAACGGTCGGCGATGCCGTCACCCACGTCCAGCCCGGCGATCACGTGCTGCTGAACTGGCGCGCGGTGTGCGGCCAGTGCCGGGCCTGCAAGCGCGGCAAGCCGTGGTACTGCTTCGACACCCACAACGCGAGCAAGCCGATGACGCTGGCCGACGGAACCGAACTGACCCCGGCTCTGGGCATCGGCGCCTTCGCCGACAAGACCCTGGTGCACGAGGGACAGTGCACCGTAATCGACCCGGAGACCGATCCCGCCGTGGCCGGACTGCTCGGCTGCGGTGTGATGGCCGGACTGGGGGCGGCGATCAACACCGGCGGGGTGAGCTACGGCGATTCGGTCGCGGTCATCGGCTGCGGCGGCGTCGGTGACGCGGCGATCGCGGGGGCCCGGCTGGCGGGCGCCACCACCATCATCGCCATCGACCGCGATCCGCGAAAGCTGGAGTGGGCCAAGGAACTCGGCGCCACCCACACCCTCGAGGCCGGTGCTGACGTGGTCGAGCGGGTGCAGGAATTGACCGGCGGTTTCGGCGCCGACGTGGTGATCGACGCGGTCGGGCGGCCGGAAACCTGGAAGCAGGCCTTCTACGCGCGCGATCTGGCCGGCACGGTGGTGCTGGTCGGCGTGCCGACGCCGGATATGCAACTGGAGATGCCGCTGATCGACTTCTTCTCGCACGGCGGCTCGCTGAAGTCCTCCTGGTACGGCGACTGCCTGCCGGAACGCGACTTCCCGATGCTGCTCGACCTCTACCGCCAGGGACGGCTGCCGCTGGAGCGGTTCGTGAGCGAGCGCGTGACCCTCGACCAGGTCGAGCAGGCCTTCACCACCATGCACCACGGTGACGTGCTGCGATCGGTGGTGACGCTGTGAGGATCGACCGCGTCGTCACCTCCGGAAAGTTCGAATTGGACGGCGGCAGCTGGGATGTCGACAACAATGTCTGGGTCGTCGGCGACGACCGTGAGGCCATTGTGATCGATGCCGCCCACCAGGCCGAGCCGATCATCGCGGCCGTCGGCGATCGCACGGTGCGCGCGATCCTCTGCACCCACGCCCACAACGACCACATCAACGTGGCCACCGAACTGGCCGAGGCGCTGCGCGCCCCGATCCGGCTGCATCCGGCCGACGAGGTGCTGTGGAGTGCCCTCTACCCCGACACCCGCTACGAACCGCTGCATGATCGGGAGCGAATTCCGGTGGCGGGCAGTGAGATCGAGGTCCTGCACACACCGGGCCACTCCCCCGGCGCGGTGAGCCTGTACCTGGCCTCGGAGAAGACGGTCTTCACCGGCGACACCCTGTTCCAAGGCGGACCCGGCGCGACGGGCCGCTCGTTCTCGAGCTTCCCCACGATCATCGAATCCATCCGCACCCGCCTGCTGAATCTGCCCGCGGATACCACGGTACTGACCGGACACGGTGACTCCACCACCATCGGCACGGAGGCGCCGCACCTGTCGGAATGGATCAAACGCGGTCACTGAAACAACTGCCGCACAGTCATATACGCGCCGAGGGCCGCACGAGCGATCGTGCGGCCCTCGGCCGTGACACCCTTACCGTGGCGGCCTCGCTCACCCCTTGACGAGCGGGATCAGGTAGACGCGAGCGAAGGCGGCCAGTTCTTCGTCGTTGTGGAATTCTCCGGCACAGTACGGCGCGAGGATGAGGGAATGCACTATGCGGCAGAGCAATTCGGCGCGGGTGAGCAGGTCGGGTGCGTCGGGCAGTAGCCCACGATCCACCGCGCGCTGCAAGACCGCCGCCGTCGCGGAGACGCACATGGCGAAGGTCGTGGCGCCCTCGGCGGTCAGCTTCATGATGACCCGCTCCGGCTCGAGGGCCATCATGCGCTCGACGAGCGGGTTGGTCCGCCAGCGGGTGAGGACGGTGACGAAGACGTCGGTCACGAGGTCCTCGACGGTGTCATGGCGCTCGGGAATCTCGGCGACATCGGTGAGCACGGCGGTGACTTCGCGGTTCACCACCGCCTGCACCACGTCGTCGCGGGAGCCCATGCGCCGGTAGACCGTGACCCGGTCGACGCCCGCTTCGCGAGCGATGTCCTCGATGGTGGTCTTCTTGACGCCGACCTTCTGGAACCGGACCAATGCCGCGTCAAGGATGCGCGCTTCCACGCCATCGGCGACATTGTCCCGGGTAGAGGCCGTTTTCGACGCGCTGATCACACTGTCCACGCTAACAGAGGGACCACCCCTTGCAACATTCTCGAGGAAAATGTTGCGCGCAACATTGCAATAGAAAATGTTGCGCTGTACGTTCCGTGTATGGCTTCGACAGCTGGCGCGACGAGGCGCCCCTACCGCGACGAGGCGCATGCGATCAACGCGCGCGACGTGCACTTCGACTTCGCCACCGTGCCCATGCACTACATCCCCGGTGAGGCGCTGGCCACCCACATCGTCAACGTGATGCACCTGCTGCTGCCGGAAGGTGAGCGGGCGATGGCCCAGGCCCTCGCCGAGTCGTTGCCCTACATCGACGACGAACGGCTCCGCGAGGAGGTGACCGGATTCGTCGGACAGGAGACCATGCATGCCGCTACCCACGAGGCCGCTCGCACGCACCTGCAGTCGATCGGGCTGGACGTCGACTCCTACATCGGCGCGATCGGCTGGGCCGTCGATCGCATCCTCGGCGACCACGGACTGACCGGCCGCGCCAAGGAGGAATGGCTCAAGGAACGGCTGGGCCTGTTCGCCGGCATGGAGCATTACACCGCCGTATTCGGCGAGTGGTTGCTCAACGCCGAGGTGCTCGAGCAGAAGGGTATGCATCCGGCCATGCTCGATCTGGTGCGCTGGCACGGCGCCGAAGAGGTGGAGCACCGCAGCGTCGTGTACGACGCGTTCATGCACGTCGACGGCAGCTACGCCCGCAAAGCGCGGACGGCGCTGGTCGCGAGTGCGACGCTGCTGCCACTGTTCGTGCTGTCGGCCGCGTACATGTATCGCAAGGACCCATCGCCCGACAAGGGCCGGTTCTGGGGATGGCAATTCGTCAGCGCGACCCGTCGCAAGGTGATCCCGAGCTGGACGACGTTCTTCACCGAGATCCCGCGCTACCTGCGGCCGGGATTCCATCCCTCCCAGCTCGGCCCGATGGACACGGCGTTGCGCTACCTCGCACACTCGCCCGCGGCCAGGGCGGCACAGCGATGACCCGCGCGGCGACCAGCGTGCCCGCCGGGCTGCGGGTGCTCGGCGGCGTCATCGACGTCTACAAACACGTGTTCGTCTCGGGACCGGCCGCCACGGTGTTGTCGCGGCCGAACCCGGTGCGGCGCAACGGTTTCGACCTGAACATGGTGGTCGAGTCCGTCGAGCGGGAAGCCGACGACGTGGCCGGCTTGACGCTGCGCGCGTCCGGCGGTGACGAGCTGCCGAGCTGGCGTCCCGGCTCACATCTGGACGTCTTCCTGCCGTCCGGCCGGCAGCGGCAGTATTCGCTGTGCGGCGACCCCGCCGACCGGCAGCGCTACCGCATCGCGGTCCGCCGCATCGCGGACGGGGAGGGCGGTTCCCGGGAAATCCACGAGACGCTGCGAGTGGGCGACCCACTGCGAATTCGCGGTCCGCGCAACGCCTTCCCCTTCGTGGAGGCGCCGTCCTACCTGTTCCTCGCGGGCGGCATCGGGATCACCCCGATCCTGCCGATGGCCACAGCGGCCGGCGCGCGCGGACAACTGATCTACACCGGCCGCACCCGCTCGGCCATGCCGTTCCTGGCAGAACTGCCGGCGCATGCGGAGATCCGGCCGGACGACGAGTGCGGCGTGCCCGCGGTCGCGGACCTGATCGCGCGGGCCGAGCCCGGCGCGGCCGTCTACGTCTGCGGGCCGCCGCCGATGCTCGCGGCCGCCCAGCGCTGCATGTTCGAGCTGAACCCCACCGGCTCCCTGCACACCGAACGGTTCTCGGCTCTGCCCGTCACCGACGGCAAGCCGTTCCGGATCGAACTGGCCCGCTCCCGCCGGACGGTGCGGGTGGAGGCGAACGAGACCGCACTGAGCGCGATTCGGCGCGTGGCGCCGGACGTGACCTTCTCCTGCCGCCAAGGATTCTGCGGAACCTGCAAGACCGGCGTGCTCGCCGGCGCCGTGGACCACCGCGACCGCCTGCTGTCCGGCGCCGAGCGCGGCGACCGGATGCTGATCTGCGTCTCCCGCGCGGCGGGCGACGATCTCGTGCTCGACCTCTGAGCGCTCGACCTCCGACACCGAGAAGGGACAACGTTGTCCGAACAAGCGCATGCCACGCCGATCGCGGTACCGCACGGAAGGAACCTGCGATGAACACACCTCGCGAGCACATCGGCATCGCCATCGTCGGCGCCGGATTCGGCGGTATCGGCCTGGCCGTCAAACTTCGTGAGGCCGGTTTCCACAATCTGGTGATCCTGGAACGCGCGGACGACCTCGGCGGCACCTGGCAGGCGAACACCTACCCCGGCTGCGCGTGCGACGTCCCCTCGCACCTGTACAGCTATTCGTTCGCCCCGAACCCCGACTGGTCGCGCACCTACGGCAAGCAGCCCGAGATCCTCGACTATCTCCGCTCCGTGGCGGAACGGTTCGATGTGGCCCGGCACATCCGGTTCGGCACCGAGGTGCTGGACGCCCGGTGGGACGAGGACGAGTCGGTCTGGCGGATCGAGACCTCCCGTGGCTCGCTCACGGCCAATTTCCTGCTGTCGGCCGCCGGGGTCTTCGCCGAAGCGAAGTATCCGGCGCTGCCGGGCCTGGAAACGTTCGCCGGCAATGCTTTTCACTCGCTGCACTGGGATCACGACCATGACCTCACCGGCGAACGGGTCGCGGTGATCGGCACGGGAGCGTCCGCGGTGCAATTCGTGCCCGAGATCCAGCCGAAAGTCGGCAAGCTGCTGCTCTTCCAGCGCTCCGCGCCGTGGATCGTGCCGCGCATGGACCGCGCCACGCTCGGCGCGGAGCGGCTGGTACTGCGCACGCTGCCGATGGCGCAGAAGGCGATTCGCGGCGGCTGGTACGCCACCATCGAGGCCTTCGGCCTGATCTCGCTGGTGGACAAGCGCTTTCGCCATCCCTACGAGGCCCTGTCCAAGTGGCACCTGCGGCGGCAGGTGCGCGACCCGGAGCTGCGCGCGAAACTGACCCCGGACTACGTGATCGGCTGCAAACGCGCGATCTTCTCCGACGCGTACTTCCCGGCGCTGGACCGGCCGAACGTGGAGGTGGTGACCGAGTCCATCGCGGAGGTCCGGCCGCACTCGATCGTGCTACGTGACGGCTCCGAGCACGAAGTGGACACCATCATCTTCGGCACCGGTTTCAAGCCGATCCCCTCGGTCTTCGAGCGCTACCACGGACGCGACGGGGTGACGATGGCGCAGCTGTATCACCAGCAGCCGCAAAGCTACCTGGGCATCGCACTGGCCGGATTCCCCAATTTCTTCTGCACCCTGGGCCCGTTCGGGGCGGCGGGCAATCAGTCGGCGATCTACATGATCGAATCCCAGATCACCTACATCGTCGACGCCCTGCGCACGATGCGCCGCAAGGGCGCGCGCCGGGTCGAACTGCGACCGCAGGTCCAGGAGCGCTTCGTCGAGGAGATGCGGGAACGCAGCACCTCGACGGTCTGGCTCACCGGCGGATGCCAGACGTACTACACCACCCCCGATGGCCGCAACGCGGGCCTGTACCCCAACTGGAGTTTCGAATACCGCCGCCGCACAGCCGGTTTCGACGCCGAGTCCTACGCGGTGAACGCATGATCGGCCTCGGCGGACTGCTCGGGCTCGTCGGTCGCGGCGGCGAGCGCTACGACGTGAACGGACGGGTGGTGCTGATCACCGGCGCCGGCCAGGGCATCGGCCGGGAACTGGCCGCCATCCTGCACCGGCGCGGCGCGCGGATCGCGGTGGTGGACATCGATGCCGCCGCGGCCGAGACCGCCGCGCGTGATCTCGGCTCGCGCGCGCTCGGCGTGGGGGCCGACGTCGCCGACCGGGAGGGTATGGAGGCCGCCATCGCCTGGGCGATCGACCATTTCGGCCGCCTGGACGTCGTGGTCGCCAACGCGGGGGTCGTGCCCGAGGCCGCGACCCTGCGGACGATGACCGGGCCGGCGTTCGACCGGGTGATGGCCATCAACCTCACCGGCGCGTACAACACCGTGCATCCCGCGCTGGACCAGATCGTCGCCAATCGAGGACACGTCGTGGTCGTCTCCTCGTGCGCGGCGTTCGCACCGGGGATGGCCGGATCGCCGTACATGATCAGCAAGGCCGCCGTCGAGCAGTTGGGCCGCGCCCTGCGGGTGGAACTGGCCGGGTTCGGCGCGAGCGCGGGCGTGTCGTATTTCGGCGTGGTGGAGACCGAGATGACGCGCAGCACTCTCGATCGCGATCCCCTCGGCCACGAACTGGACAACCTGCTGCCGTGGCCGCTCAACGTCCGGGTCAGCGCGACCGAGGCGGCCACCGTGATCGCCGACGGCATCGCCCGCCGCGCACCGCGCACCGTCGCGCCGCTCGGCTGGGAGCCCTACGCCCTGCTGCGCGGCGCGGTGAACGTCGTGCTCGACAGTCGACTGGCCAACGACGCGCGGATGCACGACCTGGTGCGGCGCGTCGAACAGCGGGCCCGGCCGTGACCGGCCGGATCGGCGAAAACCGTGCCGAATACGAGGAATTCGCCACGGCCGGCCTGTTCCCGGGAGACCACACCGTCACCGCGGCGCCGGCCTCGCCCCCCGCCCGGGCGCTGCGTCGGATCTCGGCACTGCTCGGGGTGGGCACCGTCCTCGCCGCCGTCCCGGTCGACCGGCGCACCCTCGCTGCCGCGCGCCTGCTGCTCGAGCACGGTATGCGCGCGGCCGCGCCGGTACTCGCCGGGACCGGCATCGACCCGGTGGACGACGGCCCGGTTCCGGGCGAATGGGTGCGCGGACCGCGTGCCACCCGCGACGACGCCGCTGTGCTCTACGTACACGGCGGCGGGTTCGTGGCCGGCTCGCCCCGGTCCTACCGCGGCGTCGCCTCGCGGCTGTCCACCGCCACCCGGCTGCCGGTCTTCACGCCGGCCTACCGGCTCGCTCCCGAGTATCCGCATCCGGCGGCACCGCAGGATGTCGCGGCGGCCTACCGATGGCTGCTGACCCAGGGCTACGGTCCGGACCGCATCGTGCTGGCCGGCGATTCCGCGGGCGGCTATCTGGCCGCGGACTTCGCGATCACGCATGCGGCGCAGGGTAATTCGCGCCCTGCCTGCCTGCTGCTGTTCTCGCCGATGACCGATCTCTCCCTGGATACCGCCGCAGGCTCCGCCCATGGTGACACCGTGCTGGGCCCGGCCGTCGCCCGCGCTGCGGTCGCGCAGTTCACCGCGCGACCGCAGCGGCTG
Organism: Nocardia sp. AB354; assembly: GCF_049538315.1. NCBI lineage: Bacteria > Bacillati > Actinomycetota > Actinomycetes > Mycobacteriales > Nocardiaceae > Nocardia > Nocardia sp. AB354. Next base: position 22,805 of record NZ_JBMVFU010000027.1, on the reverse strand, counting down.
CGGCCGGTCGCGGGAACGGCTCTGCCGCCCACCCTGATTCACGTCGGCGGGGACGAGTTCTTCACCGCCGACGCCGTCGCCCTCGCCACGGCGCTGCGGGCCGCCGGCGCACACTGCTCACTACACACCTGGCCCGGGCAACTGCACGTGTTCCACGCGCTACCTGCCGTCGTGCCCGAATCCCGATCCGCCTACCGCGCCGCGGCCCGCTTCGTCGCCGCCCATCTCGATCCCGCCGGGGAGACAGCGGCGGCGACCGCCGCACCGGGCCGATCGGCGCGGTCAGTAGGCTGACTACTCCACGTCACCTCCGGGAAAGAGACCATGTCGCAGTTCGAGAACGTCAGCGTGGCCACGAAGGCCAATGTGTACTTCGACGGCAAATGCGTGAGCCACGACCTCACGCTGCCCGACGGCACCAGGAAGTCGGTCGGCGTGATCCTGCCGTCGACATTGACCTTCACCACCGGCGCTCCGGAAATCATGGAACTGGTGGAGGGCGAGTGCGCCGTGACACTGCCCGGCGCGACCGAGCCGACGACCTACCGCGGCGGCGAATCGTTCTCCGTGCCCGGCGACAGCTCGTTCGACATCGAGGTGCGGGAAACCCTGCACTACGTCTGCCACTTCGGCTGACCAGCCGATAACACGGGCCGCCGACGCTCCCCGCCACCTCGATGACCTTGTCCATTTCCCGCCGGATCGCTGTCGTTCACGACGGTAAGGTCCGGGCCATGACACCGGACAACAGGACCGTGGTTCAGGCTGCCTGGCGAGCCTTCGCCGGCCACGACGCCGAGCAGATCGCAGCATTCTTCACTCCGGACGCCGAATGGCTGGCGCCCGCGGGCAATGCCACCGCGGTCGCCTTGGACGCTCCCAGCCACATGATCGGGCGCGAGGCCATCACGGAGTTCATCGCGAACGGTTTTCCCCGCCTGTTCGTCGCCGATGTCGCGCTGGATTTTCACGGCTTTTACGCCGAGGGCGACCGGGTGATCGTGGAGGAGACGATGACTGCCACGCTGGCGAACGGAAATCGATACAGCAACGACTACTGTTTCGTGTTCGAACTGCGCGACGGACTGATTCACCGGGTTCGCGAATACATGGACACCGCGCGCGGGCACCGTGACGTCTTCGGTGAACCGGCGGTCACCGGCTGACAGCTTCGGTCACCGTTCCCGATCGTCGACGCCGACAAGCGCGAGGGCGCACCTCGGTGATGATCAAGGCCGGGTGTCGAGCAAGGGGCGGATCAGCTTCGCGCCCTTGGCGTCGAGCCAGTCCCGGAAGGTCATCAAGCCCGGGTGCAGTGCGCGCAGTTCGTCGACGTCGACGTCGGGGATGCTACCGTCGCCGCTGTTGAGCAGTTCGTAGCCGCGGGCGAATCGTTCGTTGATGCGGCGCAGTTCCTCGATCGGGCGCTGGATGTACGGGACCGGCCGCCCGAGGGCGGCGCCGACCTGCGCGGCGACCTCCGGCGGCGTGAGCACGTCGCCGACGAGTTCCAGTGTCCGGCCGCGATAGTCGTTCGGATTCCGCAGGGCGAGCGCGGTGAACGCGCCGATATCGTCGAGCGCGATGAATTGCTGACGCACGTGCGCGGCGGCGGCGGTGCGCAGCGCGCCGTCGCTTATCCCAACCGTCGCGGACTGCGTGATCAGATTCTCCATGAAGGAACTCGGCCGCAGCACCGTGGCCGAGACGCCCGACGCGGCGATGTACTGCTCGATCTCCCATTTGGTCGGCTGGCCGCCGCGATCGGCACCCAGGCCAGAGCTGTAAACCAGGTGCGCCACACCATATTTCACCGCCGCGTCGGTGACGGCCTTACCGGCCTTCACCTCGTCCTGCTCCGGGGCCAGCGGCCCGGGATGCACGCTGTACACGCCGTAGGCGCCGTCGACGCAGCGGTCAATCGTCGCCGGGTCCTCCAGCGAGCCCGCGATCACCTGCGCGCCCGCCCGCGCCAAGCTTCGCGCCCTGTCGCTGTCAGGGCGACGACTCAACACCCGCACCTGCCATCCGTCGGCAAGGAGACGATCGGCGACCGCACCGCCTTGCTGTCCGGTCGCGCCGATGACGAAAACAACCTGCTCCATGAGCCCTCCGTAAGCGAATCATCGGATCTACCGCGCCGCCGAGCCGCAGTAAACGGAGACTATTCTCCGCTTCTGCCCACTATACGGAGAGGCGTCTCCGTTTCGCAACGGTGGCGGCTACGATCGAGCGATGGGTAAGGACGCGGGGCAGGTTGCCAAGCCACTGCGCGCCGACGCGCGCCGCAACCGGGACCAGGTACTGGCGGTCGCCCGGGAGATGCTCTCGGCGGACGGCTCGTCGGCGTCGTTCGACGAGATCGCGCGCCGAGCGGGCGTCGGCGTCGGCACCGTGTACCGGCATTTCCCCACGCGTTCCGCACTGTTCGAGGCGGTCGTCGTCGGCCGGGTGGAGGAGTTCACCGAACGAGCACGCCTGCTCGCCGGCACCGATACCGCGCCGGAGGACGCGTTCTTCGACTACTTCACCCACCTCGTCGGCGAGGTCGCCCTCAACCAGGCGCTGTGCGAAGCGCTGGACGACGACGGCGGCACGGCCGTAGCGATCCCCGACCGGCTCCGGCACGACTTCATCCGGTCGTTCGACACCCTGCTCTCCCGGGCGAAAGAGGCAGGGGCCGTACGACCCGACATCGATGTCGCCGACGTGCTCGACCTGGTCATCGGCGCGGCGACGGTCGAACGCCGCGCCCGAGCGCGCAACGCGCCGAACCCTCTGATCGCCGTCGTGCTCGACGGCCTCCGCGCGCCCGATCACCGCGCGCCTGCGTGACCGACACCGGTTGCCGAACCACTGCGCCGGGAATGATACTGGGCCACAACGCATGTCGCGCACACGATCGAGGGCCGCACGAATGATCGTGCGGCCCTCGGTTGTCCCCCAGCCCTTTTCCCCGGGTCTAGGAGTATTCGACCTGCCAGTGTTTGATGCCGTTGATCCAGCCCGAGCGCAGGCGCTGGGGGTCGGAGATCTGGTGCAGGTCGGGCATCACGTCGGCGATGGCGTTGAACATCAGGTCTATTTCCAGGCGGGCGAGGTTGGCGCCGACGCAGAAGTGGGCGCCCGTTCCGCCGAAGGCCAGATGCGGGTTGGGATCGCGCAGCACGTCGAAGCCGAACGGCTGGTCGAAGGCCGCCTCGTCGAAATTGGCCGAGCTGTAGAACAATCCGACCCGCTCACCGGCCTTGATCAGCTGCCCGCCCAATTCCACATCCTCGGTCGCGGTGCGCTGGAAGGCGGTGACCGGAGTCGCCCAGCGCACGATTTCGTCGACCGCCGTGCGCGGACGCTGCTGCCGGTACACCTCCCACTGGTCCGGATGGTCGACGAAAGCCTTCATCCCGTGCGTGATCGCATTGCGGGTGGTTTCGTTTCCGGCGACGGCGAGCAGAATGACGAAGAATCCGAATTCGTCCGAACCCAATGCCTCGCCGTCGATATCGGCGCTGACCAGTTGGCTGACGATATCGCCCGACGGTTCCGTCCGGCGCGCCTCGGCCATATTCCACGCGTAGCCCAGGATTTCGGCCGAGGCGACCGCGGAATCACCGTATTCCGGATCGTCGTAATTGAGCATCTGATTCGACCAGTCGAACAGCTTGTGGCGATCGTCCTGCGGGACGCCCAGCAGTTCGGCGATGGCCTGCAGCGGCAATTCGCACGCCACCTGTTCGACGAAATCGCCGCCGCCGGATTCCTTGGCGGCGCGCACGATTCGCTCGGCCCGCTCGGTCAATGCCGCCCGCAGGCTCTCCACGGCGCGCGGGGTGAAGCCCTTGGAGATAATGCGGCGGATCTTGGTGTGCTTGGGCGGATCCATGTTCACCAGCAGCGCGCTGGTCACCGACAACTGCTCCGGCGTGGCGAAACCGGGCAGCCGGATGATGGAACCCTTCTTCTCCGAGGAGAAGACGTCCGAGCGGCGCGAGATCTCCTTGATGTCCTCGTGCCGGCTCACCACCCAGTAGCCGGCATCCTCGAACGGGTAGGACTGCTCCTCACTCTGGGCGTTCCACCAGACCGGCGCGGTGCGCCGCAATTCCGCGAATTCGGCGACCGGACTTCTCTCGGCCCACAGTCCCGGGTCGGTGAAATCGAATCCGGCCGGTATCGACGGAGCAGCCACAGTTCCTCCTCGTGTCCGCTGCACTGCGAATCATGGATTTTTCGAAACGTGTTCTTCCTTGATTAGAACACGTTGCATTGCAGTGGAAAAGAGCTGCGGATGCGCGCATTCCGGAAAAACAGAAGTTATGACAAAACTATTTCGAGCAGACGAAAAACCGCCCGATCGGCGGGATTTCCCGATCGTCCGGGCGCGCATCGCTCTACGCTATTGGTCTGTATCGCACTGTTCGGTCGGCGAAAACCCGAGTGGCACCCGGGAATTCAACGGCGGGTTTCGTTCATCCGCTCACCTCGGTTCTCCGGTCGCGATGCAGACGCGGCGCGGCCCGCCCCGCCGGCAGCGGCAGATCGAGATAGGTGCGCACGCCCGGTTCGGCCGCCACGACATAGGGGATCGCGTTCACACAGTTCAGCGCCGTGGCGACGATCGAGGGATTGCGCCGGGCCCCCTCGGCCGGATCGTGGGCGTGCAAGCCGGACAGCGTCAGCACACAGCCGGGGTCGCCGCGCACCTCGACCTCGAACCGCTGACCGTTCGGCCCGAAGCTCCACGCCGGGTCGAAGTTCCGCTCACCCATGAACCAGTTGACCGCCGCCGTGATCACCGGTTCGCCGTCGACCGTGCCTTCCCACCGAAAGCGCTGGGCTGCAACCTGTCCCGGCTCGATGACGCCGATCGGCGAGTCGATCGGCGCGGTGGCGACCGCGATGTCGTGGGTGGTGCGGATATCGGGATCCAGATCGAATCCCAGTTCGTCGGCGATCATCCACACCGACTGGCTGTAGCCGCCGGCCAGCATCGCCGCGACGGTGCTTCCCGCGGCCTTCTCCGGATCGGCGCCGAACATCATCCAGTGCCGCACCACATCCGGAGCGCCGTAGGTGCGGATATCGGAGAATTCCTCGGCTCGGACGCCGGTCACCGAACCCGACAGCGCGGAGACCACCAGCGGCAACCGTTCGGTGAGGCCGCCGGGGTGAATGCCGGTGCCGTGCAACGTGACTCCGCCCTCGGCGCAGACCGCGTCGAACTTCTCGCGGTCGCGCTGCCGGGGATAGAACCAGCCCAGCGGGGTCACGACGTTCTTGCCCGAACGCAGGATCGCGCGCAGCACCGAGGTATCGGCGAAGACCGGGCTGTAGATCACGCAGTCGGCGTCGAGGGCGAGCAGGGCCTCGGCATCGGTGGTGGCGGTGACGCCCACGGGTTCGCGGCCGACAAGCACGCCGAGGTCCGCGCCGTGCTTGTCCGGGCTGTGCACCCAGGCGCCCACGAGTTCCAGCTCCGGATGGTCGAGGACGCCTTCGATCGCGGCGCGACCCACTCCACCGGTCGCCCACTGGATCACCCTGATCACGAGCGCTCCCCTTCCCGGACGGCCGCGCCCATCACTGGTCCCGCACGATCGAGAGTGCCTGGGTCGGGCAGTACCGCACCGCGTTCTCCACATCCGCGCGGTCGGCCTCGTCCACCTCGGGCCGCACGATTTCGACCTTGCCGTGTTTGGGCACGTCGAAGTAGTCCGGCGCCTCGGCCTGGCACATCGCGTGGCCCTGACACAGGTCCAGATCCACTCCGATACGCATCAGCTCTGTTCCCCCTTGTCGGCCTGCTCCGGCTCGCGCAACGGGGCTTCCGGCTGCACCTCGACCAGCACCAGATGCGCGCCGCGCGGTGTGTTGACCACCGCGGCGATCGCGGCGGCGAGGTCGGAGGCGCGCAGGAAGAAGGGGTGGCGGGCGAAGCCCCATTTCACCCAGTCGTCGAGCAGTGGGCCGACCTGCTCGGGTGCGGCGTTCATCCCCATTCCGGTCTGGGTCGCGCCCGGCCGCACGATCGAGGCGCGAACACCGGTGCCCTCCAACTCCATTCGCAGCTGGCGGGCCATCGCCTCGAGTCCGGTCTTGGCGGCGTTGTAGGCGCCGTTGCGGGGGCGGACCTGGTCGGCGCAGTCGGAGCCGATGAAGACGAAATCGCCGCGGCGCCGGGAGATCATGCCCGGCAGGATGCGATGGGCCAGCCGTTGCGCACCCACCAGATGGACGTCGACCTGCTTCAGGAAGGTCTGCGGTTCCATCTCGTGGGCCAGACCGAATTCGATGTCCCCGGCGCCGGATACCGCGACCTCGATGGGCCCCAGCGCCTCCTCGGCGGCAGTGACGAAGGCGTCGACCGAGGCATCGTCGGTCACGTCGAGCGAACCCGCGAAGGCGGTGCCGCCGTTGGCGGTGATCTTGTCGGCCAGTTCGCGGCAGGTCTCCACCCGGCGCGCACCGAGCGCCACCGGGAATCCGGCCTCGGCCAGCATGATCGCGGTCGCGGCGCCGATTCCCGACGACGCCCCGGCGATGAGAACCGGTCGCACATCCGGGTGCGGATCGAAACGCGGCATACTATGAAACCTCCACGGTGACAGGGAGTTTCGCGAACCCCCGGACATTGGTAGAATGCACCCGCTCCATGGCGGACTCGTCGATCGAGTACTCCCGGACGCGGGAGGCGAACTCGCGCAGGGCGACAACCGTCTCCAGCCGGGCCAGATGCGCGCCCAGGCAGAAGTGCACGCCGCCGCCGAAACTGGCCAGCGCGCTCTTGTCGGTGCGTTCGATGTCGTAGCGATCGCCGTCGGTGAAGACCGCGTCGTCGCGATTGGCGGAGCCGATGAGCAACACCACCTTCGAACCGGCGGGGATCACCCCGTGTTCGAACGGCACATCGACGACCGAGGAGCGCGCCACCATCTGACTCGAATTGTCGTAGCGCAGCGTCTCCTCGACCCAGTCCGGCACCAGGTCGCCGTCGGCGACGACCTTGGCGAACTGTTCGGGGTTGCGGCCGGCCCAGTACAGCGCGTTGCCGAGCAGTTTGGTGGTGGTCTCGTTTCCGGCCACAACCATGAGGAACATGAAGCCGATGATCTCGTCGTCGGTGAGTTTGTCACCGTCGATCTCCGCGTCGAGCAGCGCCGAGGTCAGGTCCTCGGTGCGGCTGCGGCGGCGCTGGGCGACCATGTCGGAGTAGTAGACGACCAGATTCAGCGAGGCCTCGATGGCCGCCTCCGGCACGTCGAGCACACCCTCCTCGCGGTGCACCACCAGGTCGGCCATCCGGCGGATCTCGGCGCGATCGGGTTCGGGCACGCCCATCATGTCGGAGATGACGTCCATGGGCAGCTTGCCCGCGAAATCCTCGATCCAGTCGAAACTGCCCTGCTCGAGCGCGGGTTCCAGGTGCTGCAACGTCAGTTCCCGGATCCGATCGCCCATACCGGCGATCCGGCGCGGCGTGAAGCCCTTGTTGACCAGCTGGCGCATGCGCAGGTGGCGCGGATCGTCCATGGCGAGAAAAGACATGGTCTTGTGCGCGTGCGGGCCCCACGCGGCCGGGTCCAGGGAGACGCCGTTGGCACTGGACAGGCGGGTGGCGTCGCGGAATGCGGCCGTCACGTCGGCGTGGCGCGACAGCGCCCAGAAGTCCAGGTCCGGGTTGTAGTACAGCGGCGCCTCCGTGCGCAGCCGCCGATACACCGGATACGGATCCTCGTGGAAGCGGTAGTCGTAGGGATCGAACACGACCGGTTGCGCAGACGCCACAGTCATCACACCCACCTCTCGAAATATAACGCGTTCACATGAAGCCTCATCCGCACACCGCCAACCGAGACACAGGACTGGACATGTGTCTGGACGCTACCACCGGACCGGAATCCGGACAATGGGCGAGCCCGAGCTCCACCATCGGCTTCACGATCCCTCGCCGAACAGCGGCCGCAGCTCGGCCACCGACCACGGCGGAGTTTCCGCATGGTCGCGATAACCGATCGACTCGAGCTTCGGCCGGGCGAAGCGACCGACGAATCCGCCTGCCGCAACGAAGATCTCGCCCGTCGCGGTGGCGAGATCGGAGGCGAGATAGACATACAGCGCGGCCGCGTAATCGGGCGGCGGCGCGTCCAGCGACGACTGCGCGGTGAACTCGTCGAGCAGCCCCCGCTCGCGCAGCTCGGCGATCTTCGCCTCGTATTCCGGTCCGGTGGACAGTCGCGTCCTGGCCCCCGGGCAGATGGCGTTCACCCGGATACCATGCTCTTTCAGCTCCGCGGCCATGGCCAGCGTCAGGCTCGCGACCGCGCCTTTTCCGGCCGGATAGCCGGTGCCGCCGTAGTCGCCGAGATAGGCGAACGAGCCGGTGTTGACGATCGAGCCGGCGCCGCGGGCCACCATCAGCGGCGCCACCGCGCGGCAGGTGTTGAACACCGTGGTCAGGTGGGAATCGAGCTGGGCTCGCCAGTCCGCGGTGGAGATATCGAGGATCGAGGAGTGCGCGGGTTCGGCGATGCCGGCACAGTTGACGAGAACATCGACGGCACCGAAACTTTCGACGCACCGGCTCACCAGCGCGTCCGCGATCGTTTCGTCCGCGGCCGAGCCCGCGACCGCGACGGCGCGACCGCCCGGCGCGCGAATGTCGTCCACCACCGCGGCCACCGCCGCCTCGCTCCGGGAATTGACCACCACCCCCGCGCCCTGGCGCGCCAGTTCGACGGCGACGGCCCGGCCGATGCCGCTGCCGCCACCCACCACGATCGCCGCCTTACCGGCCACCGCCGCATCTCCGGTCATTGCCGGTACCGCCTCTCGCCGACTCGATCAGTCTGCAACACGTTCTTGTATTCACAGCTCCGTCCAAACTATATTCCGTACAGGTGTCCAGACAGCCCTATCGGAGAGGCGAATGACGAAACTGCTCCCCCCAGGCGAGGGATCCCGGCTTCTGATCGACGGCAAACTGGTCGCCGGCGGCGCGGGGGTGTTCGCGACGGTCAATCCGGCGACCGAGGAGATCCTCGGCCAGGCCGCCAATGCCGACGCCGCCGATATGGACGCGGCCATCGCCGCCGCCCGCGCGGCCTTCGACAACACCGAGTGGTCGCGCGATCACGCGTTCCGCGCCCGGTGCCTGCGGCAACTGCGCGACGCGCTGCGCGACAACATCGAGGAACTGCGCGAGATCACCATCGCCGAGGTGGGCGCCCCGCGCATGCTCACCAGCGGCCCACAACTGGAGGGCCCGATCGGCGACCTCGGCTATTTCGCCGACCTGGCCGAAAGTTACGAGTGGGTCAGCGATCTCGGCGTCGCGAAGCCGATGGGAATCCCGACGGCGCGCACGCTGCGCCGGGAGCCGATCGGCGTGGTCGGCGCCATCACGCCGTGGAATTTCCCGCATCAGATCAACTTCGCCAAACTCGGCCCCGCCCTGGCCGCCGGATGCACCGTGGTACTCAAACCGGCTCCCGACACCCCGTGGGTCGCCGCGCTGGTCGGCACGGTGATCGCCGAACACACCGACATTCCGGCCGGCGTGATCAATATCGTCACCTCCGACGACCATCAGCTCGGCGCCCAGCTGGTCACCGATCCGCGGGTGGACATGATCTCGTTCACCGGATCGACGCAGACGGGCCGGACCATCATGGCCGGTGCGGCGCAGAGCCTGAAGAAGGTCTTTCTCGAACTCGGCGGGAAGTCGGCCTTCATCGTTCTGGACGACACCGATGTGGCCGCCGCGGCGAGCTACGCGGGGTTCACCGTCTGCGTCCACGCCGGCCAGGGTTGCGCGCTCACCACTCGCCTGCTGGTTCCGCGCGAGCAGTACGACACGGCGGTCGCCGCGGCGGCGAAGTCGATGGGCGGCATCGTCCCGGGTGATCCGAACGAGCCGGGCACCGTCTGCGGGCCGGTCATCTCGGCGCGGCAGCGCGACCGCGTGCGGCGCTACATCGATATCGCACGCGCCGAGGGCGGCACCATCGTCACCGGCGGGGGCAGTCCCGATCGCGACCGTGGGTTCTTCATCGAACCCACCCTGATCAGCGGAGTGTCCAACACCTCGACCGTGGCGCAGGAGGAGGTCTTCGGCCCGGTGCTGGTGGTGATCCCGCACGACGGCGACGACGACGCCATCCGGCTGGCCAACGAATCGCCCTACGGGCTCTCGGGCGAGGTGTGGGGCACCGACCAGGCGCGAATCGACCACGTGGTCAACGGTGTCCGGACCGGAACCCTGGGCGTCAACGGCGGTATCTGGTACAGCGCCGACGCTCCGTTCGGCGGCTACAAACAGTCCGGCATCGGCCGCGAACTCGGTGTCGCCGGATTCGAGGAGTACCTCGAAACCAAGCTCGTCGCCACCGCGCAGAAATAGACAGCACGCGACCTCGTCGCGAATTATCGACAGGAGAAGACAACTCATGGCTCGTTTCACCGATCGCGTCGCGATCGTCACCGGCGCGGCCCAGGGCATCGGCGCCGAATACGCGAGGGCACTGGCCGGCGAGGGCGCCACCGTCGTCGTCGCGGATCTCAACGAGGACAAGGGAAAACAGGTCGCTGAGGAGATCAGCAGCGGCGGCGCCACCGCGGTCTTCCATCCGGTCGATGTCTCCGATCCCGAATCGGTCACCACCCTGGCCGACTACACGCAGAACGAGTTCGGCGCGATCAACCATCTGGTCAACAACGCCGCCATCTACGGCGGGATGAAGTTGGACCTGCTGCTGACGGTGCCGTGGGACTACTACAAGAAGTTCATGAGCGTGAATCTCGACGGCGCGCTGAACATGACCCGCGCGGTGTGGCAGCACATGTCGAAGGGCGGCGGCGGGTCCATCGTGAACCAGTCCTCCACCGCCGCATGGGTGTATTCGAACTTCTACGGCCTCGCCAAGGCGGGGGTCAACAGCCTCACCCAGCAGCTGGCGGTCGAACTCGGCGGATCCAACATCCGCATCAACGCCATCGCGCCGGGACCGATCAACACCGAGGCGACGCAGACCGTCACCCCGGGCTCGATCGTGAACGACATGGTGAATCGCCTGCCGCTCAAGCGGATCGGCACCCCGCAGGATCTGGTGGGGGCATGCCTGTATCTCCTGTCCGACGACGCGGCGTGGGTCACCGGGCACATCCTCAACGTGGACGGCGGGCAGATCATCCGGTAGCGCGCGACGCCCGTCCCCGCGACGGGCGTGCCAGCGGGCCGGTGGCAGCGGTCCGTGCGGTGAACCGGGCCGGGCCGCTTCACCTTTCGCGATCAGAGGTCGGCGGTGCCGCGACGGACGGTGACCGGCTCGGCCAGGCGCTTCTCATCGCAGACCTGCTGCAGGGTCTCCAGGGTTTCGTCGAGTCCGGGGCCCAGCCGCGGGCCGGGTGTGAACGTGGCGGGCAGATGGCGCATGCCCTGGATCACGCCGATCGTGTCGTAGTGCACCGCGCCGCCGGGATCGCACCGGAAATCCGGCAGCCGATCGAGCACCGCGACCAGCATGCGCTTGAACACCGTGCGCGCCACATTGGAACCGATGCAGCGGTGGACGCCCAGACCGAAGCTGAAGTGGCGGTTGCCCTTCCGATCCAGGTCGACGGTGTTCGGGTCCGGGAACAGTTCCGGATCGCGGTTGGCCATCGCCCACGACAGCCACAGCCGCTCCCCTTCCTCGAGCCGGATACCCGCGTATTCGCAGTCCGCGGCGATGGTGCGGCCGTCACCGGGTGCGGGAGTGAAGTACCGGAGGAATTCCTCGGTCGCCGAGTTCAGCAGCAACTCGCGTTCGGCGCTGAGGATCTCCCGCTGATCCGGATGCTCCGAGAGCCATTCCAGCGCATGGGCCGTCAGCGCGGTGGTGGTGTCGAAGCCGCCACCGATCAGCAGGCCCAGCATGCCCAGGATTTCGATATCCGGCGGCGCGGCGCCGTCGATCTCCAGACGCGTCAGCGCCTCGATGATTCCCGGACGCGGATTCTCGCGCACCTGCGTGAGGTTGATCAGCAGATCCAGGCCCATCGCCTCGTGCTGACGCCGAACCCGTTCGATATCGGGCGAATTCGGTGGGGTGTACACCGAGGCGTGCGCGGGTTCGCAGTACAACTGCCATTTGCGCAGCGGGATGCCCAGCATCGCCAGGGTGAGGACGGCCGGCACGATATTGGCCAGGTCGTCGACGAAATCGATACGGCCGCTCTCGATCCGATCGTCGAGACTCGCCCGGACCACCTCGTCGACGAACGGCACCCAGCGCTGCACCGCGGCCGGCGACAGATACGGATTGAGCGCCTGACGCCACAGCCGCTGCTCCGGCGGATCCATTTCGAGGATGCCGTTGCGGATGACATTCCCGGTCTCGGGAAACGGAATGGTGATGCCGCGGTAGCCGCGGCGCTCCCCGTTCGGATCGTGGTCGCTCGACACGTGTTCCGAGCGCGCGAGGCTGAACACCTCGCGGCTGCCGGCCGCCACCCAGTGCCCGCCGTAGGTCGGCGACCACGCGAGCGGACACTGCCGGTGCATCTCGGTGGTGATCGCGTCGAAATTGTCGCGGTACTGCGGCGCATGCCGATCGAAGTCGTAGCGCGGCTGTCTGTGGTCGTCGGCGTGCACGGTCACGATGCTGTCCTCTCGGGCGTCCCCGGTCTCAGGCTCCAAGCACACAGAATACGGCGAACGGCAATATTGCTCTCCGAATTTGAGAATGCTATTTCAGGCAATATCGACGTCATAGGTATGCGCTACAGTGGCTCGCCGATACGATTCACAGCACGGACGGGGGCACGGTCGATGTCGACACCGACCACGACACAGCGCATTTCGACGAGCCGGGCGCGGTAGGCGATGGCCACCGACGATCGTTCGGATTCCCCGCAGCAGCCGCCGTCCGGCGAACCGGGCCCACCCCCGGCGCCGCCGACCCGGGCCTACCCCGGCGGCGTGCCGGATCCGGGCGCACAGCCCGGCGGGCCCGGCCCGCAGCAACCGGCTCCGCCGACCCAGGCCTATCCGGGACAGCCCGCCCCGCCGACACAGGCCTACCCCGGGCAGCCGGCGCCGACGACCCAGGCCTATCCCGGCGGGCAACCGGGGCCGCCGCCCGGTTCCCAGGATCCCACCGTGCATGCGGGACAGGGATATCCCGCCGGCGTGCCGTATCCCGGGGACCCGAATCAGCCCCCGATGTACGGGCAGGCATATCCGCCGGGCGGCTACCCCGAAGGCGGATATCCGGGCGCGCAACCGTATCCGCAGCCGTATCCCGACCCGCAGTACGGGGGCGCGCAGCCCTACCTCTATCCGGGTGCGCCGCAACCCAATTCGGGTGGCGGCAAGGTGCTGGCGATCGTCGCGGCAGTGGTCGTGGCGGTCCTGGTCCTGGGCGCGGTCGTCGCGGTGATCGTGGTGCACAACCACAACAAGAACAGCGACGCCGATGCGGCCGCCGACCGGTCGACGAGCGCCGGCCCCTCGCCGACGTATTCGACCTCGACCGCGCCCACGACCCGCGAGACCACCCGCAACGCTCCCCCGCCGCCTCCGCCGACCCCGGCCGACGTCTGGATCGCCGCGGGCTACGACGTCGATACCGGCAAGGTGACCTGGGCGCGCAGCACGGTCAGCTCCGACGACGCCACCAACCAGGTCCAAACCCGTTGCCCCGGTTGCGCACAGCCGGCCGCGTGGGCGCGCAACGCGTGCGTGGCGGTGGTCGTCGGCCAGAACAACGGCTGGGCCTCCACCTGGGGCACCACCGCCGAAGAGGCCGAATCCAAGGCCATCAGCAGCGCACAGGACAACTACGGGGTGTCGGGACCGTTCAATAAATGGTCGAAATGCGCGACGGAGTGATCGCTCCCTGACGGTCGCTTCCCAGCAAGGGGAGCAGTCACGCGCAGTGTCGGACTTATGCTTCCGGCAGTGCTGTCGGCCCGGACACGAGTCGTGTCCGGCGACGGTGACGCACATGAACCGGCGTGCGGCGGAAGGCGGATCATGGTCATCCCAGGCGTGTCCGCGGTGAAAGCGAGGCAGCGATGAGCCCCGATGGCACCATACGACTGGGCGACCTGCACAAACTTCCCGCCTATGCACCAGAGGGTTTGATAGCGTTCTTCGATGCCGCCGAGGCGGTTATTCAGGAACAGGTCCGCACGCTCGGATCGGGCCACCCGTCGGAAGCGCCCGACTTACGCGACAGACTCCGTGGCCAGGGTGTATCCAATCCCGAGGACAAATCGGAGATGGTCGATAAGTACGGCAGTCACAAGAAACAGCTGAGCAACGCCGTATCCAATATCGAGCGAGACGACCACGGCGTCGTGAAACACACCGCCGGAATCGGCAAGGCTGTAACAGACGCTTATTCGGGCGTGGATACCGCAGTGCGGGAACTGAATACGAAGATCGACGCCTCTTGGAACGTGAAGCCGGAGACCTGGAAAGACGACAATGGCAGAGAGCACAAGAGACTACCGAAAGCCATCGTCGACGGCTTGTTCAAGGCCATGTGGGAAACCCTGAGTACGACCTTCGACAAGGTCCACGGCGTCTCGGATCAGGCGGCGGCCGCGGCACTGAAGATAAAGGGCGGCGCCCCGCCGTCCTCCACCGGCAATCCGATACCGGCTGTATCGACCGGTTCGAGTCCCTCCGCGGGAGCCACTCCGGCGGGATACAACGGAAGCACTCCGTGGAGCGGCCAGTCGGGATCCATGGGCACCGCGATCATTCCGACCACGGAAAAGCCCACCGCGATGGCGATGATGAAGTACCTCATCGATACCTACCACTTCACACCGGCGCAGGCCGCCGGCATCGTCGCCAACGCGAAATTCGAGTCGGGATTCGACGTTTCGGCCACCGGCGACAACGGATCGGCAAAGGGCCTGTTCCAGTGGCGTTTCAACCGGCTTTCCGGCCTCCAGGCCTTCGCGCAGAGGCCCGGTGAGAATATCGGCGACTGGCATACCCATCTGGATTACATGGTTCAGGAACTGCGCGGTGGCGACTATCAGCAGGCGAACAATGCCGTCACCGCGAACCCCAACGACGCCCGGACCGTGGCCGAGGCCTTCGACAGGTACTACGAGAAGAGCGCGGGCCTTTCGACCAACGACCGGCGCAATTACGCGGCAGGGCTGCTCGAGGAGTACAACAAGTCGGCGCTCGCCGTGTGAGTGCGGCGGCGGGGCGCGGCCGAGGCGCGATCACTGCTCCCTGCGTTCGGCGCGCTACTCCTTCGAGTAGTCGGTGCTCAGCCACCGTTCGGGCCGCATCCGGATCACCACCGAGTTCGGGCCGAGGTTCTGCTCGGCGAATGCGGCCCCCTCCTCGGGTCCCAGATAGCGCACCGCGATCGCGCGGACCACCTCGGGCGACGCCGCGTCGATCGCGGTGACCGAGCCCTCGGCGGTGACATACCGGTACGGCGGCTGTTCCACCTGCGCGGTGATCGAGAACCGCCCGGCGGCCCGGATCAACCGCTCCTTCAGCGTCCCGGCGTCGGTCCACAGTACGACCTCCCCGCCGGGCTCGTACCCGTACCAGATCGGCACCGCCAGCGGCGCCCGATCGGGCCGCTCGACGGCGATCACCCCCACGTGCAATTCGGCGAGGAACTTCTCACGCTCGGTACGGGTCATGGTCGGCATCGACGGTCCTTTCGCGAGTCGGGTCTGTGTTCGCGACAACCCGTCGCGACGGGTGTCCTATTCCGCACCGCGAATGAGCAGCGGCAGGGTGGTGTGGCGGCGCACGAGAATGCTCGGGGTCCACCGCGGCGGTGCGGCGAGGCGGATGTCGGTGCTGCGGTCGAGGAGGGTCGTGATCGCGGTGCGGGCTTCCAGTTTCGCCAGGGCCGAGCCGACGCAGAAATGGAGCCCGCGGCCGAAGGCGGTGTGCGACTTGATGTTCGGACGGTGCAGCTCGACAGCGGCCGGTTCCGGGAAGATCGCCGGATCGCGATTGGCCGCGCCCCACAACAGCAGGAGATGGCTTCCGGCGGGCAGGGACACCTCCCCGAGACGGGTATCGGTGGTGACGTGGCGGTAGTGGCCGCGAAACGGGGATTCGAGGCGCAGCACCTCGTCCAGGAAAGCGGAAATCAGGTGCGGTTCGGCGCGCAGCCGGTGCTGAATATCGCTGCGGGTGGCCAGAATTCGGGCCGCGGAGGCGATCAGGCCGGCGGTGGATTCGCCGCCGGCGCCGACCAGTTGAACGAGAATCAGCACCGCGACCTCCTCGGTGAGTGTGCCGGCGCGGCACGCGCGGGCCAGCGCGTCGAGCACGGTTCGTGGCGGACCGTCGGGTTCCGCCGCGCCCCGCGTCCGCCGCAGCTGTTCGGCGAGGTAGCCGGCGAGCAGTGCCGCCGACTGCACCAGTCGCGGGAGACGGTGCGCGTCCACCACGGCACCGAGCATTTCGGTGCTGTCGTAGGCCCATTCGAGCAGTTGTGGCACATCGTCGCCGGGCAGCCCGATCACTGCCGCGACGAGGGCGAGCGGCAGGCGGTCGGCCATCTCGGCGGCCCAGTCGATGCGGCCGTCGCGCACGTGTTCGGACCAGAGCCGGTCGACCAGATCCTCGGCCATCGGCGCGAGTTCCCGGATGCGCCCGGCCAGCACACTCGAGACGAGTTTGCGGTGAACGGCGTGGGACGGATCGTCGGCCGTGGCGAGAACATGCACCGCGCGACCGCCGCCGTCGAGATCGAAGGCGGTCGCAGCGGCTCCCGGATGACGCAGCAGTACCGCGGTGAGGTGGGAGGAGAACTCGGTGGTGCGGGCTGCCGCGTCGGTCACGAGATCCCACGACGACACCAGGTGAAAGCCGGTGCCGGGCACCCGGTAGACCGGCGCCTCGTCGCGCAGCCGGTCGTAGAGCGGGTACGGATCGTCGAGATGGGCGGACAGGAACAGTTCGGATCCGTCCGGCACTGTCGTGGTCATCGGTGAACTCCCTCCGGGAACGGGTGCGTTCACCGTGCGCGCGGCGGAGACGAGTGTCAATCGATGTCGCACAGTGAGACGCGGGAGACCGCCTCCGCGCGTTCGCCGACAAGCGCGAACACGTGGACCGCCGTTATCTACGCACTTCACACGCATATACCGAGGGAGGCAGACGTGAGACAATGGCGCTATATCGTCTCGTCTCGAGACGCCGCAGAGTGAAGGGATCGTATCCGGCGATGCGAACCACCGAGGTGGACTGGCTTGCGGGCGGGGTCCGGCGCACCGTCGCCCGCTCGCGCATCGAGGCGGCGGCCGCCGCCCTCTTCCTGGAACGCGGAATAGAGCGAGTGAGCATCGACGACGTGGCCGAACGCGTGGGCTGCTCCCGGGCCACCGTGTACCGGCACGTCGGCGGTAAGCCGGAACTGGTCCGGATCGTGACGGCCTCGGCGGCGCGGGATATCGCCGAACGCGTGGCGGCGACCGTGGCACCGCTGCGCGGCCCGCGGCGCGTGGTGGAGGCCGTCCTCGCCTCGCTCGCGGCGATCCGCGCCGAACCCACCCTGTCGGCGTTCGTGGCCGGTGCGGGCGCCACCGGCGACCAGGTGGTGGCCACGCCCGAACTGCGCGGCATCGCCACCACACTCACCGGAATCGCCGCGGACGACGATGCCGCACAGTGGATCGTAAGGGTGGTGTTGTCGCTGCTCACCTGGCCACTGCCCGACGCCGCCGCGGAACGCCGGATGGTGGAGCGGTTCGTCGGCCCGCTCATGATGCGTCCGGCCGGACCGGCGCGGAAGGGATGAGATGAACGTCCCCCTCTTCGTCGGTCTCACGACCGTCGACCTCGCCTACGCCGTCGACGCCTATCCGGCCGAGGACACCAAAACCCGTGCGCGCGACCAATTTCTGGGCGCCGGCGGACCGGCCGCCAATGCCGCGGTGGCGTGCGCGATACTGACCGGCGGGGCCCGGCTGCTCACCGCCGTCGGCCGGCATCCGCTCACCGCGCTGATCCGCGACGATCTGCGGTCCCACGGCGTGGAGCTCGTCGACACCACGGCGCGGCGCACCGATCCGCCGCCGATCTCGTCCATCGTGGTCGCGGCCGGCGCCGGGACGAGAACCATTGTCTCGCTGGACGGTTCGGGGATCGAGGCGCCGTTCGACCACGCATTCGCCGATCTCGCCCGGGAGGCGCCGGTGGTGCTCGTCGACGGGCATCACATCGAACTGGCCCTCGGCATCGCACGGGTGGCGCGCGACGCGGGAGTTCCGGTGGTGCTCGACGGGGGACGCTGGAAGCCCGAACACGCGCAACTGCTGCCGCTGGTCGACATCGCGATCTGCTCGGCCTCGTTCGTGCCGCCGGGCGCCGAGGACGTCTTCGACCACCTGCACCGGGTCGGGGTCCGGGCGGTGGCCGTCACTCGCGGACAGCAATCGATCCTCTACTCCGCCAACGGGATTCGGGGCGAGATCGCGGTGGGTGAGGTGGACGGCGCGGATACGCTCGGCGCCGGGGACATTCTGCACGGCGCGTTCTGCGCCTACCACTCGCGCGGCCACGACTTCGCCGACGCGCTCACCCGCGCCGCCGCGGTCGCCACCCTGTCGTGCCGGTTCTTCGGCACCCGCGCATGGGGAGACCGGCTCCGTGAGCCGCGCACCCCAAGGCTCACCGACCCTGGCGAATGAGGTAGCCGCCGCGGACCGCGCGCAACACGAGGTCGGCTCGGTCCGCGGTCCGCGCGATGAGACGGGCATTCGGCAGATCGCTGCCGGCCACCATGGCTTCTGCCCGATCCGGCGATTTACCGCCGCGCAGATGCCGGCGCAGCAGGCGCTGTTCGATGACCGCTTCCTCGGCATCGAGGTACCAGACCTCGTCGAGATATTCCCGCACCTCCCGCCATCCCGGCCGATCCAGCAGAAGGTAGTTCCCTTCCACGATCGCGACCCGTTCGCCGGTGAAGACCACCGCATCCGGGACCGGGTCGTGGCGGGCCCGATCGTAGACTGGCCACGGCACCGGCACGCCGATCGCACTGTCGCGCAGCCGCCGCAGCCGGGCGACGAACGACGCCACATCGAAGGTATCGGGCTGCCCTTTGCGGGCGAGCGCGCCGGCATCTCGCAGCAGTGCCGAGCTCAGATGGAATCCGTCCATCCCCGCCACCTCTGCGGACACTCCCGACCTCCGCACCGCATCCGCCAAACCCTGTGCCAGCGTGGACTTTCCCGCTCCCGGCGGTCCGGCGACACCGACCAGGTACCGGCGTCCGCCCGCATCATCCGCCGCGCGCACGATCCGCGCCGCCAGCTCACCCGGCCCCGTCACCTTCACGATGTTCCCGCCCTCATTCGACCAGGACGACGATCAACCGCCGGGGCCCGTGCACGCCCTGTACGCGGGTCATCTCGATATCCACGGTCGCCGACGGACCGCTGATCCAGGTGGTCGGCCGGCGCGGGTCGAGACGCGGAACAACCTCCGGCAGCGCGGATTTCACCTGCTCCGCGTGAACCACGCACACGTGACAGTCGGGCACGAGCGTGGGCGCGCGGCGGCCCTGGCCGGCGTCGCCGTCGAGCACGATCGTGCCCGATTGCGCGATCGCCGCGGCGCAGGTGGTCACGACGGCGTCGATCTCGCCCAGCTCGGGCGTGGTCAAGGGCGGGTCGTCGATCACGACCCGGTGCTCGGAGCGGTCCGCCCACAGTGCCGTCCACATGTCCGGCAGTCCGGGTGGCGTCAGCACCACACGGGCCGACGCACGCCGCAGTTCCCGATCCACGGCCGTCGCGATCCCTGCCGGCGTGGTCCGATGCACCTGCGCCCCATACCGCTGCAGTCGCTGTTCGAACAGGTCCAGGATCGCGGCGCGATCGTCGGGGTCGACGCCCGGCGCGGTCCGCAGGTAGTCACGCGGCACGGTGACCGCGTCCGCCGGTTCGCCGATGGCCTCGCGGATGCGCCGCAGAATCGTCTCGCGCGCATTCACGACCGGCCCCCGTCCTCGTTCGCGGTGTCGCGCGGCCCGGGTCCGTCGCCGTGGCGGCCGCCCTCGGTGCGCGCCCACCAGCGGCGGAACGATTCGGCCGGAATGTCGGGTACCCGCCGACTGTCGGTCCACCCGCTCAGCGGACCGGGCAGATGCCGCTTCGGGATCGTGACGCCGATGCGCGCCGCCGACCGCACGGCCGCGCCCCACAGCGCCGGATGGCTCATGACTCCCGCCATCGCGTCGAAGGCCACCCGTTCGACGCGATGTTTCACCGCCGCCTCACCCTCGGCCACCCGGTGGCGCAGGGCCAGCAGATTCCCGGTGATATCGATGCCGACCGGGCAGACGTCGTCGCAGGCCCCGCACAGCGCGGAGGCATACGGCAGCGCGGCGGTCTGCGGATCGTCGGCACCCTGCAGCAACGGGTTGAGGATGGCGCCGATCGGCCCCGGATAAACCGACCCGTAGGCCTGTCCGCCGGTGCGTTCGTAGACCGGGCAGATATTCATGCAGGCGCCACACCGAATGCAGCGCAACGCTTCCCGCCCGAGTTCGTCGCGCAGGGCGCGGGTGCGCCCGTTGTCGACCAGGACCAGGTGGAAGGCCGAGGGGCCATCCTGCGCGGTGACGCCGGTCCAGGTCGACACATACGGCGACATCCGCTCCCCGGTCGCGCTGCGGGCCAGCAACTCCAGATAGATCTCCAGGTCGCGCCAGCTCGGAATCACCTTCTCGATGCCGGCCACCGTGATCAGCGTCTCCGGCAGGGTCAGGCACATCCGCCCGTTGCCCTCCGACTCCACCATCACCACCGTTCCGGTATCGGCGACAAGGAAATTCGCGCCGGTGACGCCGACCTTCGCGCGCAGGAACTTCTCCCGCAGATGCAGCCGCGACGCATCGGCGAGCGCCTGCGGATCGTCGGTCAGATCGTCCGGCGCGGGGCGGCCGTGCTTGCCCATCTCGCGGCGGAAGATGTCGCGAATCCGGCTGCGGTTCAGGTGCAGCGACGGCACCACGATATGGGAGGGCAGATCGTCGCCCAGTTGCAGGATGATCTCGGCGAGATCGGTTTCGCGGGGGTCGATTCCGGCCGCGGCAAGCGCCTCGTCCAGCCCGATCTCCTCCGACAGCATGGATTTGGCCTTGACGATCTCGGTTTCACCGGTGGCCAGGACCAATTCGGTGACGACGGCATTGGCCTCGGCCGCGTCCGTCGCCCAATGCACCACTCCCCCGGCGCCTTCCACCGCAGCGGCCAAACGCTCCAGATAGGTGTCGAGACGGCGCAGCACATCGTCCTTGACCGCGGCGGCGGCAGTGCGCAGTTCCTCCCAGTCCGGGCGTTCGGCCACCAGGGCGTCGCGCTTGGCGCGGATGGTGCGGGTGGCACGGTGCACAGTGGCACGCAGCTGTTCGTCCGCGGTCGCGGTGCGCGCGGCCTGCGGGAACGGTGGCCAGCCCACGAAACTCTTACTCACGAGCGGGCTCCCGCGGCCACCGGCAGCCCGGGCATCGGCCCGTCGGCCTTCGTGCGCGCCAGGATTTCCACCAGATGCAGATCGCGCACCGGCGTCGCGTCGGCGGCCAGGCGCCCGCCGATATTCATCAGGCACGAATTGTCCACGGCCGTCACCACACTCGCGCCCGTCTCGCGAACGTGGGCGGCCTTGTCGGCGTTCATCGCGCCGGAGGCGGCGGCGTTCTTCACCGAGAACGTGCCACCGAATCCGCAGCATTCGTCGGCCGCGGGCAATTCGATCAGCTCCAATCCGGCCACCGCCCGCAACAATCGGTACGGCCGGTCGCCGATGCGCTGCACGCGCAGCGAATGGCAGGTCGGATGGTAGGTCACCCGATGCGGGAAATAGGCGCCCACGTCGACGACATCCAGGTCGTCGGTGAGGAATTCGGTCAGCTCCCGGATTCTGGGGAGCAGCGCCTCGGCATCGCGAGCCAGCCCGGAGTCACCGACCTGCTCGGCCACCACCCGGTAGAACTCGCGCGGCGCGGCGCCGCACGAGGCGGACGGCACGACGATCCGGTCGTAGTCACCGAACACCGAGACGAAATGCCGGGCCATTTTCGCGGTGTCGGCCCGATACCCGGTGTTGGCATGCATCTGGCCGCAACAACTCTGGGCCATCGGGAATTCGACCTCGACGCCGAGCCGGCGCAGCAAGGCCACCGCCGCCCGGCCGGTTCCCGGATACATGACGTCGTTGACGCAGGTGATGAACAATGCCGTACGCGCCGACATGCGGCCCCTCTCGTCACCGATGCCGCGGGCCGGGCACTGTTTCTGGAGCGGCACCTCGATACGGATACTCGCGAACGATCCCGGCCAGAATACGCCGCACGCACCGCGGCGAGACGGATCTGCGGGTGCGTGTGCACCCGCGGATCCGCCTCGCCGGCGGCGTCGGTCAGCTCATCGCCTCCGCCCCGGTGAGCGGCGGTGGCTCGGAATCGAGTTCGGCCACTTCGTCATCGGTGAGCAGCCGGGACCGGATCAGGAACCGCACCCCCTCGGGAGCTTCGAGCGAGAATCCGCTCCCCCGCCCGGACACCACATCGACGGTGAGAAACGTGTGCTTCCAGTACTCGTACTGATCGGCGCTCATCCAGAACGGGGTATCGGCGCCGACCCGGCCGAGCAGCACATCCGAGGCGCCCACGCGGAATTCCCCGCGCGGGAAGCACATCGGCGCGCTACCGTCGCAACAGCCACCCGACTGGTGGAACATGACCGGGCCGTGCTGTCGAATCAGGTTGTCCAGCAACGACTCCGCTGCCTCGGTCAGGTCGACGCGGGTACCCATC
>NZ_JBMVFU010000026.1:0-105358 GCF_049538315.1 Nocardia sp. AB354 | reverse complement strand
TTTGATGTCCAAAGTCTCTGTCTCTCAGTTCATTCGAGCGAGTGCTACGCCTGTCGAATCATGCCTGTCGCATCATTCGGTGCGTGTTTCGCTGCGGTCCGCGCTCCACAGCGTGTGGTATTTGCCCGGCGCGTCGATGCGTTCGTAGGTGTGTGCGCCGAAGAAGTCACGCTGGGCCTGGGTGAGGGCGGCGGGCAGACGTCGCGCGCGCAGGGCGTCGTAGTAGGACAGCGAGGAAGCGAAGGCCGGCACCGGGATTCCCAGCAGGGTCGCGGTGGAGACCACGCGGCGCCAGCTGTCGACGGCCTGCTCGATGGCCTCACGGAAGTAGGGGGCCAGGATCAGGCTGGGCAGGTCCGGATTCTCCTCGTAGGCGTCTTTGATGCGGTTGAGGAAGCGGGCCCGGATGATGCAGCCCCCGCGCCAGATGGTGGCCAGGTCACCGGGGCGCAGGTTCCAGTCGTATTCGGTGCTGCCCGCCGCGATCTGGTCGAAGCCCTGAGCGTAGGCGACGATCTTGGAGGCATACAGCGCCCTGCGGATATCCTCCGTGAATTGTGCTGCGTCGGTGGGCTTTTCGGCGAGCGTTCCGGAGGCCAGGTCGTGCGCCGCCCGGCGTTGCGCGCGCGAGCCGGACAGTGCGCGGGCGAAGACGGCCTCGGCGATGCCGGTGACGGGCACGCCGAGATCGAGCGCGGACTTGACCGTCCAGCGCCCGGTGCCCTTCTGCTCGGCGGCGTCGACGATCACATCGACGAGTGGTTTGCCGGTCTTTGCGTCGGTCTGCTCGAGCACCTGCGCGGTGATCTCCACCAGGTAGGACTCCAGGTCGCCGGAGTTCCATTCGGTGAACACCTCGGCGATCTGCCCGGCGTCGAAGCCGAGGGCGTCGCGCAGCAGGTGGTAGGCCTCGCCGATGAGTTGCATATCGGCGTACTCGATGCCGTTGTGCACCATCTTCACGAAGTGACCGGAGCCGTCGGGGCCGATGTGGGTGCAGCAGGGGACGCCGTCGACCTTCGCCGAAATCGACTCCAGCAGCGGGCCCAGCGACTCGTAGGACTCCTTCGGCCCGCCCGGCATGATGGCCGGCCCGTTGAGCGCGCCCTCCTCACCGCCGGAGATGCCCGCGCCCACGAAGTTCAGTCCACGCGCCTTCATGGCCGCCTCGCGGCGGATGGTGTCGGTGTAGAGGGCGTTGCCGCCGTCGATGATGATGTCGCCGGGCTCCATGACGGCGGCCAGTTCCTCGATCACCGCATCGGTGGCCTCGCCCGCCTTGACCATGATCAGCACTCGCCGCGGCTTCTCCAACGCGCCGACGAATTCCTCGATGGTCTCGGTGCGGACGAACTCGCCCTCGTCTCCGTGCGCGTCGAGCAGGGCATCGGTCTTGGCGACGCTGCGATTGTGCAGGGCCACGGTGTAGCCGTTGCGGGCGAAGTTACGGGCGATGTTGCTGCCCATGACCGCAAGGCCGGTCACACCGATCTGAGCGAGCGCAGAAGAGGAAGTCATATTTCAAATCATTTCATCAGTAGTAGCGGTGGCACGGTCGGCCCCACCCGCCGCACGGACACGTCGGTAGCGCATCATCAGGGCGTTCGTGGAACTGTCCCAGGCCGGCGCTCGATCGGATTGCAGATCGTCGTGGATACCGGTCGCGAGCTTCTTGCCGAGTTCGACACCCCACTGGTCGAAGGAGTTCACTCCCCAGATCCAGCCCTGCACGAACACTTTGTGCTCGTACAACGCGATCAACTGCCCCAGAGTGTAAGGACTCAGACGCGGCAGCAGGATGGTGTTGCTCGACCGGCCGCCCGGGAACCACCGATGCGGGGGCCGCTCGCCCGCGCTGTCGAGGTCGCCGAAAGCCAGAGCCCGGGTCTGGGCGAACAGGTTCGCCATCAGCAGGTCGTGGTGCGCGCGATAGGGGTGCGCGGGTTCGAGCACACCGATGAAGTCACTCGGCACCGGCGTCGTTCCCTGATGCAGCATCTGGAAGAACGCGTGCTGCCCGTTCGTGCCCGGCGCGCCCCACAGAATCGGCGCGGTGTCGACACCGACCGGACGTCCGTGCCGGTCGACGGATTTGCCGTTGCTCTCCATATCGAGCTGCTGCAGATAGGCCGGCAGCAACGCGAGCCGCTGATCGTACGGCAGCACCGCGAAAGCCTGTGCGCCGCAGAAGTTTCGATACCAGACACCCAGCAGTCCCAGCAGCACCGGCAGGTTCTCCTCGAACGCAGCCGTGCGGAAATGCCGATCCATGCTGTGGGCTCCGGCGAGGAAGTCGCGGAACCGTTCGGGGCCGATGGTGATCATCAGTGACAGCCCGATCGCCGACGGCAGCGAATACCGCCCACCGACCCAGTCCCAGAACTCGAACATGTTCGCCGGGTCGATCCCGAAGGCTGCCACCTGTTCGGCGTTGGTCGACACCGCGACGAAATGCCGGCCCACCGCCTCATGGCCGAGCCGATCCGCCAGCCACCCGCGGGCGGTACGGGCGTTGGTCAACGTCTCGACCGTGGTGAACGTCTTCGACGCGACGACGAACAACGTCGTCTCCGGGTCCAGGTCTCCCAGGACCCGGTCGATATCGTGACCGTCGACATTCGACACGAATCGCGCCTCGATCCCGTCCTGCGCGAATTCGCGCACCGCGTGCCAGGCCATCGCCGGGCCCAGATCCGAGCCGCCGATACCGATGTTCACCACCGTCCGAACGCGACGGCCGGTGGCGCCACGCCACCGTCCCGACCGAACCGCATCGGCCAGATCACTCATCCGATCCAGTACCTCGTGCACCGAACCGACGACATCGACACCGTCGAGCACAACGGATTCGCTTGCGGGAGCCCGCAACACGGTGTGGAGCACCGCGCGATCCTCGGTCGTATTGATCCGGGCGCCGGCGAACATCGCCTCGATCCCCGCGGCCAGGCCACGCTCGCGGGCCAAACGCATCAACAGGCCCAC
This sequence comes from Nocardia sp. AB354, assembly GCF_049538315.1. Lineage (NCBI taxonomy): Bacteria > Bacillati > Actinomycetota > Actinomycetes > Mycobacteriales > Nocardiaceae > Nocardia > Nocardia sp. AB354. The sequence goes on along the minus strand of NZ_JBMVFU010000026.1, from coordinate 102,376 downwards.
GGTGCGATCGGTGACCAGGTTCTTCGAATAATCGAGCACCACACCGTCGTATTCGACCGACAACTCGGTTCCCCGCCGAGGATCGCGATCGAACAGCTCCCTCAGCGACGTCGCCGCCAGTTCCGCACGGTGGCTTTCCAATTCACGCCACACCGGCAAGGCCGACGGGCTCACCGGCACCCCCTCGTCAGCCGAGCGCTTCGGTGTGCGGTTCATCGGATACCTCGGAATTCGTCGTGCACGAAATCGCGCATTCTGCGCTCGGAATCATGCACCCGCATGCGCGAACAAGTCAACACCGTGCTCGACTACGATGCAGAAACCGCACGACGCATCGCCGATGCACCGACCAGAAGTTCCGGGAGGCACCGTTGCTCGCGAGCACCCGACGGCGCGAAATCATGCATCGGCTGGTCACCGACGGCTATGTCGAGGCCAAGACACTCGCCGACGAGCTCGGCGTCGACGCGTCGACTATCCGCCGCGACCTCGACGCGCTCGAACGAGCCGGTCAGGCACAACGCACCCACGGCGGCGCCCGCCCGGCCCCCGGTGCCACCGCGAAGCTGCCCTACGCCATGAAAGAAGGCGAACACCTGGATCAGAAGGCCGCGATCGGCGTCGCGGCCGCGGCACGCGTGCGCGACGGCCAGACCGTCATCCTCGACAGCGGATCCACGACCTACGAAATCGCCCGAGCTCTGCGCAATCACACCGATTTGACGGTGATCACAAACGATCTGCGCATCGCCAAATACATGGCCGAAACGCCGGGCGTGCGCCTGCTCGTCACCGGCGGCGAGCTGCTGGGTTCGGTCTTCACCCTCGTCGGCGAGCGCGCGATAGCGTTCCTGTCCGACTACACCGCCGACTGGGCTTTCCTCGGCGCCGACGCGGTCGATCTCGAAGCCGGCATCACCAATATGAACACCCTCGAAGTACCGCTCAAGCGCGCCATGATCGCCGCCGCCGCACAAGCTCTCGTCGTAGCCGACAGTTCGAAATTCGGCAGGCGCGCGCTGGCCAAAGTCGCCGGATTCGACGAAATCGGGGGCGCCATCACCGATTCCGATCTGGACCCCGCCCTCTCCCGCCGATTCGGCGAGCTGGTCATCCGTGCCGAAGCGGTTGCCTCCCCTTCGCTTCATTGAGCGGCGTGGCGCTTTTCGTCCGTGCTGTACAGCGCAGCAACACCTTTCGGGTCATTGACGTGGAAGGCCATCGGCTGAACGGGCATCCGCACCATTCGCTGCGTAGGTGGCGCCATTCTTCGGCCCTCCAGGCTGCTTCTTTCGACAGAAGTCGACCACTTCTCTGGGCACGAAAGGCAAGCATCCCAGCCATGTGCGCCACAACTTCTTCGGGCAGTGAATGACTTTTCCTTTGGGCGCAAAGAGTTTCAGCAGCCGTCATCGAGCAGGGAAGCTCGGAATGAGCCCACAGAACTCGACGCCGCGACCAGAACAGCCCCGTCGGTGCTGGTTCCCCATCAGAGATCGGCGCGAACATCGCTCGGTTCACGACAGCATGGCCGCCAGTTCGGCATGCAGATCCAGCAGATCCGGAATGTGCTCTGCGGGCCGGCGGCCGAATCCGCATTCGGTGGCGATACCGAAGCCGTCGACGATTTCCCGGGCGCCGGCGATACGGCGCAGGGCCCCGTCGCGGCCGTCGGTGGCGTGCACCAGTCCGAGGTACAGCCGGGTCTGCGGCGGCAGGTCCAGCCCGGCCAGCGGTGCGAAGTACTCGCGGTCGGCGCGCGAGCGCGGAACCGGCATATGCACCCAGTCGACCCGGCGCGGCAGCGCCGCCAGCACACCGGACAGCACCGCCACCATGCGACCGGTGTCGGCGGGCTCGGCGAAGTGACGATGCCCGAAATCGCCGTAGCACAAGTGATATCCGAGTTCGATGTTTCCGGGCACGGCCGCGCCGAGACGCACGAGCCGGGCGACGATCTCACTCAGCCGAGTGTCGTCGTCGGCGCCGAACCAGGACGGGAACACCCCCTCGAAGATGGCGAACTCGACCGGGCAATCCCACTGCACCGCAAGATCGGTGTGCGGGATCTCCGCGGCGATGCGGCCGAGTTCGGCGAGCAGAGCCGCCTCGTAGCGCTGTTCGAGAATGTCCTGCGGATCGCCGACGAAGGCGCCCACCACCGAGATCGGGGTGGGCAGGCAGACCTGGAACCGCACCCCGGCATCGATGTCGCCGCGTTCGCGCAGCTTGCGGAACACGCTCCACGACTCGAGCGCTGCCTGCGCGTAACCCAGCTCGCCGAAATCGATCGATGCGGGATCCACGCCCGGTTTGGGCCACACCCGCTCACTGGGCCCGTATTCCGGGCTCGGCGGCGGCACCGTCTCCAGATCCGGATGCGCGCCCATGCGCGGCAACTGCCAGACCGTGAAGTTGTCCCGCTCGCCGGTCTCACCGTCGGGTATGCGGCTGAGCCACGGTCCGAGCCGGCGCGCGGCCGTATCGAATACGGCCTCCGCATTCGGCAGCGGAACACTTCCACACAGATGAACATCGCCTCGGGTCACCGCGAACTCCTCGTATTCCGGCCGCTGGGTCCGGGCGCGGAATTCGTGGACGCAGCGGCGGCTCGATCGACGCGACGAGAGTAGATCCAGTCGCCGTCCCCGCGATTCCCACACGCGGAAATGCGCTGCGTACCTGCGGTTGCCGAGCGGGTTCTGAGTAACCGTGCCTTGGTCGTAGAAGGCCATGACAAGCCGCTGTGGTCGAGGGAGACCGCGATGACGGGAACCGGTGAACGATCCCGCAGCTGTCGGCACAGATCCACGCCCGATAGGTCGAGCCCACTCGGTGGCAGACCGCTGCCACGCCCTTCACCCGCCTCGAAGGCCGTGCGCTGTATCGTCCGACTGGCGTGACACCACGACGTGGAGGAGCACCATGACAGGGGCGAAGGGCACCATCGGAGGCGGCCCCGCGTTCGAGGTGGAACCGGGGCAGCCGCCGAGCCACCGCGATACCGTGCGCTGGAGTGTCGTGATCGGCGCGCTGGGGGTGGTGTTCGGCGATATCGGGACGAGCCCGATCTACACCCTGCAAACCGTATTCGACCCGGGCGACCCCCATCCCGTACCGGTGAACAGCGACAACGTGTTCGGCGTGGTGTCGTTGGTGTTCTGGTCGGTGATGATCATCGTCACCGTCACCTACGTCCTGCTCGCCATGCGCGCCGACAACGACGGCGAGGGTGGCATCATGGCCCTGATCACGCTGCTTCGCCGGTGGAGTTCACCGCGCGGGCGGAAGACGGCGATCGGCCTGGCCGCGCTCGGAATCTTCGGCGCCTCATTGTTTTTCGGTGACAGCATGATCACGCCGGCGATCTCGGTACTGTCGTCGGTCGAGGGCATCAAGGTCGTCGAGCCGGCCTTGAAAGACCTTGTCATCCCGGTGACGGTCGTGATCATCGTGGCGCTGTTCGTGGTGCAACGCCGCGGCACCGCCACGGTCGGACGGATGTTCGGCCCCATCATGGTGCTGTGGTTCCTCACCATCGGCACCTGCGGCATCGGCGGCATCGCGCACAATCCCCGCATCCTGCAGGCGCTGTCGCCCACGTACGCGCTGGGCTTTCTGGCCGGACACTTCGGTACCGCGTTCTTCGCGCTCGCCGCGATCGTGCTCGCGGTGACCGGCGCCGAGGCGCTCTACGCGGACATGGGACATTTCGGCCGCCGCTCCATCACCCGCGCTTGGCTGATCCTCGTCTTTCCCGCCTGCACACTCAGCTACCTGGGGCAGGGCGCACTCATCCTCGACGACGCCCGCAACATCAGCAGCCCCTTCTTCCTGTTGGCACCGGGCTGGGCACGACTGCCACTGGTGCTGCTGGCCACCGCCGCCACGGTCATCGCCTCACAAGCGGTGATCACCGGCGCGTATTCCGTTGCCTCCCAGGCCGCGCAACTGGGCTACCTGCCGCGGCTGCGCATCGCCCACACCTCCGAATCCACGATCGGCCAGATCTACGTCCCGTGGATCAACTGGTTGCTGATGGTCTCGGTACTCACCCTGGTCTTCGCCTTCCGCAGTTCGACCGCGCTGGCCTTCGCCTTCGGCATGGCCGTGACCGGAACCATCACCATCACCACCCTGCTGTTCTTCTACGTCGCACGAAGCCGTTGGCATATCCCCCGCTGGATCCTCGCCGCGGGGGCACTCCCGCTGCTGACCGTCGATCTGCTGTTCGTCGCCGCCAATCTCACCAAGTTCGCGCACGGCGCCTGGCTGCCGCTGCTGATCGGCCTGACCGCATTCACGGTCATGACGACCTGGCAACGTGGCCGCCAGATCGTGACCGCCGAACGAATCCGGCGAGAGGGATCGCTGCGGAAATTCGTCGACGAACTCGCCGAAGGCACACCCGCCACGACGCGAGTCCCCGGCACCGCGATCTTCCTCAACCGCGGCAAGGAAACAGCTCCACTGGCCTTGCGCGCCAACGTCGAACACAACCACGTGCGCCACCACCACATCGTGATCCTGTCCATCCACACCGAACCCGTCCCCCGCATCCCCGACAACGAACGCATCGCCACCGACCCGCTGGGACCTCCCGACGACGGCATCACCCACGTCACCGCCCGCTACGGCTACATGGAAACCCCCGACGTTCCCCACGCGCTCGCACTCGTCGACCGACGAGACACCGAGGGCCCGCTCGACCTCGACCGCGCCTCCTATTTCCTGTCCACCATCGAACTCCGCCGCGGCGCCGCCGCCACCATGGCCTCGTGGCGCAAGCGCCTGTTCATCGCCACCTCCTACATCACCGCCGACGCCGCCGACTACTTCGGCCTGCCACGCGACCGCACCATCATCATGGGCTCACAAATCGAGGTGTAAGCCACGCAGCAGAATGCCGCCGTCCGGCTGCAGCTGTCGGGCAGCTGCCGCGGTCGGCGGACGCGGGACCTCCGGCCCTGTCGGGAGTCCGGGCCGTGGCCGATGCTGGCAGATATGTCGGACTCCCACGATCCGGAATTCGCCCCGACCGCGGAGACGACCCTGGATCTCGACGATGTCACCTTTCGCCGGCTCGGCCCCGGCGATGCGAGCGCTGTTCGCGACCTCCACGCGGCGCTCGACGAACACGACAGCTACTACCGATTCTTCGGGCCGCGGCCGAAACATCTGGACCATCTGGCCGCGGCGACAGCGAGCAACGATCCGGGTCACGGCGCGGTGGGCGCGTTTCTCGGACCTCGGCTCATCGGTGTCGCCAACTACATCGTCTCCCCCGGCACACACTGCGCCGAGGCGGCCATGGTCGTGGCCCATGAAGATCAGCAATCGGGCATCGGCACCGCCCTGCTCACGCGCCTCGCCGACGACGGCCGCCGCCGCGGTATCGACAGATTCGTCGCGGATGTCATGGCGACGAATTCCACCATGATGCAGCTGCTGAAGGACATCGACATCCCGATGTCGGCAGACTACGACAACGAAATCGTGCACGTCGTTCTTCAACTCTGAGGTGCGACACCGCATCGCCCGTGCGGCCGAGTGACCAAGGCCATGACCATTCGGGGTAGTGCTCCCCTGGCGATGAACCGACCGCGGGCGTGCACTGATCACCATGGCACACACGCTGTACGAGAATCACTGCACGCTGACCCGCGGCGAGCTGGCCGCCGAATTGCGCCACATCGCCGATCGGCTCGACGCCGGAACCGATCTGACCTACGGGCTCGGCAACTCGGAAATCACCGTCCCGGTCCCGCGACAGGTGCATCGCGAGCTGGAGATCGACAGCGCCGTCGACGGCGATCTCACCCTCGATTTCGCCTTCCACTGGGCGCCGACACGCAGGAAGTGAGGCCGGCCCATGAGTACTGCCACGATCACCGTGATCATCGTCGCCGTCGTCGTACTCGTCGCGATCGTCGCGGCGCTGTCGATCCGGGTGGTGAACCAGTATCAGCGTGGCGTGCTGTTCCGGCTCGGCCGGCTCATCGCCGTGCGCGAACCGGGTCTGCGGTTCATCATTCCGGTGGTCGACCGGCTGCGCCTGGTCTCCATGCGCATCGTGACACTGCCGATCCAGTCGCAGGGCATCATCACCCGCGACAACGTCAGTGTCGACATCTCGGCTGTCGCCTACTTCCGGGTGATCGACGCCGCGAAATCGGTGATCGTCATCGAGAACGTCGCCGCGGCGATCGATCAGATCGCACAGACCACCCTGCGCAAGGTGGTGGGTCAGCACACCCTCGACCAAGCGCTCGCCGAGACCGACGTGATCAATGCCGACATCCGCCAGATCCTCGACGCGACGACGGTGGAGTGGGGCGTCGAGGTCACCCTGGTCGAACTGAAAGACATCCAACTTCCCGACGGCATGCAGCGGGCGATGGCCCGTCAGGCCGAAGCCGAGCGCGAAAAGCGCGCGAAAATCATTGCCGCCGAGGGCGAATCGCTGGCCGCCGCCTCACTGGGCGAGGCTTCCGACACCATGGTCGCGCACCCGCTGGCACTGCAGCTGCGCAACTTGCAAACCCTGATCGAACTGGGCGTCGACAAGAACACCACCGTCGTGTTCCCGGCACCGCTGATGAGTGCGATCGGCGACATCAGCAGCTTCTTCGCCCGCGAGGCCGGTGCGGCCGAAGCACTTCACCCACTCACCCACCACGGCCAGCTCAACGGCGCGACGAGCGAGCGCACACGCGCCGGCACCACGGGCGCCGACCAGGACCGATAACGCGGCGAGGACTTCCGTCACTCGGGGGTGAAGACTCGCTGCCCTAGGAGTGCGCGGCCTGCCACGCTGAGATCGAGGGATAGGAACAGGTACCCACCACATAGCCGAGGAGTGATCATGAACCTGCTTCCCGCCCACCGCCCCGGATCGCTGCTACCCGACTTCACCGATTGGTGGAATGCGTTTACTCCCGGCTTGGCGCCGATGTTCGGCAGTCATCTCCTGCGGGTGGAGGAGTCCGTCGACGACGGCCACTATGTGGTGCGTACCGAGATTCCCGGCATCGACCCGGCGAAGGACGTCGAAGTGTCCGTGCATGGCGGGTTGCTCACCATCAAGGCCGAGCGCAGCGAATCCCACGAGGAGAAGGGACGCTCGGAGTTCAGCTACGGCTCCTTCGAACGCACCGTCTCGCTTCCCGAGGGAGCACAGGACGAGGGCATCGACGCGACATATGCCAAGGGCATCCTCACGGTCACCGTTCCGATGGGCGAGCCGAAGGAGAAGGTGACGAAGGTCGACGTGAAGTCCGGCGACTGACCGGGCACCGGCCACCGACTCCCGGAAGGGACATCGACTCATGACCGAGGAAACGCGCGGGGCGCGATCACCTGCTCCGATCGTAGTGGCGACCGATGGGTCCGCCGTGTCGCAGCAGGCCGTCGCGTGGGCCGCAGCCGACGCGGCACTGCACGGATGTCCGCTGCACGTGCTCGCCTCCGTGGCGTTTCAAGGGGCGTACGGGCCGGTGCCGTATGTGACGGCGGAGGCCGTCGAGCAGATGCAGGACGACGGTGAGCGCGTCGCCGACGAGGCGGTGCGCATCGCCCGAGCGGCGGTCGCACCCGACGCGCTGACGATCGGCCGGGAGGTGACCTTCGATCCGATCATCCCCTGCCTGATCATGCGATCGCGGACCGCGCGGACCCTCGTGGTGGGCAGCCGGGGGCGCGGTGCCTTTCACCGGGCTTTCCTCGGTTCGGTGAGTTCGGCGATGGTTCACTACGCCCACTGTCCGGTGGCTGTGGTGCGGACGTCGGCGAGCCTCGACCCGATCTCCGCCCGCCGGCCCGTTCTGGTCGGTACGGACGGCAGTGACAACAGCGTGCCGGCGGTGGCGATCGCGTTCGAAGAGGCCGAGCTGCGCGGTGTCGGGGTCACCGCGCTGCGGTGCTGGAACGACTCGACCGGTGGCGAACTGTCCACCGGTGCGTGGGAACAAGCACGCGAGAAGGAATTCGCTCTGTTGACGGAAAGCCTTGCCGCACATCGGGATCGCCATCCCGAGGTCGCGGTGCACAGCATCGCCGTTCCCGAGAAGCCCGCCCGCGCCCTGCTCGCCGAGGCCGAGCACGCACAGCTGGTGGTCGTCGGCAGTCACGGTCGCGGCGGATTCGCCGGAATGCTGCTCGGCTCCACCAGCCGGGCGGTGGTGCAGTCGGCCGAATGCCCGGTCATCGTCGCGCGCCCGAGGGCCTAGAGGGGCGAACTCCTCCGGGCATCACGCGCTGCGCTCCGGAACCGCGGTGCCTCCGCCGTACGCACCGCGCACGACGACGGCCGCGTCGTTGCTCGTCGTGTCGGTGCTCGCGTCCGGATACCGCAGCACCTGATCCGGTCTGCTGCCCGAGCGATACACCGTGACACCCTTGTTTCCCGCCCGCCATGCGCGCGTGAAGACTGCTTCGACATCGGCGACGGACGAGTCGGGCGCCATGTTGACGGTCTTGGCGACCGCCGCGTCGGTGTGGCGCTGCACCGCGGTCTGCATCCGCACATGCCAGATCGGCGCGATCTGCTGCGCCGTACGGAACAGGCGACGGAGATCGGCGGGAAGGTTCGCGCCCGCGATACCCGTCGCGGCGACCTCGGCCGCCACCGCCTCCGACCACACTCCGCGTTCGATGGCGGCCTGCTCGAAAAGCGATTCCACACAATCGAATTGCCGGCCGATGAGATGGCGTGTGTATGCCAGGGCGAACAGCGGCTCGATCCCCGCGCTCACCCCGGCGATGAGGGATATGGTTCCGGTCGGCGCGATGGACGTGACCTGAGCGTTGCGCACCGGCGGCGCGTTCTGCCGGGCCGGGATGCTCCGTGCGAACAGCGGGAACGCCCCACGCTCGGCGGCGAGTTCCCGGGACGCGGTCCGCGCCCACCGCGCGATCCGCGACATCAAGCGATCGGTGAAACCCACCGCTTCCGCGCTGTCGTACGGAAGGCCCAGTGCGGCAAGGGTTTCCGCCAGCCCCATGATGCCGAGGCCGATTTTCCGGGTGGCGCGTGCGGCGGCCCCGAGTTCGGGCACGGGATACTCCGCGACGTCGATGACATCGTCGAGAAAGCGCACACCCTCGCGCACGACGCGTGCGAGGCGTTGCTCGTCGATGTGGTCGCCGTCGAGGAGCCGGGGCAGGCAGATCGATCCGAGATTGCAGGATTCGTACGGTAGGAGCGGAACCTCGCCGCACGGGTTGGTGGCCTCCAGCGGCCCCAGGTCGGGGAGCGGATCGGCCCGGGCGACGGCATCCAGGAACAGGACACCCGGCTCTCCGGTGCGCCAGGCCTGTTCGGCGATGTCGGTCAGCAAACCCCGCGCGGACACCTCCTGCACGGTCGCGCCGGTGTGGGGGTCGATCAGGCGGTGACCGCGGTCCTCGGCGGCCGCGCGCATGAACTCGTCGGTCACCGCCACCGACAGGTTGAAGGTCGAGAGCACGGTCGTGTCGGTCTTCGCGTGCACGAACTCCCGGATATCCGGGTGCCGGACGTGCAGCACCGCCATATTGGCGGCCCGGCGCCGCCCGCCCAGACGGATCACCCGGGCCGCCGCATCGAACAGCTGGATGAACGAGACCGGACCGCTCGCCGACCCTCCGGTCGATATGCGCGAGCCGCGCGGGCGCAGATGCGAGAACGCGAATCCCGTTCCGGCGCCCTCGCGATGCAGGAGTGCGGCGGTGCGCAGCGTGGTGAAGATGGAGTCGAGCGAATCCTCCAGTGGCAGAACGAAGCAGCCGGAGAGCACACCGTCACCGGTGCCGGCATTCATCAAGGTCGGCGAATTCGGAAGAAACTCGCGGCTGCGCAACAACGCCGCGAACCGCCGCGCCCAGTATTCGCTGCTGCCGGCCCGGTAGGCGTCCTCCGCACCGGCGACGAACCGGGCGACCCGATCCATCATCCGGCCCGGCGACTCGCAGATCCTGCCCTCGGCATCGCGCCGCAGGTACCGTTCGGCGACCGTCGCCAGGGCCGCCGGTGACAATCCGAGATCGTCGACGACGCCGGTATCTTCAGGCATGGCGCACTGCTGTCAGGTGCCCGCGTAGACGCCTTCGACGAATTTCGCGATCTCGTCGTCGCTGAGGTGGCGTGCGATATCCGCCTCGCTGATCATGCCGACCAGCCGCTTGTTCTCGATGACCGGTAGGCGCTTGATCCGGCGCTCTTCCAATTCGTGCAGAACGTCGTGAACATCCGTATCGGCGTCCACCCACCGTGGCGTCCCTTCACACAGCGAGGCGCAGGTCGCCGTCGCCGGATCACCGCCGGTCGCAAGGCATTTCACCACGATGTCGCGGTCGGTGATGATTCCGCACAGCCGCTCGTTCTCATCGCTGACCGGTAGAACTCCGACGTCGAGCCGGCGCATGAGCCGGGCAGCGTGCTCGACGGTATCGGTCCGTGACACCCACGCGGCACCCTCGTGCATGATCTGCTTGGCTGTGGTCATCGTTTTCTCCTTTCGAGTATGGGCAGTTCTCCACCCTCCACCGATGCACGGAGGGCCGGAAGAGAACAAAGTCCCGACGAGCACGCGAGGTGGGATCGACGACAATGCCCGCCGGTGTCACGACACGACGGGCATTGCGGTTATTTGGTTATGCCTGTTCGAGGACGGGCCTGCGTCGATCATGCACCACCGAGAATCCGACGTTTCACGTCTCGTGGTGGCTCGGCCCGAATCTGCTGACCGAACCACCGTCTCGAGCAAACACCGAGCGTGCCCGGCACCGTCAAGGATTCCATCGAGAGCACCGTGCGGGGAAGTGCCGAAAGTCCCACGAACCTCTTTCTGCCTGCGTGCACCGTCCCGGCCGGCCGGCCGGTTCAGGGCAACGGAGCGGTCCAGGTGATGCGGGTGCCCGGCCCGCGGGGACCTGGCCGGGTGGCGGGCCTGTAGTCGAAACTGCCGCCGGCGTCGCGGGCGCGGTCGGCGAGGTTGGCCAGACCGCTGGCGGTGAGGTCGGTATCGGCCGGAATGCCGATGCCGTTGTCCTCGACGGTGATGGTGAGTGCGTCGTCGACGGTGACGTCGAGGGCGAGGGTGTCGGCGTCGGCGTGGCGGACGGTGTTGCTGACAGCTTCGGCGACAACGGCTTCGGCGTGATCGGCCAGCTCGGGCGGTACCGCGTCGAGCGGACCGGTGAATCCGGTGGTGACGTGCAGCCCGGCGGGCTGGGCGTGGCCGCGGACGATGTCGGTGATGCGCTGGCGCAGCCGGGTGGGGCCGGCGTCGGCGTGGAGTTCGTAGATGCTGCCACGGATGTCGGTGATGACCTGCTGCAGTTCGTCGACGGCGTCGGACAGGCGCTGCTGGACGTCGGGACGGTGGCTGTAGCCGACGGCGCCTTGGAGAGAGAGTCCGATCGCGAACACCCGTTGGATGACGTGATCGTGCAGGTCGCGCGCGATGCGGTCGCGGTCGGCGAATACGTCGAGCTCCCGGACGCGCTGCTGCATCCGAGCCGCGTCCAACGCCAATGCCGCCTGCCCGGTGAATCCTTTACACAGTTCGGCGACCTCAACGGGATAGGACGGCTGCTCTGCGGAGCGGGCGCAGACCAGCACGCCGAGTGCGGTGGCGCCGGTGTGCAGGGGTAGCAGCAGGACCGGTCCGTCTCCGAACAACGCACTGTCGCTGCGGTCGATGCGGGGATTGCTGGTCGTTTTGCCGTCGCGGAAGACCTCGGAGATGCTGTCGGTGACCGGGATTCGCCGGTCGAGTCGAGTGTCCGGTCCGGCCCAGTGGGTGATGTGCAGTTCGGTGACTTCGTCGGCGGGAATGTCGGGGTCCTCGCTGATAGCCATCCAGGCCCGCTCGGAGCAGGTCAATTCCCTCGCTCGGTCTACGACGTGGCCCAGCACGGTGTCGGGATCGGCGGCGGCGAGGAATTCGGTGGTCAACTCCGAGGTCGCGGCGATCCACCGATGGCGAAGCTGCGCGGATCCGAACAGCCGCGCATTGTCGACGGCGATGCCGGCGGCGGACGCTAGAGCGCTGAGGAAGACCTCGTCGTCCGCGGTGAACGGCTGGCCGTTGGTCTTCTCGGCCAGGTAGAGGCTGCCGAAGTTCTCGCCGCGGATGCGGAGCGGCACACCGAGGAAGCTGTGCATCGGTGGATGATGCTCGGGAAATCCCACCGATTCCGGATGCTGGGCGAGGTCGTCGAGACGCAGGGCTTTCGGGTCGGTGAGCGTGACTCCCAGTACTCCGCGCCCGCGTGGCAGGTGCCCGATCCGGGCGACGGTCTCGGCGTCGATGCCTTCGTGCACGAATCGGGCCAGTGTGCCGTCGGCGCCCAGCACACCGACCGCGCCGTAGCGAGCGCCGACCAGCCCCTTTGCGGCGTGCACGATCGCATGCAGGGTGTCGTCGAGATTCAGGTCGGCGGTCACGGCCAGCATGGCCTCGACCAGGCTGTCGGTCTGGTCGCGGGCACTGATGACGTCCTCGACCCGGTCGCGCAGCTCGGACAGAACCGTGTGCAGTTGCAGCTGCGAGAGCGCGTCACGCGCCGCGAGACTGCCCGCGACCGCGTGCTCGCTCCCGTTGTTGTCAGACGGCCCGCCGCCCATGGCGGCCACCTCCTCGCAGACACCCACGTGACCCTGCGTCCAAAGTCGAAACGCCCATGTTCCATACCGGTGCGCTATCTGTAGCGTAAACCGATTCGAGGGCTCTCGAGGCGCCGGCCGATCACTGTTGTAGTAAGGGCGCTACGGCGTGCGGAGTGTCCGGTTCATCGTCGGTGAGGGTGAAGTAGTTTTCCTCTTCCTGCAGGAAGTGCAGATGCAGCAGAGCGTGCAGGCCGTAGAGGCAGGCGAGCAGATCGTCGACCTGGTCCGCGGCGATGTGACCGGTGGAGCGGGCCAGTTGTAGATGAGTGCCGATGCGCGTGGTCAGTCGCTGGATCTCGGCGTGGGTGCGGCTCATCGTGGCCGTGGCTTCGCTGCTGCCCAGCGGCCCGGCCAGCTTCGGGTACAGCTGGGTCTCCTCGGCGGTTTCGTGCGGAAGCAGCCGGTCGACCAGGAATGTGTAGGCCTCCTCGACCGCGGCCAGCGCCGTGCGATCGGAGTGCTGGGCGAGACGGTCGGCGGAGGTGCGCAGCAGGCTGAGCGTGTCGCGCAGTTCGTCGTGCTCACCCGCGAAGCGATGCAGCAGTCGGCCGGTGTCGGCAGGCAGCTGGGCGCGGGCGGCGGGACTACCGCGAAGCGCACGCAGCGCGTTGACGATGACCGCGACATCGATGGCTTCCTGAAGCAGCGCGCCGGCCGCCGGCGGGAGCCACCCCAGCGCCGCGATGACCATGGCCACCAGCGACATGCCCATGCCGGCCACAGCGCTTTGCACCGCGATGCGGCGTGACCAGCGCGCGGTGTCCATCGCGTCGGCGAGCCGGTCGAGGCGGTCGGTGGCCAGCACGATATCGGCGGCTTCCGACGAGGCGGTCGAGCCGCGCGCTCCCATGGCGACTCCGACGGTGGCCGCGGCGAGGGCCGGGGCGTCGTTGACGCCATCGCCGACCATCACCGTGGGCGCGGCCTCGCGTTCACTTTGTACCGCATGCACTTTGTCGGCGGGGCTCTGACCGGCGTAGACCTCGTCGAGTCCCAGGACGGTACCCACCTCACGGGCGGGCTCGGGCCGATCGCCGGTCAGCATCACCAGCCGGTTCAACCCGGCCTGCCGCAGGCGTCGCACCGTGCGCGGCGCGTGGCGGCGCAGCGGGTCGCGCAGCAGTATCGCGGCGGTGAGCCGGTCGTCGACGGTGATCCACGCGATCGCCGCCGAGTCCAGACGCGCCTGGTTGACCACCGCGCGCGCCCAGTCGGCGGTAGTGGCGGTATCGGGTAGTTTCCCGACCTCGATGCGGTGACCGTCGACGACACCGCGCACTCCGCGCCCGGCCTGCTCGGTGACATCCGAGGGCAACGACAGCACCAGATTACGGGCCAGCGCCTCGGTGACGATCGCTTCGGCCAGCACATGCGGTGACAGTTGGTCGAGGGAGGCGGCGAGCCGCATCGCCTCGGCGGAGTCGGCGCCCGGGGCCGCGACCACCGCGGTGACCACCGGCCTGCCGGCAGTCAGGGTGCCGGTCTTGTCCATCACCAAAGTTGTTGCGTGCCCGAGGTTTTCCAACGCGCCGCCGCTGCGGATGATCACCCCGTGCCGCGAGGCACGCGACAACCCCGACACGATCGCCACCGGCGCGGCCAACAGCAACGGACACGGCGTCGCCACCACCAGCACCGCTACCGCCCGTACCAGCGAGCCACTGAACACCCAGGCGCCCGCCGCCACGAGCAGCGTCAGCGGAAGGAACCACGCCGCATAGCGGTCGGCCAGCCGGACGACCGGCGCGTTCTCCGCACCGGCTTCCTGGGCCAGTCGCACGATCCCGGCGTAGGTACTGGCCTCGGCAGTGGCGGTGGCACGCAGTTCGAAGGTCGCGCCCGCGTTGACCACCCCGGAGCGCACCGGCTCCCCGATCTCGCGTTCGACCTGCAGCGGCTCCCCGGTCAGCACCGACTCGTCGAGGACAGCGGCGGGACCGATGATCCGCCCGTCGACCGGGACCACCTCACCGGCCGCGACGACCACGACGTCGTCGACGGCTATGTCGTCGAGCGCGACCGTGGTGACCTCACCCCCGACGCGGCGACGTGCAGACCGTGGTGCGTGCTCGAGCAGCGCCCGCAAATCGTGGGAGGCGCGCCGTTCCGCGGCGGCATCCAGGGTGCGGCCGGTGGCCAGCATCACCGCGATCAACGCACCCGCCAGATACTCGCCCACCACGAGCGTGCCGACCAGCGAGAGCACCGCGATCAGATCGACCCCCGCGCGTCCCTTCACCACGGTGGCCACCATCCACCACACCGCCGGCACGATCGCCACCACGGTCGCCGCGATCCAGAACCCGTCCGCCACCCCGGAAGACCCTGCGGCCCAAGCGATCAGCCCACCGACCAGTGCGACAGCCACCACCACCAGCAGCGCCGGCTCGACCCACCGCCGAACCCGACCTGCCCAGCTGCCTGTCGCGGAGTCCTGGGCAACCATCGGCGTCTCCTCTCCCGGGTGGTCGTCCTCGTCGACCTCCCTGCGCGCACACTGCTCGGCCGGCACCTGCGCACGCGCTTCTTCGCGCAGGCTCGCCGCATCTCAACGATCGTGCATCGACGCGGGCACGGAGCAGAGGACGAGGAATCCCGGCAACGGGTACAACGTCACAGAACGGACAGCCGTTGCCGGGCACGGGCGGTCAGCGCAGATAGGACATGACGGTCATCATTCCGGCTTCCTGGTGGTAGGCGTTGTGGCAGTGCAGCATCCATTGGCCGGGGTTGGTGGTGTCGAGATCGGCTTCGATCGTTTGCATGGAGCCGACGATGACGGTGTCCTTGCGTGGCCCGTTTCCCGCCGCGGTGCGGAGTTGGAATGTATGGCCGTGTAAATGCATCGGATGAAACATCGTGGTCCGATTGGTGAATCGCAGCCGGATCCGCTGCCCCGCGGTCACGTCGAGGGGTGCGCGGTGGTCATAGGTTCGGCCGTTGAGGGTCCAGATGTATCCGCGATTGTCGGCGCCGAGGGCGACGTCGAGAGTGTGGTCGGGATTCTTCTGCGGTAACCGGGCGCTGTCGATGGCGGTGAGCCGGTCCGCGGTCAGTGGAGCAGCGGCGAGCTCGGCCGGACGCACATCCGATGCGGGTGCGGCGCCGCCGCCGGTGCGAATCAGCGCGAACCCCTGCCCCGCTTTACCCTCGGCCGCGGCGACGAGAGGAAAGACGCCATCGGCGAGATCGATCACGGCATCGTAACGTTCGCCCATGCTGATGAGCAGACTGTCGGTGCTGGTCGGCACAACGGGGTAGCCGTCGGTGTGGGTGACCCGTAACCGGTGGCCTCCGACAGCGACGCGGAAGGCGGTATCGGCGCCGGCATTGATGATTCGCAACCGCATCCGCTGACCGGGCCTACCGGAAAGGGTGACCGGGTCGGTGCCGGTGCGGCCGTTGATGAGAAAGTACGGGTAGTCCTTGACGTCGCCGGCGTCGCCGCCGAGCGGATTGTTCGGGTCGGTAGGCATCGACATGCCGCCCATGTTCATCCCGCTCATCCCGCCCATATTCATGCCACCCATGCCGCTCATACCGCCGGCCTGCAACTGCTGTAGCTGTTTGTCGGGTGTGCGGCCGCCGATACCGTCGAGCCAGTCGTCGAGGACGATGACGGCCTCGGTGTCGTAGTCGCGGCCGTCGGCGGGGTCTTCGACGATCAGCGGCGCGTACAGCCCGCGGTCGAGTTGCAATCCGACGTGCGGATGGAACCAGTACGTCCCGGAATCGGGGGTGGTGAACTCGTAGCGAAAACCGCCGCCGGCGGCGATCGCGGGCTGAGTGATGTCGGGGCTGCCGTCCATATCGTTGCGCAGCGCGATGCCGTGCCAATGGATCGTGGTCGGCGCGGGCAACGTGTTGGTGACCTCGGCGCGCAGGACCTCGCCGCGAGCCACGCGGATCTCCTGGCCGGGCAGCCGGCCACCGTAGGTCCAGGTATCGACCTGAACCCCGCCGAGATCGACAGTGGTGGGTTGGGCGCGCAGGTTCACCTGCCGTACCGGGGCGTTCGGGGTGCGGCGCGCGGCCTCGGCGGCCTTCACCTCGGACGAGTCGGGTAGGACGAGGTCACGGCGGCGTTCGGGATTGTTCGAGCAGGCCGCCACCGCGGCCGCCGCCGCGGTGCTCGCGGTGAGCGCGAGAAAGCGGCGCCGGTTCAGCGGTGCCGGAGACGAAGAGTGACTGGGCGACATGAGCGCTCCTGGAAGAGTGAGAACTGCCGATGACAGGGTCGACGCAGTCGGCGGCCCCGCCCCTCGCGGGTTCGGGCACGACTGCGACCTGTCAGACCCGTAGGACCGACAGTTCTGCCAGGCTCGGTGCCAGCCACGACGGCGGATGACGCCGGCGGATGCGCCGCCACCCTGTCACGGTCGCGCTCGTCGACCAGCCGGTCACGGCCGGCCAGGAAAACAGCACCAGTCCAACGACAGCCACGGCATCGGTCAGCACGAACACACACACGTGAGTAGCCGGATGTCGATGAGGCGCACCGCCTTCACGGGCGTGGTGCGGGCCGGTATGCGCTCCGGGCGTGACCGACTCCACCGACATGGAACGGTCGACGCGATCGAGGCCGCCAGTTCCGGCAGCGGTCACTCCGGCGTGCATCGCCGCGAAACCGCCCAGCAGCACGAACAGACCCAGCACCCGGACAAGCCAGGTAACTCGACGCCGCGGGTGCGCTGCATTCACCGGGCCATCATATGTCCGCCCTCCCGGTACCCGAAACTACGCCCCGGGGGTATAGCCACGATCAGAACATCCGACGCCACAGGACTGAGAACTCGAAGAAGTACCGCGTCCAAAAGTGTTGTGGCAGTATGTCTCCCAGGCCAAGGGTGCGCGACTCTCGCCGTGCGGTCGACAGCAGGGAGTGCTCCGGTCGGCTGCGTCACACCATACGAGGCGCGGGCGCGGTCAGTGTCGTTTCCTGCCCCGCCGAGAGGTGAGCTTGCGGCCGACACCGCGGGCCGAAGGAGCGCTCCGGTGTGCCGAGGCAGGAGCGCGCCGACCGGCGATACGGGCGCCCACCAGCAACGCGGTGATGGCGACAAGACCGACCACGGTCATCAACCTGTTCACATCGACAGCCGGTTGCCAGGTGAGCCGGCCGTCGCGCAGCACGTACATGCCGACGGGTTTGGCCCCGACTCCGAACCCGCCGCCCGAACCTTCCGAGCCCTCTTTATCGGTGCCGCCCCCGGCGCCGCCACCGCCGGAGACCGCCGCCGCTTCGATCAACGTGATCCCGTCTCGCTCCACGGGCTCGGAAAACACCCGCCGCACCGTCATGGATTCCTTCGCGGCGTTGACAATGTCGTCGACCTTCATCGCATGTCCTATCCGGGTCTCGACTCCGAACCGCACTCGCGGCCCTGTCCTCCAGTCTCGGCAAGGGCATACCGAAATAGAGGTGCCGATGGTCCCGGATAGGCACGACTTCCGGACGGGTTCACGCCAGGCCGAAGCCCCGACGAAAAATCGAGATCAGCTCAGGGTTTCACCAGCCTGGGCCTTGTGACGAAGAGATTCCGGTACTTCGAATCGGTCGCCGTACTTGGCGCGTAGTTCATCGGCACGCGCAACGAACCCGGCAAGGCCGCCTTCGTATTGGTTGATGTACTGGACGACACCGCCGGTCCAGGCAGGGAAACCGATGCCGAGGATCGAGCCGATGTTCGCTTCGGCGACCGATCGCAGCACTCCTTCGTCGAAGCAGCGCACGGTGTCGATCGACTCGGCGAACAACATTCGTTCCTGTATGTCGATGAAGGGAATGCCGTGGTCGTCCTCGGTGTACAGGTCGACTATGCCCGGCCAGAGACCGAGTTTCGTCCCGTCTTCGGCGTAGTCGTAGAAGCCGCGCTTTTCGAGGCGTCCCGGGCGCTGGTGAACATCGACCATATCGTCAACCAGCGGAAATGCCTTCGACTCGATCCAGCGCTTGCCCTCGGCGAGCAGGTTGTCCCTCAGTGAGTTCTGGATCTTCTGCTGCAGCTTCATGTTGATCTCATCGGCGAGCGCGAGCGCACCGACCGGGTAACCGGCCTGCATGCATGCCTGTTCGACCGACGCCGGGTGCACGCCTTCAGCGACCATCGACAAGGCTTGGTCGGCGAACTGTTGGATCACCCGACTCGTGAAGAAACCTCGGTTGTCGTTGACGACGATCGGAGTCTTCTTGATCGCGAGGGTGTAGTCGATCGCCCGAGCGATCGTCGCATCGCTGGTCTTGGCACCCACCACGATTTCGACTAGCGGCATCTTGTCGACGGGAGAGAAGAAGTGCAGACCGATGAAGTCCTCTTCGCGCTCGACGCCGGTCGCGAGATCGGTGATAGGTAGCGTCGAGGTGTTCGAGCCGAGGAGCGCGTCGTCGTCGACGTAGTCCACGATCTCGGCGAAGACCTGCTTCTTGAGTTCGGGACTCTCGAACACCGCCTCGACGACGAAATCGCAACCCTTTGCGTCAGAAGCGTCGCCCGTGGGAAGGATGCGGGCCAGGACCTCGTCACGCTTGGCCTCGGTGATCTTGCCTTTGGACACCGCCTTGTCGAGCAATTTCTGCGAATATCCCTTGCCGCGCTCGGCTGCTTCGACGCTCACGTCCTTGAGGACGACATCCATGCCGGCCATCGCCTGCACGTACGCGATTCCCGCGCCCATCATTCCGGCGCCGAGGACGAGTACGCGTTTCGGCTTGCGATACTCGTAGCCCTCGGGGCGGGCCGCGCCCTTGTTGAGCGCGGCGAGGTCGAAGAACAGCGCCTTCACCATGTTCCCGGAGACCTTGCCGACGATCAGGTCGGTGCAGTAAGCGGTCTCGATCTTCGACGCGGTCGCGAAGTCGACCTGGCTGCCCTCGACCATCGCCGCCAGCGCGTTGAGCGGGGCGGGTATAGGTGCGCCTTTGAGCTTTTTGCGAATGTTCGCCGGGATGGCAGGCAAATTCGCGGCAAAGGATGCAACAGCGGGGGTGCCTCCCGGAATTCGGAATCCTTCGCGGTCCCAAGGTTGTGCGGCATCGGGATTCGCGGCGATGAATGCCCGCGCGGCGGCGAACATTTCCTCGCGGGTGGAAACAACCTCGTCCACGATACCGACGGACTTGGCCGACGCGGGCTTGTGACGCTGACCCTGGCCGATCACGTTCATGAAGCCGGGCACGACGCCGATCATGCGGGTGATGCGGGTCGCGCCGCCGGCGCCGGGCAGGAGGCCGAGTGAGACCTCGGGCAGGCCGACGACGGTGCCCTTTCCGTCGAGCAGTACACGGTAATGGGTCGCGAGTGCGATCTCGAAGCCGCCGCCGAGCGCGGTGCCGTTGATCGCGGCGACGACCGGCTTGCCGAACGTCTCGATCCGGCGGACGCAGTCTTTGGTGAAGTCGAGCATATCGGCGATTCTCTGTTCGTCGCCGGGACCTGCGTCCATGAGCATCTGCAGATCACCACCGGCGAAAAAGGTGTCCTTCGCCGAGGTGATGATGACGCCGTCGAAGGAGTCCTTCTCCGCTTCGAGTCGCTCGACGGTCGCGAGCAGGGATGTACCGAACAGTTCGTTCGCGGTGTTGACCGATTGCGTGGGGTCGTCCATCGTGAGGACGAGAACGCGGTCTTCGCCGATTTCCCACTTGATCATGTTCTCGGTCATGGATTCAGGCCCTTTCGATGATGGTGGCGATACCCATGCCGCCGCCGATGCAGAGAGTGATGAGGGCGTAGCGGCCGCCGGTCCGCTCGAGTTCGTCGACCATCGTTCCGGTGATCATGGCCCCGGTGGCTCCCAGCGGGTGACCCATCGCGATCGCGCCGCCGTTGACGTTGAGCTTCTCTTCCGGAATGTGCAGCTTCTTCTGGTAATTCAGCACCACCGAGGCGAACGCCTCGTTGAGCTCGAACAGGTCGATGTCATCGATCGTCAGGCCGGCGGTCGCGAGCACCTTCTCGGTCGCGGGAACCGGTCCGGTGAGCATGATCGTCGAGTCGGCACCGCTCACGGCGGAGGCGACAATGCGGGCGCGGGGGGTCAGACCAGCGGCCTTGCCCGCGGCTTCACTCCCGACGAGCACGAGCGCCGAGCCGTCCACGATGCCGGACGAATTGCCTGCGTGGTGAACATGGTTGATCTTCTCGACCCAGTGGTAGCGCTGCAGCGCGACCGCGTCGAAGCCCCCCATCTCGCCCATCGCCGCGAACGACGGCTTCAGCTTCGCAAGGTCGGCGGTGGTGGTGTCGGGCCGCATGAATTCGTCGTGGTCGAGCACGATCAGGCCGTTCAGGTCCTTGACGGGAACGACCGACTTGGCGAAGTACCCACCGGTCCACGCCGCGGACGCCTTCTGTTGCGAGCGCACGGCATACGCGTCCACGTCGTCGCGGCTGAAGCCCTCGACCGTGGCGATGAGGTCGGCACCGATGCCCTGAGGCACGAAGTAGGTGTCGTAGTTGGTCTTCGGGTCCATTGCCATAGCGCCGCCGTCGGAACCCAGCGGAACGCGCGACATCGATTCGACACCACCGGCGATGACGAGCTGGTCCCAGCCGGACCGGACCTTCTGAGCGGCGGTGTTGACCGCTTCGAGGCCCGAACCGCAGAAGCGGTTGAGCTGCACGCCGGCGACGGTGTCCGGCAGCCCGGCAGCCAGGGCCGCGGTCTTGGCGATGTCCGCACCTTGGTCGCCCACCGGCGAGACGACACCGAGAACGATGTCGTCGATCGTCGCCGGATCCAGCTCAGCGTGCCGGGAGAAGAGTTCGTCGAGCAGCCCGGTGACAAGCGAGATCGGCTTGATTCGGTGGAGCGCTCCGTTGGCTTTCCCGCGACCCCGGGGTGTCCGGATGGCCTCATAGATGAATGCCTCTGAAAACGTTGACATAGTCGTTGATTCCTTGATGTGGGAGTGAAGCTGATCTGATTCGCTGCGCGAGTCAGAGGAAGCGCGCGATGAGGTCCTTCATGACCTCGCTGGCGCCTCCGTAGATACGGGAGATCCGGCCGTCGACGAACATGCGCGCGATGGGGTACTCCTCCATGTATCCGTAGCCGCCATGGAGTTGCAGGCATCGGTCGACGATTCGGGTCTGCTGTTCGGAGACGAAGAGTTTGATCATCGCGGCGGTCTTGACGTCGAGTTCCCCGCGCAGATGTTTGGCCAGTGCGTCGTCGACGAACGTGCGGACAACCTGCGCCACGGTGGCGACCTCGGCGAGTTCGAAGCGCGTGTTCTGCATGTCGAACAGCGCCTTGCCGAACATGACCCGGTTCTTCGTGTACTCCACGGTCACCGCGAGCGCTCGCTCGATGACCGCGGCACCGGCGACACCAACGATCAGGCGTTCCTGGGGCAGCTGTTCCATCAGTTGGTAGAAGCCCTTGCCCTCATCAGCGCCGAGCAGATTCGCGGCTGGAACCCGTAAGCCGTCGAAGAAGAGCTCGGTGGTGTCCTGGCCCTTCTGACCGATCTTCGCGAGCTTCTTGCCGCGAGTGAAGCCGGGGGTGTCGTCGCTGACTTCGGCGACGATCAGGCTGACGCCGGCGGCGCCGAGTTCGGGGTTCGTTTTGGCTGCGATGATGATCAGGTCACACTGGGAGCCGTTCGAAATGAAGGTCTTCGCGCCGGTGATGACGTATTCGTCGCCCTCGCGGATCGCCTTGGTCTTGATACTCTGCAGGTCGGAGCCAGTGCCCGGTTCGGTCATCGCGATCGCGCCGACGAATTCGCCCGAGGCGAGCTTGGGAAGCCACTTCCGCTTGTTCTCTTCCGAGGCATAGGCGAAGAGGTAATGGGGGACAACTCCGGTGTGAACGCCGAGCTGCAGAGCACTGTCGCCGGACTTGACATGTTCGGTGAGTAGCACTGCTTCATGGGCGAAAGTCCCACCGCCACCGCCGTACTCGGTCGGGATCGACATACACAGCAGACCGAGCTCGCCGGCCCGGTTGTAGAGCTTGCGATCGGGCTCACCGTTCGCCGCGAACTCCTCGTAGCGAGGCACCACCTCTTTGGCGAAGAACTCGCGGGCAAGGGCGGACAACCCCGCCAGTTCGGCCGTCGGATCGGCATCAGGCACGGCAAACCTCCAGTCGTGAACGCTCCCTATTGGCGTCGCGCCAAATATGGCATGCGGAACGGACATTAGTCAACGGAGATTCACTTCGTCCGACCGTAGGCGGGAGTCAGGGCAGGGAGGAGCCTCGATCTTCCTGGATGAGTGCTTGGCGGCAAGCGCATGGTCACTAATTTGCTAATCACGGTTCACTAATGTGTGCTGCCTGCGCAGCGTATGCAGGCATCTCTCCGATGGGTCATCTCATGCGATGGCTCAGCGGGGCCTCATGCCGGATGACAGGGTGGTCTCGCGCGTTCACACCGGTCACCGCCGCTCACAGTTTGCTGAATCGTCGCCAACTGGTGGGATACGCTGGCCATCGTCGAGAAGCTCCCACGTTCGGCCTGGCTGCCAGGGCGAGCCAGCGGATGGTGTGTGGTGTATGAGCGAGGATGACCCGTTCCGGACGTCTCCCGATGTTCCGGTGCCCGTCATCGGGGAACTCGACGCGGCGGGTTTCGAGGCTGCCGAGGAAATCGGGCGCGGCGGGTTCGGGGTGGTTTACCGATGCGCCCAAACCGACCTGGACCGGACTGTGGCGGTGAAGGTTTTGACCGCTGAGCTGGACGGGGACAACCGTGCTCGCTTCTTTCGGGAACAACGGGCGATGGGCCGGTTGACCGGTCATCCGAATGTCGCCACCGTGCTCCAGACAGGTGCCACCGCGAGTGGGCGGCCATATCTGGTGATGCCGTACTACTCGGCCGGCTCGTTGGGTGCGCGGATCCGTTCGCGGGGGCCGCTGCCGCTGGAAGCGATGTTGCTGATCGGGGTGAAGCTTGCCGGAGCCTTGGAGAGTGCGCATCGTCTCGGAGTCCTGCACCGGGACGTGAAGCCGGGAAACATCCTGTTCACCGAGTACGGTGAGCCCGCGTTGACGGACTTCGGAATCGCGCGGATCGCGGGCGATTTCCAGACAGAAGCCGGCACACTGACCGGATCGCCGGCCTTCACCGCTCCGGAGGTACTCGAAGGGCAGGCTCCCACACCGGCGGCTGATGTCTACGGTCTGGGTGCCACGTTGTTCTGCGCCCTTACCGGACATGCGGCGTTCGAGCGGCGCAGCGGGGAGAACGTGGTGACTCAGTTCTTGCGGCTCACCACACAGACGGCACCGGATCTGCGCGGGCATGGTTTCGACGAGGACGTTTCGGCGGTTGTGGCGGCTGCGATGAGCCCCGACCCGGCCCGGCGACCATCGCCGACATCGTTGGGAGAAGCGCTGCAGCGGATACAGCGACGTCGCGGGTTCACGGTCGGCGACATGGCGTTGGGCGCTCAACCCGATCACGACAGCGCACACGGACAAGACACTTCTGCCGCGTCCGCGCCCCCACCGGATCGAGTTCATGGCACCGGAAGTCTGCCGCTCGAATTGACCAGTTTTGTCGACAGGCGTGCCGAGCTCGCGGAGGGAAAGAATGTGCTCGCCTCGGCACGGCTGCTGACATTGACCGGAATCGGCGGGGTCGGCAAGACGCGTCTCGCACTGCGGGTCGCGTCGAGCGTACGAAAGGAATTCGCCGACGGCGTGTGGCTGGTAGAGCTGGCCGACGTATCGGATCCGTCACTGCTGGTCGAGGTCGTCGCGGCCGCAATGGGGCTGCGCGACGATCGGATGCGGCCGTTATCCGAGGTGCTGGTCGAATTCCTTTGCGCGCGAGAGCTTTTACTGGTCCTGGACAATTGCGAACATCTCGTCGCTGCGATCGCTGAGCTGGTCGAGTCCTGGTTGAGGGTCTGTCCGACTCTGCGTATCCTTGCCACAAGTCGCGAACCGTTGAATGTCGACGGCGAGGCGGTGTTGCGGGTGCCGCCGCTGACGGTGCCGGATCCGGAGCGAGAGCCCTCACGGCGGAAACTCCCCCGCTACGATGCGGTGACATTGTTCGCCGATCGCGCGTCCGCCGCGGTTCCCGGCTTCCAACTGACCGAGGACAATACGGCCGATGTGGCCGGGATCTGCGCCCGGCTGGACGGGCTGCCACTGGCCATCGAGCTGGCCGCGGCTCGGATGCGCGCGCTGTCACCCCAGCAGATAATGCAGCGGCTCGACGACCGATACGCGCTGCTGAACCGGGCCAGCCGTACCACGCCCACGCGGCAGCAGACACTGCAACTGTGTATCGACTGGAGCTATCACTTGTGCACTCCTGCCGAACAGCAGCTTTGGGCCCGGTTATCCGTCTTCGACGGTGGCTTCGAAATCGATGCGGCCGAACAGATCTGCGACGCCGAGCCGACGTCGCACGACATTCTCGATATCCTCGCGTCCCTGGTGGACAAGTCGATCCTCGTCCGGGACGAATCCAACGGTGTAGTGCGATTCCGGATGCTCGGGACCGTCCGTGACTACGGTCGGCAGAAGTTGCGGGCATCCGGCGAGGAATTGCGACTTCGGCGTGAGCACCGCGATTGGTATCAACGGCTGGTGCTGGACGCGGAGGCCGAATGGATCAGCGACCGGCAGCCGTACTGGATCACCCGTATCGAGCGCGAGCAGCCCAACCTCCGCGAGGCACTCGAATTCACCTCCGCCGAAGACACCGGACACGCAGCCGAAGCCGGGTTGCAGATCGCCGCAGCGCTTCTGATGTTCTGGATCTTTCGCGGTCTCTACGGCGAGGGCCGGCACTGGGTCGATCGGGTCCTCCATCACCCCGGCGCGCAACCCGCGCACGACCGGCTCAAAGCGGTGCACGCCGGGAGCATCCTGGCGGCGCTACAAGGCGACTTGGTCGCTGCGGGCGCTCACGCGGACGAAGCACGCACGCTCGCAACACCGGAAGCCGCTCCCTTCGATGACGCTCTCGTCTGCTTCGCCGACGGCCTGCTCGCAATGGACCGCGGGCAGCTCGACTCCGCGTCCGCCGATCTCGAACATGCCATCGCAGCGTCGGATTCGAATCCGCGTCGGTATCCCCATGTTTCGGCTCTGAGCGCGCTCGGGTGGGTGCATGTTGTGGCCGGTCGAACCGAACGGGCCATGCAGCGTTACAGCCAACTGCTCACCATCACCGAAGCCTGCGGTGAATCGTTCCACAGGGCGAATGCGCTGTGGGGCATGGGCGTTGCCCACTGGCAACTGGGGCAGCGGCCCGAAGCCATCGAGGCGCTGCAGCAAGCACTGCGAGCCAATCGGCACATACGCAATGCTGCCGTGGCCGCGGTGAGTATCGAAGCGCTGGCCTGGGTGGTGGACGCGGACGGCGATGCCGCGCGCGCCACGACCCTCATGGGAGCCGCGGACGAACTCGGGCGACGGGTGGGCAGCCTCACCGGCATCGCCCCGGACCTGCGGCGACGCCACGATGAATGCGTCCGCCGAACACGCGCGGCCCTCGGAGCTCGCCGGTTCGACACCGCCTTCCGACGCGGCCGTGCGATGAGGATGGACGAGGCCTTCGCCTACGCGCTCGGCGAGCTACTCCCCGATGCCGCACGCCGCTCAGGTTCGAGCGCGGCATTGACCACACGCGAGCAGCAGGTCGCACATCTGGTCGCCCAAGGACTCACCAACAGGCAGATCGCAACGAAATTGGTGATCTCGCAGCGTACTGCCCAGGGCCACGTCGAGCACATCCTGACCAAGCTCGGATTCACATCACGCGCCCAGATCGCCGCCTGGATCGCACAACAGCAGGCCGAGTGACCGATCCGCTGACCGTCACGCTCTCGGCGGTTTCATCGGCCACCAACTCTTCTCACCCAACAGGGTCGCTATCGCCGGAACGGTCAGGGTGCGGACCACGAAGGTATCGAGCAGCAGGCCGCAGCCCACAATGAATCCGCACTGCACCATGAAGTCGATCGACCCGAACATCATCCCGAACATGCTGGCAGTGAAGATGATTCCTGCCGAGGTGATCACGGAGCCGGTGCCTGCAACGGTTCGTAGCACGCCGACGCGCACGCTGTGGACCGATTCCTCGCGTAACCGCGATACCAGCAGCATGTTGTAGTCCGCGCCGACCGCTACCAGGATGATCAACGCGATCAGCGGGACACCCCAGGCGATGTCATCGCCGAATCCGTACCGAAACACCAGCACACCCAGGCCGAGCGCGGCGAAGTAGTTCAGGACCACGGTGCCCAGCAGGTAGAGCGGGGCGAGGACAGCACGCAGCATCAGCACCAAGATGATGCCGACGATCGCGAGCGTCGCGAGGGCCAGATGGGTGAAGTCCGCCGACATCAGGTGTTGCAGATCGGAGACCACCGCGGCGAAGCCGGCGACGGAAACGGTGGCGTCGGCGAGCGAGGTATTGGGCCTGGCGGCCTGGGCGGTCTCGACAATCGCGCGATCCAGGGCCACCGCTTCGGCGGAATACGGATCGTAGGAGGATTCGATCGCGAATCGGGCGGTGCGTCCGTCGGCGGAAATGAAATGGCGTGCCATATCGCTGAATTGGCGATCGTCGAATGCGCTGGGCGGAAGATAGAAGCCCGCGGCGGCATCCGATCCGGAGGTAGCCTGCGCGGAACTGCGCAGTTGCGCCGCGATCCTGCCCATTCCGTCGAGCAGTTCGACATTGCTGTCCGCGAGAGAGTGCACGCCGGCTGCCAGGGCCCGGGCGCCCGAGGCGAGTTGGCCGACGCCGTCTTGGAGGCGGTTGATCTCGCCGGCGACGTCGGCGGGATCACCGATCGCGCCGAGGGCCTGCCGCATCGAGTCTGCGGCGCTCTCGATTGTGGTGAGCGTACTGGTGAGGGTAGCTCCGGAACCGAACTGGTCGCCGAGACCGGCGATCCGGTCGAAGAATCCGGAATCGTTCAGCGTCACCAGCGTCCGGATCTGGTCGCGCAGGTGCGCACACTCCGGCGTCGCCGCGCACCACGGTGCGTTGTCGAGGGTTGCGGACAACCCGGCGATGATGGGAATCGCGGCGGCGGCCTGGCGGGCCAGGGGCTTCAGCCCCGCATCGGCACGCAGGACGTTGTCCACGGCGGGTGCGGCGGCTTGCAGTTGTTGCAGCACAGGTTGGTAGTCCTGCAACTGCTGTCCCGCGTCGCGCGCCCGACCGAGCAGCCCGGCCAGCGGGGTCAGCGTGCCACGCAACGCGATATCGAGTTGGCCGAGGCCGGCGGACAACTGGTCGGCGCCGTCGGTGAGCTCGACGAGATCGTCTTCGTGGCTGTGCCCGGCGGCGGACACGTCTGCCATCTTGTCGCCGATTTGCTCGTTCTGCCAGGACAATTGGGCTCGGTCCAGCCGCTTTCCCGCGGGACGGGTGACACCGGATACGCGCGTGACTCCGGGAAGCTGGGCGACCCGGGAGGCCATCTGATCGAGATCGGCGAGACCCTTGGCCGTCCGCATATCGGTCCCGGATTGGATGAGCAAATATTCGCCGATGATGCTGTCTCGGGGAAAGTGCCGATTCAGCAATCGGTAGCCCTGGTTGCTCGGTGTGTCGGCAGGTTGGCTTGTGCGGTCGTCGTAGCTGATGGTCATGGTGGCCGCCACACCGGCGAGAGCGAGCAGAACCACGAGACTGGCGGCCAGCAGCGGCACCGGCCGCCGGACGACGGTTACGGCAATCCGGTTCCAATATCGGCGCGAAAGATCGGCACGAGGCTCGGCGAGGCCACGTCGTGCGGCGAGCGACAGAATCGCCGGAAGCACGGTAACGGAGGCAAGAAATCCGATCAGGACCGAAATGGTGCAGGCGGGGCCGATCGCGGCGAAAGCGCCGAGTCGAGCGAAGACCAGAGCGGCGAACGCCAGCGCGACGGTGGCCGCCGAAGCCAGGACGACACGGCCGATGCTGCCGGTCGCGTGGATGATCGCCGGCTGCGGGGCGATGCCTCTGCGTCGTTGTTCGTGATAACGGCTGACCAGGAAAACGGTGTAGTCCGTGCCGGCACCCAACAGGATGACGGTCATGAAATCGATGGTGAATTGCGAAACCGGCAAACCGATTTCACCCAGCCCCGACAGCACCCCGCGGGCGACGGCGACGCTGATACCGATGACCAGCACCGGGAGCATGGCGGTGAATACCGACCGATAGACCAGCAGCAGGATGAGCGCGATGAGCACGGAGGTCGCGACGGTGATGAAGAGCAGGTCGTGCTCGCCGGCGGCGACCCCATCGGCGTAGGTCGCGGGCGGACCGGTGACGTGGGCGGTGGTCGACGATTTGTCGAATGTCGCTGCGACGGTCGCGTGGACGGCATCGACGGATTCGGTTGCCTTGGGTTCGCCGAACGTCCCGGCGATTCCGACGGGCAGGAACCAGGCTTTCCCGTCCTTGCTGACTGCCTGGGCTCCGGTCGTGGGATCGGCCAGGAGATCCTGCACCAGCAGGACGTGTGTCTTGTCGGCACGCAGTGCGGCGACCAGCGCGTCGTAGCGCTGCCGCGCGGACGGGGTGAGCCCGGAGGGATCCTCCATCGCGACCACGATGGAGGTCTTCGCGCCCCGTTCGTCGAAAGCCGCTGCCATCCGATCGGCGGCTCCGAACGACGCCACATCGTGCGGGACCAACTGCACCGACTGGTGCCGCACGACGGTCTCCAGCTGTGGGAAGACGACGGCGAGAATCACGGCGACACCGAGCCAAGCTCCGATCACCAGTGCTTTGTGCCCCATGGAGAATCGGCCCACGGCCGCGAGACGCGGGCTGAATTCACCCGTACGCATGCCCGGCACCCGCCTCATCGGGCCGAGTTCCCGTTCAGTCCGAGTCGTCGCTTCCAGCCACCGCCGTCGATCAACCTGACCGCATATCCGATGAGATTGCTCTTCAACGGCGTGTAGGGGAACCAGAGCAGCTCGTTGAGCGGTGTCACGGTCACTCGTGGTGAGGTCACCGCTTGGGGGCGGCAGTATTTGAGTATTCCGTCGGCACCACCGTTGCGCCCACCGATACCCGAATCTCCCCAGCCGTGCATCGGCAGCGGGAAGCACAACAGATGCGCCTGAACATCATTGATGTCCACGGCGCCCGCGTGCAGCCGCGACGCGATGCGTTCGCCACGGCGCCGATCACGGGTCCACACCGACGCCGACAATCCGTAGCTGGTGTCGTTGGCCAGGGCAACGGCTTCGTCTTCGGTGTCGAAGGCCATGATCGGCAGTACCGGTCCGAAGGTCTCCTCGCGCACCACCGCCATGTCGTGATTCACGTCGACGAGTACGGTCGGCGCGTAGCCTGTCGTATCTCCTTCCGGCGCACCGCCGATCACCACTCGTGCGCCCGCCGCGACCGCCGCGTCGACGTGGCGCTGCACGATCGTCAGTTGCTCAGGCGTCGTCAGCGGTCCGTAGTCGCGGCCCGGGCGCAGCCTCGCTACCTCGTCGACCAGCAGCGCGACGAATTCGTCGTAGACCGCGGAATGCACGTACACCCGCTCGATCGAGGTGCACATCTGCCCGGCGTTGGCCAGCCCGCCCCACGCAATCCCTTTGGCGGCGTAGGAAAGCGCGGCATCGGCCAACACGATCGCCGGATCCTTACCTCCGAGTTCGAGCCCGAACGGAACAAGACGTGCCGCGGCCTGCACAGCCACCGCGCGGCCCGTCCGGGTCGAGCCGGTGAACTGGATGTAGTCGACGGCCGCGACGATCGCCTCCCCCGCGCTGCCCCCGCCGGTCACCGCGTCGAGCACCGGCGGGGCGCCGATGTCGGACCACCCTCGAACCAGCTCGAGGACCGTCATCGGGGTGTATTCCGACGGCTTCACCACGACCGAAGCACCGGCCAGCAGCGCCGGTATCACGTCGAGCACGGCCTGGGCCAGCGGGAAATTCCACGGCGTGATCACGCCGACCACCTCGTAGGGGCGATGGTCGATGCGCAGTCGCTTCAACGCGGTGAGCGGTCCGTGCGGGGCCGGGGCCGCCCCCGCCAGGAACCGCTCCGCCCGGGCCGCATAGTAACTCATGTTCTCGACGGCGATGGCCACCTCGACCCTGGCCTCGGCCACCGGTTTGCCCGACTCGTTCGCGATCGTGTGCGCGAGCTGAGCGTCGTTGTCCAGTATCCAATCCCGCAGCCGGCGCACCCATTGCGCTCGTGCATCGACGTCGAGCGACGTCCAGGCCGGCTGCGCCGCTCGCAGGCGTCCGACCACATCGGGCACCGCGCCGGTCTGATCCGGTATCCGAAGCAGTCGGCTGCCGTCGAGCGGACTCAGCACCGCGATCGAGCCGTCGGCAATCGTCACATCGCGCTCCGAGGAATGGTCGTGGTTGCTCACCGGATGTCCTTCAGCTCGGCGCGCACGACCTTGCCGGTGGGGTTGCGCGGCAGCTCGTCGACGATCACGACCTCGCGAGGCACCTTGTACCGCGCCAGATTCGCCTTGACGTAGGCCTTGATCTCCTGCTCGTCGACAACCGAGCCGGAGGCGGGAACGACGAAGGCGCGCAACCGTTTACCGAACTCCGGATCGTCGACTCCGATCACCGCGACATCGTCGACGTCCGCACGCTCGGCCAGCAGATTCTCGATTTCGAGCGGATAGACGTTCTCACCACCGGAGACGATCATGTCGTCGTCGCGACCATCGATGTGCAGGAGCCCGGACCGGTCGAAATGGCCCATATCGCCGCTGGACATATAGCCGTCGATGTACTGCTTGTGCCGGCCGTCGGTATATCCCTCGAACGGCGCGCTGGAGCGCACGAATACGCGCGCCGAGACGTCCGGTTCGGTAACGCGGCGTCCGTTCGCGTCGAACAACGCGACCTTCGAGGTCACCGGGGGCCGGCCGACAGTGCCCGGCGCCGAACGCAATTCGTGCGGCTGGGCCACGGTGGCGATCCCGGCCTCGGTCGACCCGTACAGGTTGTACAGCACATCACCGAACGCGTCCTGAACACGGGTGGCGAGCTCGGGCGACAGCGGGGATCCGGCGACCAGGATCGCCTTCAGTGCCGACAGGTCGTAGCGCGCGCGGACCTCCGGCGGCAGAGCGAGCAGCCGGTGCAGCATGGTCGGCACCGCCACCAGCAGTTGCGCGCGATGCTCGGCCACCGCACGCAGTGTCGCTTCGGCGTCGAATCGGCGCATCACCACCGTCTCGTTGGCCAGTGCGGTGGCCACGGTCCACATCGCGAATCCGGTCGAATGAAACAGCGGCGACACGATGACCACCGCACCGCGCCGCGGGAACGGGATGCGGTCGACAACCAGCGCACTCAGCAGCGGTGTGAGCTTGGTTCGCGGCGCACCCTTCGGCAGTCCCGTGGTGCCGCTGGTCAGAACGATGAAACCACCGGGGCGCTCCGGCGGCGGCGGACGCCGCCGGTCGCCGGTGGCGATCAACTGGTCCAACGTGCGCGTCGCAGGCGGCACCTGATGGCCCGCATCCACCCAGGTGACGATGCGCGGCATATGTTTGGGCAATGCGTCGAACAGTGCGCTGAATTCGCTGTCGTGCAGCATGGCTCGCACGTTCTCGCGTCGCGCCACCTCCGCGAATTGCGGCTTCGCGGTGCCGGTGTTCATCAGTGCCAGGCGAAATCCGGCCCGCCCGGCCGCGCTGATCGCCAGCACCAGGCCACGATGGTCGCGAGCCAGTACACCGACCACCGAGCCCGCCGGAATACCTTGCGCGAGCAGGGCATTGGCGACCGCGTTCGATTGCTCATCGAGTTCCCGGTAGGTGAGGACTCCACGTTCATCCGCCAGCGCGGGTGCGTCCGGATACTCGTGCGCACCCTTCATGATCATGGTTGCCGCCGAGCCGTAGGACTTGTTGCTGCGTACCGTCGCGAGCACCTGATCCGGCCGGCGCAGATCCACCAGACCGGTCTGCTGCAAACGGACCACCGCCCGGACTGTCTCCGCGACATCGGCGAGGCGGGTGGTCAGCTGTGAAACCTTCGGAATTGCCATCGGATTCCTACTTCTGAGTAAACGTCTTACGACACTGGATGTTTCGCACGCACCAGCCCGGACGGGAACGTCCCGCCGGCTCATTTGCCGCGCTGCTCCAGATCACGCAACAACCGCTGCAAGCCGCGGTCGCGGATCAGCTGTATGTCCAGCCTGGGATTGACGACTCCGCGCAGCCACCCGGCCTGCTGCCAGCCGGCCGGTGCGATGGTGGACAGAGCCCGGGATTCGATACCGTCGACCAGCGAGCGCGCCGCCTGCTGCGCGGTGATCCGGCGGTTGAACGGCCACGGCAGTTTCGCGTCGAATCCGCGCCCCAGTTCGTCGGCATCGAGGGTGTCGTGCGTCATGGCGGTCTGCACGACACCGAAGTACGCGATCTGCGCCGTCGCGCCGTGCAGCGCCAATTCGATACGCAAGGCACGACCGAGCTGCTCGACACCGGACTTACTGATCATGTAAGGAGAGCTGCCCGCCCCCGGCATGAATGCCGCCGCGGAGGACACCACGACAATGTGCCCTTTGCGGGCGATGATCGGCTCGATCCCGGCGCGAACGGTGTTGTAGACCCCGGTCAAATTGATGCCGATCACCCGGTCGAAATCGGCATCGTCCATCGTCCGAACGGTCGCCGGTTCCGGAGCGACACCAGCATTGGCGACCACTACGTCCAATCCGCCGAACCGATCCAGTCCACGCTCGACGGCAGCTCGCATTGCCGCGCGATCACGGACGTCGGCAGCCACACCCAGCGTCCGGGGACCGACCGACTCGGCGGCGGCCCGCGCACGGTCGCCGTCGATGTCCACCAGCACGACCGACGCACCGCGTCGGTGCAGCAGCCGAGCCACTTCCAGGCCGATACCCTGCGCGGCGCCGGTAACCAGGGCCGTCCTCCCCTGCAACAGCAAGGTCTTCGAACGGGACAGGAACGAGATCATGCAAACTCCTCGGAACGATCGATGCGGACGCGATCACCGCGACGCGGCGGTGACGATCGAGGCGGGGCGCGAAACGACTTGGTAGTCGTCGAGATTCAGCTTCCGCGTCCGGCGGGTGAATTGCGCTGCGTAACCGGGCCAGAACGCGACGATGCGGCCGGTCTGACCGATGTAGTAGCTCTGACACCCGCCGGTGGCCCATACCGACCTGCTCAGCTGCCGGTCGAGGCGATCGTTGAATTCCCGCTGGACTCGGGCCTTGACGTCGATGCTGCTGATACCGGCCTTCTCGACCGTCTTCAACGCGTCCACGATGTAGGCGAGCTGAGCCTCGATCGTTACCACCGCCGACGTATAAGGGGCGGAGTTGGGGCCCAGTACGACGAACATGTTCGGCAACCCGCTCACCGTCGTACCCAGATACGCGTTGGGATCCGGAGACCACAGCTGCGCCAGGGTCGCACCGTCACGGCCGATGAACCGTTCTCCGACCGGGTGGTCGTTGATCCGGAATCCGGTGCCGTAGATGATCGTGTCGACGGGATGGTGTACACCGTCTCGAGTGATGATGCCGGTGGCATCGATACGCTCGATTCCGGAGGTGACCACATCCGCATTCGGCGCTGCCAGTGCCGGGTAGTAGGTATTGGAAAAGGTCGGCCGCTTGCAGCCGAGCCGGTATTTCGGTGTCAGCGCTTCCCGCAATCGCGGGTCCCGGATGCTGCGGTTGATGTTCCAGCGTGCCGACTTCTCCAATCCCACAAGCAAATCCGGATATTTGGTGAACGGGGGCACCAGCGACTCGAACAACACCGCCAAACTTTGCCGGGCACCCTGCTGCGCGCCCGGCAGTCGCCGCCACAGCCCGCGCGTTACCGCACTGGTCGCGCGATCAGGATGCGGCATGACCCAGATCGGAGTGCGCTGGAAGACCGACAGGTGCTCGACTCGGGGCTGGATTTGTGGAACGAACTGCACAGCCGACGCGCCGGTTCCGATCACCGCCACCCGGCGTCCGGTCAGATCGTGCTCGTGGTCCCAGTGTGCGGAGTGGAATGTGGTTCCGGTGAACGTCTCGATACCCGGGAACGTCGGAATCGAGGGAGCGCTGAACGGACCGAACCCCGCGATCACGAACTGCGCGTGCACTACCCCGGCGTCGGTCCGTACCACCCAGTGCTGCGCGTCTTCGTCCCAGACACACTTCTCGACCTCGCGGCCGAAACGGATGTAGGGAAGAACGCCGAATTGCTCGGCGGTCCGGCGCAGATACGCCTGGATTTCGGCTTGCAGCGGGTACAGCCGGGTCCATTCCGGATTCGGTGCGAACGAATAGGAGTACAACAGCGACGGGACATCGACCTGAGCACCCGGGTAGGTGTTGACCTGCCATGTACCGCCGACGTCCGATTCACGTGCCAGCACAACGAAGTCGGTGATCCCGTTGTCCAGCAATTTGATCGCCGCGCCGAGTCCGCCGAAACCCGTACCGATCACTAACACCCGCACCCGCTCGGGCAGCCGTGCGGACTGCTCGCGAGCACCTGTCTTCGCACCGGTCATCCTGTTACTCCATCTTTCGTGAAATTTTCGTCCCGAGCCCCGGAACCGTTGTGTCCCTGCGATACCGGTCCCGGTGTCAGCTCGCCGCCGCCTCGGCACGGGCCAATATCGCGTCGGTGTACCGGCCTACCGCCCGAAAGGCGACGCGCGCCTCGGGCACCAGGGCCGGCATCATCTGGAATACGTGTGTCTGATCCGGCCACACCTGCAGGTCGCAGTGCGCACCGGCGGCACGCAGCCGCTCGGCGAGCGCCACCGCGTCCGCCGCGAAGAACTCGGCGCCGCCGTATTGGATCAGTGTCGGCGGCAGCGCACAGCCGGGCTCGATGCACAGCTCGACGGGATCGACGGTGAAATGGCGTACCGCTTTCGCCGACAGTGCATAGGACAGGAACGCATCTCGGCTACTCGTGTTCGCCGCACCCACGAGGCTCAGTCCCAGATCCGCCATCGGCGAGAACAACACCATCCCGGCTGGAGTCGCGGCGCCTGCCCGCGCGCTCATCAGGACGAAGTCCGCCGCGAGAAAGCCCCCGGCCGAATCACCCGAGACGATGACGCGATTCGGGTCGTACCCCTGATCCAGCAGCCACCGGTACGCGGCCGCCACGTCGCTCTGCGCCGCTGGGCTCGGATGTTCCGGAGCAAGCCGATAGTCGACAACGAGTACCGGCAACCGCGTTGCCATCGACAGCCGAGACGCCACTCCGCGGTAGCCGCGGGCCGAACCGGCCACGAACCCGCCGCCGTGTACGTACAGGATCGCCGCCGAAAGATCCTCGACATCCGCCGCCCGCACCAGCTCCGCGCACAGGACCACATCGTCCACCTCGGCGCGCACATGGTCGACCGACGTACCGCCCAACGCCGGAGCGACTCCACGCATCGCGTGGTCGACAAGCCGGCGAGCTACCGGCAGCGTGCGAACGTCCACCGGCGCCACGGCCGCGACCGGCTGAATCGTCGCGGACGCCACCGCCCGCAGGACACGGGCGCGTCGCGAACCGCGGGAGCTCATAACCGTATGCCCGTTCTGCCGAAGGGCCGGGCCACCGGCCCGACGGCTGCCCGTGTGCGAGGGTGCCTTCATGTTCTCGCCTGCGTGCGTCATTGCACTCCTGCCATGTTGGATACGATGGTATCCTACATAGTAGGATATGATCGTTGTCAACATGAACCTCGCGCATTCAGCGTCGGCGACGCGGCAGGAGCGAACGACCTCCAGGTGAAAGCAGGTTGGCACAGAGATGGCCGAATCCCGGAACTATCTTCGCGAAACGCCCGACGAGCGTCGCCGGCGCCGCAAAGAGGCGCTGATCGACGCCGCGTTGACCCTCACCCATACCGGCGGATTGTCCGCTCTCGGCGTACGCAACGTCATCGCCCAGTCGAAACTGTCCAGTCGCTACTTCTACGAAAACTTCACCGGCACAGATGATCTGCTGGTCGAGGCCTTCCACCAGGTAGCGACGGATCTCCTCGAAACCGGCATGGCCGGCCTGTACGCAAGACAGCTGACCGACCCCGGAGCAGCGTCCGAGGAAGAGATACTCGAGCGCTTCCGTCAAGGTCTCGATGCCGTACTGGGCGCGCTCGAAGAGGACCCTCGAAGGGCAGCGCTCATAGCCGCCGTCACCGCCAGCGGTCCACCCATCCGCCAGGAGTTGCAGCAACTCGTCCGTCTGGTGGCCACTGTGATCACCGACGATGTCAATGCCGCGGACATCGGATTCGACCACGCAAGCGCGCTGTACATTGCCGGTGGACTCGTCCAGTTGGCCATCGCCCACATATCCGGCGACCTCCAGATCGGCCGGCCCGAGCTCGTCGAGCGGCTGGCGCGTCTGACCTACGGCGCGCTGACAGCTTCCGCAGCCGACCGCATCGGCTGATCGAGCGGGCATTCGGCGGGTGCGAAATACCGCGCTCGCCGACCGCGCAGAGAACCGAACCGCGAGCCGATCCTTCCCGGATCACCTCGCGGTTCGTCGTCGATGTCCCCGAAATGTGTGATCAGCAGGGACAGCCGGACGGTGACGCTCACCTTCCCGCCTGACGTCGCCACGGTCCGGCCGCCATCGGGCAGCCGGACGACGTGGCGTCGCGGTCAGTTGCCGCCGCGGAGTGGCAGCCGGCGGGCCGCCTTGATCGCGGGTGTTACGAGCTTGCCGGCGTTGACCATCGCCTTGAACGCGAGACTGGTGTCGCTCGGCATCAGCTTCTGGATCTGCAGCAGTTCGAACGGGTCCCACAGCGTCTCACCATGGGTCACCTTGTGGGTCACGGGGTCCAAGTGGTAACGGTCGACGGGGTAGCCCTGGATGTACGCGCCCGTCCCGGGGATCGCGGGCGAGCCCGGGGTGAACGGATACATCCGCAGCGGATGGTCCCAGTGCCCGCACCCGACGTAACGGCCCATGAAGATGACCTCACCCTTGGGCGAGACCTGCAGCGAGACCTCGCCGGGAATCAGGTAGTACGCCAGGTCCGGGGCCGCGTCGTAGAACGCCTGGTTGTAGTCGATGAACGCCTGCACGCCATACATCGTCCGGCCGAACGACAGCGGGTCCTTGTACCTGCAGTCCTCGGAGATGGTCTCGCGCACCAGGTCCTCGTTGACGCCCCCACTCCACGCCGACCAGTACTTCTTCAGCCATTCGAGCACCCACATCACGTCCATGCCGAGACGCTCCGTGTAGAACGCGCACTGTGCTTCGACCTCGTCGAAGAGCTGATGCGTCATCCGCTGCAATTCCTGTTCGCCGACCGTGGGTATCGGCTCCGACCGGTTGCCCTGGACAGTCGGCGGCATCGGCTTGGCGATGCTCAATCGGCTGAGCGCCTGCTGAAATCGTGCTTCGTAATCGGCCGAACCGGCCTGATTGCGCTTGCCGGCTGTCTTGCTGGTTGCCATGAGCCTAGATCTCCTTCATCCACAGTGATGTGCGCGGTTGGCGCACGTCGCGCGCCCGCGTCGTATCGAGAGCAAGTGGTCCACATTGATCGTGATGTAAGAGACAGTCGTAGTCAAGAACAATCGTAGTCAAATCTCTCGCGAGTTCGCCTGCGGTCGGCCTCGGGTTCACAGTCCTGACCCCTCATTTCTCGCCGATGAACGGCAGCCGGTTCTTCAGGCGCACCAGGGTCGAGGCGGCACCACCCACCCTGGCCACCGCCTTGAACGTACGGCTGGTGTCGCTCGGCACGACGCGCAACAACTGCAGCGCATCGATCGGATCCCACAGGGTTTCGCCATGAGTCATCTTGCCCTCGGCGTTGAAGTGATACCGATCGACGGGGTAGAGCTGAGTGAACTTGCCGTTACCGGGAATTGCCGGCGAGCCCGGGGTGAACGGGTACATCCGCAGCGGGTTGTCCCA
Organism: Nocardia sp. AB354; assembly: GCF_049538315.1. Lineage (NCBI taxonomy): Bacteria > Bacillati > Actinomycetota > Actinomycetes > Mycobacteriales > Nocardiaceae > Nocardia > Nocardia sp. AB354. The sequence goes on along the minus strand of NZ_JBMVFU010000026.1, from coordinate 63,871 downwards.
GTGACCGCACCCGCTGTACCGAGCCATGAACAGCAATTCACCGCTGGGTGAGACCGAGATACTGGCCTGACCCGGAATCGCGTCGTAGCGCAGGTCGGGCGCCGCGTCGAAGAACGCCTGGTTGTAGTCGATGAAGGCTTGGATACCGACCATCTGACGACCGAACGACAGCGGATCCTTGTAACTCACCTCGGGCGAGAGGAGTTCATGGACGGCGGCCTCGTCGATGCCGCCACTCCACGCCGCCCAGTACTTCTTCAGCCAGTCGTTGAACCACATCACATCGTGGCCGAGTTTGTCGGTGTAGAAGCGCAGGTGCGCCTCCACCTCAGCGAAGAACTGCAACCCCATGCGCTGGAGTTCGTCCTCGTTGTAGACCCGCACGGGTTCGGACCTATTGCCCTGGATGTAGGTGGGCGCCGGCTTGCGGAGGGTTCGGCGGGTCAACGCCGCCTGAAACTTGGCCTCGATCTGGTCCTGGTTCCTGGCTGTCCTACTGGTTGCCATGGGTCTGGATCTCCTTCATCAACGTTGGTGCGCACGCCGCATGAGCACACGCGTGTCCTACGCCATGCTGACAACAAATGTGTCCCAAATAATCCTGATGCAGGATACAGTCGTAGTCAATATACGACCGTAGTCAAGATGAGGAAAGCCGGGCAGGAATGAGACACCGTGATCATCCAGCGACCGAATCGTCACAGTGACAGGAATCGGTACGCCGGCAACCACTCTCGGCGATCACCGCCGACGACGTCACCGCCGAAGACTCCCCCACTGGGCCCCAACCCGGTTCATCGAGTTCATCTGCACGACCTACCGTGGGGCTCGGTTGCGCGAGGGACGTCGGTACGAGCGCGTGCATTCCGGCACCTCGCCGGCGGCCCCGTCATCCTCGCCGTCTGCCCCGCCTGCCCGCCGGCTATCGCAGGCGTCCTAGCGCTGCCGTAATCTCTCGACCCTCGACGCGCGCCTTCAGGCACCTCACCGCGTCCTTCGCCGACCGGTCCGCGATCAGTTTCTTCAACGCGGCGGGAAGGGGGAAGCCGAGCTCCACGGCGATGTCGTAGGTGACGAACGTGGTGCCGTGGGCGCGCGGGTCGAACGAGTAGCACGCTCGATAGTCCTTCACATCACCACCGACGTACTCGCACCGAATGCTGTCCGGCTCGTCGTACCTGGCGCGGACGACGACTCGGAGCTTACGCACCTTGGCATCGACCCTCAGCTCGATCAGCGAGCCACGGCCTTGCTCGTCGCGTTCGAGAACTTTCGTGCCGAGCACCCCGGCCTGCCACTGCGGGTAGGACTCGAAATCCAGCAACGCATCGATGATGTCCCTGGGCGCCGCTTCGATGAGATCAGCACACCTGGCGACCTGGGGCATATTCCTCGGACCCTTTCCTCGCACCGGCCGAACCTGCCTCGTCAGCGACGTGGGCTGGCGATCACCCGCAGCCCGTAACGCGGGCGGAGGCTGGGCGTTGCCTGCGGTTCCATGCGGTGCCCCGGCACCGTCTCGAATGTGTGCGTCTGGCTGAACTTCGCGGCGATGAGCACCGTCTCCATGAGGGCGAGGTTCCGGCCGATGCAGGTTCGCGGGCCGCCACTGAACGGGGTGAAGGCGCCGCGGTTGCGGCCCGCGTCGGCACCGGGCATGAAGCGCGACGGGTCGAAGACGTCGGGGTTGGGCCACCAGCGCGGGTCGCGCCCGATCAGGAAGGCCGGAATGACCACGGTCGTGCCTGCCTTGACACGGTTCCCGCCGATCACGTCGTCGACGATCGCCGTACGCGGGCTCATCCAGACCGGCGGGTAGAGCCGCATGGTCTCGTCGACGCAGGCAGCGGTCCACGGCAGGTTGCGCAGGTCCGCCGTGGTGGGTGTCCGGCCCTCCAGGACGGTGTCGACCTCCTCGAGCATCCGGTCGCGGGCCCAGTGGTTCTGCGAGAGCAGGTGCCACAGGAAGCTCATGGTGGTGGCCGTGGTCTCGTGGCCGGCGAGCATGTGCACGGTCGCCTCCGACCGGACCCGCTCCGGGGTCATGGTGCCGTCGTCTATGCATTTCAGCATGAGGTTGAGCAGATCCGGCGTGTCCTTGGGATTGGCGGCGCGGTCAGCGAGGATGGCATCGACGCCCCCCAAGACGATCTTCGTAGCCTTCTGGAGGTTCGACAACGGAGGGGGCACCGGCACGCTGCTGTGAATCAGCTTCCAGAACGGTTTGTTCAACCAGGCGGGCGGCTCGGCGACCATGAGCACGCGCGCGAAGGCCATCACCTCGGTAAGGCCCTCGGTGATCCACCATCCGAGGTCGTCGGGGAAGTACTCCTTGAAGTTCTCGTAGAAGATCGCGTTGCCGACGACGTCGAGGGTCAGCTCGACCATTATGTCGTGTATCTCGATCTCCGCAGACTGCCGCGGCAGCGCCGCCGCGGCGTCCTCGACCGGCGCGACCATGAGATCGAACACGTTTTCGAGGTGTTTGCGGGTGAACATCGGATTGAGGATCTTTCGATGACGCTTCCACGAGTCACCGTTGTCGCTGAAGATGCCGACGCCGATCGCACCGTCCACGGCGGCGAAGTCGATCGACTTGTGATAGCGGTCCGGGTGCTCGAACAAGATGTGCTCGACGTACTCGGGCCGGGTGACCGCGGCGTAGCGGCGCAAGCCCACCCGGAAACTGGAGAAGTCGTGACCGGCGAGGCCGGCGTAGATACCATCCTCGAAGCCCCAGCCCTTGTACAGCGCGGATGCCGTCGACCGCAGCGTCGAGAAGCGCTTGGACGGCGAGTGTGTGGCAGGCGGCGCGCCGCCGTCATGGGCGCCTTCGTGCGTGACCGGACACGCCGACTTTGCAGGCATGTCCAGTCCGCCGGCCCGATTGGGTGTTGCCATGACCTTCGATCTCCTTCATCGACATTGATGCGCGAGCCGCAGTAGCACTTGGCATGCCCCACGTCGTCTGTTGACAACGAATGCGTCTACAGCCGATATTCATATAAGAGACAGTCGTAGTCAAGATGCAGGAGGATTCGAGTTGGACGCGAAGTCGACAACGAAGTCGCCGATCCGCCCAGTAGATGACGGCGGTGGAGCACCGAAAGCGATGGCGGACGAGGCGGTAGCCATCGTGATCGGGCACGGAGTTCAGATGGTCGCGAGGCGTCGTGATGGATGAGGGCCTGCGGGTAGCGGTGGTGGGGGCCGGTCCGGCTGGTATTTATGCCGCCGATCGGCTTGTGAAGGATTTGCCGGGGGTTCGGGTTGATTTGCTGGAGCGTTTGCCGGCGCCGTTCGGGTTGATTCGCTACGGGGTGGCTCCGGATCACCCGCGGATCAAAGGCATCGTGGGCGCTTTGCATCGAGTCCTCGCGCAGCCGCAGGTGCGATTGGTCGGCAATGTGGAGTACGGGGTCGATATCGACCTGGAGATGCTGCGGCGTCACTATGACGCGGTGGTGTTCGCCACGGGGGCCGTACGGGATCGCCCGCTGCGGGTGAGTGGGGGTGATCTGGCGGGTTCCTACAGCAGCGCGGAGTTCGTGTCCTGGTACGACGGGCATCCTGATGGCCCGCGGGCGTGGCCATTGCACGCGGAAAAGGTGGCCGTGGTCGGGATGGGGAACGTGGCGCTGGACGCGGCACGGATGCTGGCCAAAACCGCTGATGAGTTGGCGCACACCGAGATTCCCGATCATGTCTTCGAGGGGTTGGCTGCCAACGCGGCGAGCGAGATTCATGTCTTCGGCAGGCGTGGTCCGGCCCAGGCGAAGTTCAGCCCACTGGAGCTGCGTGAGCTCGACGAGTCGCCGACCATCGACGTGGTCGTCGACCCGGACGACATGGTTTACGACGAGGCGTCGGTGGCCGCGCGTGCGGCGTCGAAGATCACCGATCAGGTGGCCGGGATCATCGAGGAGTACGCCGGTCGCGGCAGCCGGGGCCGGGCCCGCAAACTCGTGCTGCACTTCTTCGAGGAGCCGGTCGAAATCCTCGGCGAGGATGGGGCCGTCGTGGGGCTACGTACCGAACGCACCGAGCTGGACGGCACCGGAAATGCCAAGGGCACGGGCCGATTCACCGAGTGGCCGGTGCAGGCGGTCTATCGTGCTATCGGTTATCTGTCCGATGAACTGCCCGGGCTGCCGTTCGACAACCGGCGTGGCGTCGTCCCCAACGACGCGGGCCGGGTCGAGGGAATGGCGGGGGTGTATGTCACCGGCTGGGTGCGCCGCGGGCCGGTCGGGCTCATCGGTCACACCCGAAGCGACTCCGCCGAGATGGTCGCCGCACTGATCGCCGACCACCAGGCCGGGCTGCTGCCACGCCGGACCGGCGCCGACCTCGTCGAGACTCTCGACCGCGCCGCTCATCCCTACACCACCTGGGACGGCTGGCAGCGCCTGGATGCCCACGAACGCGGCCTCGGCGCCCAGCGTGGACGCGAACGCACCAAGGTGGTCGAACGCGCCGAAATGCTCGCCGCCTCCCGAGCCCTCCCCTGACCCTTACCTCAACCCGAAACCACTATCCAGCAAGGGAAATCACCGATGAACGACTACAAAGTGTATGTGTGCACCCAATGTGGGTTCGAGTACGACGAGGCCAAGGGCTGGCCCGAGGACGGCATCGCACCCGGCACTCGCTGGGAGGACATCCCGGGCGACTGGTCCTGCCCCGACTGCGGCGCCACCAAAGCCGACTTCGACATGGTCGAAATCGAACACGCCTGAACCGGGCAATCGAACCGACGAATCGAGCCACCTCATGAACCCCCTGAGCCTGCTGTCTCAACCGGTTCCGATCTGGAGACGCGGTTGTGGACGCATCGATCCGAAGGGCAGGGTCGCGTTCGTCACCGGGGCCGCGCAAGGCATCGGGCTGGCCACAGCCGAAGCCTTGGTGGCCCGCGGCGTTCGCGTGGTCCTGGTGGATGTCGACACCGACCGGCTCGAGCAGGCCATGGCCGCGCTCGGTGCACAGGTCGCGCACGGCGTGACCGCCGACGTGCGTGACCGCGACGCCATGGCGGAAGCGGCAGCCGAAGCAGTTCGACGATTCGGCCGGATCGACGTGGTCGTCGCCAACGCCGGCATCACGCCGCCACCGGCCACCTTGCGAGACACCGACCTCGACGACTTCGACCGGGTGATCGCGATCAACCTGACCGGCGTGGTCAACACGGTCAAGCCGGCCCTGGAGCAGGTCATCGAGCATCAGGGGCACATCGTGATGGTCGCGTCGGTGGCCGCCTTCGCCCCGGTCTTCGGAGGCGCGTCCTACGTGGCCAGCAAGGCCGGTGTGGAGCAGCTGGGCCGCGCCCTGCGGATCGAGCTCGGTAGCACCGGGGCGACGGCAGGCGTGGCGTACTTCGGGTCGGTCGACACAGCGCTGGTGAAGCACGCCTTCGACGACGACCCGCTCGGGCACCGGGTGGACATGCTGATGCCTGCCCCGGTTCGGCGTCGGATCACACCCTCGCGGGCGGCCGAAGTGCTCGTCGACGGCATCGTCAACCGGTCTGCCCGCACTATCGCGCCGCTCGCCTGGGAGCCGTACTCGTTGTTCCGTGAACTCGTGAACCGCCCACTCGTCAGCCTCTTTCGAGTCGATCCCCGGGTGCAGGACATTGTGCGGGCGCTCGAGCAGCGCAACCGGGCGACGCGGTAGATCACCCGGCAGCAGGCCGACGTCGCTGCCCGCGGGATCGCGGCTGCACCGGAAAGGGCTGCCGCGGGACATGAAAAGAAAGTGGCGGAGATGAACTGGGCCGGAGTCGTCGCGGACCTCCGAGAGCATTGGTATCTCTACGCGGTCATGCCGCTCTTTGCGGCCGTCATCGGGTGGTTCACCAAGTTGGCGGCGGTCGAGATGTTGTTTCGGCCATTGGAATTCAAGGGTCTTCCGCCCTACCTCGGCTGGCAGGGGATCATTCCCCGCTATTCGGCGCGGATGGCCACAGTCGCGGTGGACCTGATGATGTCACGCCTGTTGGATCCGCAGGAGATCATCGACCGCATCGATCCGGCCGAATTGGCCAAGCATGTGCAGGAGCCGATGCTCGACACGGTCGAGGGCATCGTGCACGAGCTGATGATGCGACATCAGCCGGGACTGTGGGAACTGCTGCCCGAACCGGTGCGACGTATGATCGTTCGCCGCATCCACAACGACGCGCCGGAGCTTATCGGGCGGATGATGGACGACCTGAAGAACAATGTGGACGTCGTCTTCGATATGCGCACGATGTGTGTCGACGCGTTGTTGCGCGACAAGGCGCTCACGGTGCGATTGATCCGCGATATCGCGACTCCGGAGCTGCGGTTCATCGTCCGCTCCGGGCTGATCTTCGGATTCATCCTCGGCATCGTGCAAGCAGCCGTGTGGGCGCTCACGCACTCGACCGTCGTCATGCCGCTGTTCGGCGCGTTCGTGGGGTACTCCACCGATTGGCTTGCGCTGCAGATGATCTTCCGGCCTATCGATGAGAAGCGCTACTTCGGCGTCTTCCGTTGGCACGGGCTTTTTCACAAGCGCCGCAACGATGTGGCCGTCGACTACGGCACTCTCATGGCCACCGAAATTCTCACCCCCGCCAACATCATTCATGCCATGCTGACCGGAGCCCAGTCCGACCGTCTGTTCTCCCTCATCGAATACGACATCCAGCGTGTCATGGATCAGCGGATGGGCTTTGCCAAACCGGTCGTCGAACTCGCCCTCGGGCGCGGCACGCTCGCCGCAATGAAACACGATATCGTCGCCACGGTCCGCGAGCAGCTGCCCCGAAGCACCGCGGAGATCGAGCAGTACACGATGCGGGCCCTCGATGTCCCCGGGCTGATCATCGAGAAGATGGGGATGCTCACCAACGAGGAATACGAGAATTTGCTGCGCCCCGCCTTCAAACAGGACGAGTGGAAGATCGTGACGGTAGGCGCCGTCTTGGGCTTCCTGGTCGGTGAACTTCAGGTGCATCTGCTGCTGCATTGACCGGCGACGTCCGAGAAGGCGGGGACCACCCCTTGGAGGACTTCGAAAAGTTCAGCGCCCGAACCGCAATGCCACCTCATCCGAGACGGGCCGTGCCCTGCAGGTCAGGACATAGCCCGCGTCGATCTCGTCCGGGGTGATCGCCAAGAGGGGATCCGGGTCCATCTCCACCTTCCCGCGTTCGACCACGGCCAGGCAGGTTCTGCACGAGCCGCCCAGGCACGAGTACGGCAGATCCTCGCGCTGGTTGAGGGCGGCATCGAGAATCGGCGTGCCTTGCGGCATATCGAAGCTGAGCGCATCGCCGTGTCCGGTCAGCACGACACGGCAACGGGCCGCCGTCTCGGCGGGCAGGACGCTGATCTCGCGCGTTTCGAACAGTTCGATGAGGATGCCGGACCGCTCGACCCCGCGTTCGGTGAGCGACCGGCTCGCCTCGGCGACGAGCCCGCGTGGACCGCACAGCAACCAGAGATCGGCATCGACGCCGTGGAGGTCGTCCACCACGATCCGCCCGCGGCGATACTCGGTGCCCGCGCCACCTCGCGGCAGAGGACCGGGCGACTGCCGCGACAGATAGTGAACGATGCGCAGCCGGTCCGCGAATCGCTCTGTGAGCGAAGCGAGTTCGGTGGTGAGCATGATGTGGTCGGCGTCGCGGCTGCCGTAGTGCAGCACGAAGGTGCTTGCGGGTTCGGACTCGAGCGTGGTCGCGATGATCGATACGATCGGTGTGATGCCGCTGCCGGCGGCGACGGCGCAGTAGGCGCGTTCTGTTCGAGCGAACGGCGGGGTGAACACGCCCGCAGGTTCGGAGACGTAGAGGTACGTACCGGCGACGAGATGGTCGACGGCGTAGCCGGAGAACGCACCGCCGGGTCGGCGTCGGACACCGATCCGCACCCGTCCGGACCCGGCCGCGTCACACAGCGAGTAGCTGCGTCGAATCGGCCGGCCGTCGTGGGTCCCGTGGACCACGACATGCTGGCCCGCCGAGAAGCGGTATCGGGGCAGCAGTTCGGTCGGCACGTCGAACTCGATCAGCACACTGCCGGGGGTGTCCGGCTCGACCGACCGCACTCGCAGGCGGTGCACTTCTCGGTCTCGAGTGCACGGCAGCGGGTCGAAGGCCGCGATGGAACGTGCAGGGGCCGAGCGTAATTCGCCGAGTTCTGCCCGCGCTCGATCGAGCCCGAGGCCGCCCACAGCAGCGGCCGCCCGCGCGAGGAGCGTGGGCCGCAGCGCGGCGAACGGCCGGTCGAGCAGTCCGGCGATCCGTGACATCTGCTGTCCGACAGCCTGTTCCCGTTCGCCGACCGCCATCGCGATGTGCACGAGAACACCGAGTCCAGGGATACGCTGCCCGCTGTTGGTCCGCACATGCGGCATAGCGAGATCGAATACCTTGGTCATGACCCAGGCGTCGTCGATCGCCGACGCGGCCGCCCGGAAGTAGCGCCCAGCCAGATCCGGATCGCCGGCCGCCAGCACCCGCCGTAGTTCCACGGCTTGCAGTGCCGACATCGTCATCCCCTGCCCGAACGCCGGGCTGAAACTGCACACCGCATCTCCGAAAACCAGCAGGCCCTGGGGAAATACAGCCAGATTCTCGTACCGGCGACGTTGATTGGCCAGGTAGCGATAGGTGGCGATCTCGGTCAGCGGCTCCGCGTCCAGCAACGATGTCCAGACATCACGCGGCGCCACCGACGCCGCGAAGCGCCAGAAACCCTCCTCGTCGTGCGGCGGATGGTCGGCGCCGTAACCGATCAAGGTCAGGATGTGGCGGCCGTCTTCAACCGCGAACAACGCCAGACCGCGTGCGGGGCTCCGGTTCGCGATCACGATTTCCTTGTCACCACGGACCGCCCCCTCACCCAGCCGCACATAGCGGCTGGCGTACTTCATATCGATCCGCACACCCTCCGCTACAGGGGGCTCGTAACCCAGATCATCCAGCCACCTGTCGATCGGACCGTGCCGACCCAGACAGCTGACTGTCAGGTCGGCCGGAATATCTTGGGCCACAGTAGAATCGAACTCGACGCGGACGCCCGTCACACGGTTACCCGTCCGGTCGGTCAGCAGCGACCTCGCGTGACAGCGATCGAGCAACTCGACGTTCGGCAACGAGCGGACACGCTCGCGGACCCGCCACTCCAGCAACGGCCGGCTGGCCTGCAAGAGAGAGTAACCGGCATCGGATCGGTGCAAGGTGTGCCCGTAGACGGTCATCCGCAGTTCCGACATGGACCGGCACCGGATCGCACCGTCGGACAGCAATTCGGCGGTGATGCCGGGAAACAACTCCTCGAACACCTGTTGCCCGCGCGCCAGCAGAGCGTGGACGTGGCGCCCCTGCGGCACACCCGGTCTGTCCCCGGGCACCGACAGGTCGTCACGCTCGATGATCGTCACCGTGGTGAACGTGTCGCTGAGCACCCGTGCGGCGAGCAGCCCCGCCATACTCGCCCCCAGCACGACGGCGTGGTTGCGTGATGTGGGGCGAGCGAAAGGTGGTTGCCCGTACCGGCTCATCATGCTGTCGATATCGGTCAGCCGACGCGGATCATGCGGTGAACCCGTCGATCTGGGACAGCACCCGAAGCATCACCTCGTCGGCGCCGCCGCCGATGCTGGGCAGCCGCTGGTCGCGGACGAACCGCGAGGTCCAGGTCTCCTCCATGTAGCCGATGCCGCCGTGCACCTGCAGGCACCAGTCGCCGACCTGGCGGATCAGGCGACAGGCCTCGAGCTTGGCGATGGTGGCCATCCGGGTGATGTTCTGCCCGGCCATGTGCGCGTCGACCATCGCATAGCCGTACTCACGCAGCAGGTCGACCTTGGCGGCGAGCTCGGCATAGGTGTACTGCAGGTACTGATTGGCCGCCAGGGGTGCGCCGAACACCTTGCGCTGCAGCGCATAGGCTTTGGTGCGCTCCAGCGCCTCGGTGCAGGCCACGTGGACGTTGTACACACCCCAGGTGCGCTCGACGACGAACTGCACCATCTGCTGCTGGAACCCGCGGCCGATTTCGCCGATGGTGTTGCCGACCGGAACGCGCACATTGTCGAAGGTCAGCAAGGCGGTGTCGGAGGCGCGCATGCCCAGCTTGTCGAGCTTCTCGGCCTTGAACCCCGGGGTGTCGGCAGGCACGATGATCTGGCTCATGCCCCGGTAGCCGCCCTCGTCGGAGGTGCGGGCCAGCACGCAGATCCAGTCGGCCTGAATCCCGTTGGTGATGTACATCTTGGTGCCGTTGATGACCCAGTCGTCGCCGTCGCGGCGCGCGCGGGTGCGGATGCCGGCCACGTCGGAGCCGGCATCGGGCTCGGTGACCCCGATCGCGGCGACCATATCGCCACGCATGGCCGGCGCCAGATAGGCGGCCTTGAGCTCGTCGCTGCCGTGGGCGTGCAGCGACGGGGTGGCCATCGAGATCTGCACGCCCAGCGCCAGGCCGAAGGCGCCGATCGCGCATCGGCCCATCTCCTCGGCGAGCACGACGGTGTACGAATGGTCTGCGCCCTGACCACCGAAGGCCGGGTCGTATTCCAGGCCCAGCATGCCCAGCTCCGCCATCTCGGTGAAGAGGTTGTGCAACGGCATCATCTCGTCGCGCTCCCACTCATCGGCGTGCGGGTTGACCCGCTCGTCGATGAACCGGCGGACGGTGGCACGAAACGCTTCGTGCTCAGCGGTGAATTTCATCGGGATTCCTTGGTATAACAGCGAATACAAGCGTTCGGTACGAGCTGGTCGTGGCAGCACCGGTCATTGCCGGCTCCGTGCCGCGGTGACTTCGGGAACCGCCGCCAGCGCCGGGTGCGCCAGCAGCGCGGCCGGGATGCGGACCGGCAAGTCCAGTAGCTGCTGAGCGGCGGCCTTGCCCTGCGGGTCGATGCGCAGCGAGGCTGCGCCCCCGCCACCCAGCCCCTGATGCAGCAGGAAGTTGACCGAATGGCTGCCCGGGAGCACGAACCGATCCACCCGCGAGGCACCCAAGTGGGCCAAGTAGGTGGCGACGCGGTCGGCGGTTACCTGGGCATGGACGATCGGATCGAAGTCGGGATGCCGCGCCGCGATACCGATGTTGACGCTGTCGCCCTTGTCGCCGCTGCGGCCGAACGCGACCGCGATCAGCGGCAACTCCACACTCGGCTCGGCAATCTCGTCCGAGACGTCGACATCGGTGCCACGCGGGCCCTCCGGCGCGCGGCACAGCGATGCGGGAACCTCACTCCAGCTCGAAGACTCCAGCGGGTGACCATCGAGTTCGATCACGGCAGCGATCAGCTCGCGCGGGACGAGGAACGACTCCAGCCGCAACACCGGCGACGACTTGGGCAGCCCGCCGCCCACACCACCCATCCCGCACGGCCCACCGACCCCGATCGACGGGAACTCCCGCACGAACGCCGTCAGGGCAGCCGGGTCGTCGTGACGCAGCGCCAAACGCACCCACACCTCACGCGGAGCGACGTCGCGGGCATTCGTGCCATACGTGTCCTCGGCGCCTACGATCTCGATGAGGGCGTCGCGGAAATCGTCGAACCCCCTGTCGGCGAACATCTTCCGCCCACGAGTGAGCAAATCCTGCGCCGCACGACGCCCCCTCGGCACCGCGTCGCGCCCACCGACGAAGAACTGCACCTGGGTGCGGTACCCGTCCGACACCTGAGCGCATGCCTTCAATGTCGGAGTCGGTGCGACACCGCGAGCACCGCGCACCTCGACGCGGTTGGGCCCCACCTCGCTGACCACCACCTGCGTCCAGTCGCACGTCACGTCGGGCAGCAGATAGGCTGCGGGATCGCCGATCTCGTACAGCATCTGCTCGGTCACCGTGCGGCGATCGACCAGCGCGTCGGTCCCCTCGGGCGCGGTGATCTCGAAGCTGCCGTCGGCCCGCACCATGACGATCGGGAATCCGCTGGTGGCCCAGCTGGGAGTGTCCTCCCAGTCGGTGAGCAGCCCACCGGTGGATTGCGGCCCGCATTCGATCAAATGCCCGGCCAAGCTTCCAGCGGAGAGTTTGTCGAATTCCTCCGGCTCCCAACCGAACTCATGAATCAGGGGGCCGAGCGCCAATGCGCTGTCGGCACACCGGCCGGTGATCACCACATCCGCGCCGGCGTCCAACGCCGCCGCGATCGGCCTGGCCCCCAGATACGCGTTCATGCTGATCGGACGATCCGGGATCGGCGTGCCACCGGTCATCTCGCGAATATCGAGTTCCCGCAACCGATCGAGCTGAGGAATCAGATCATCACCATCGACAGCCGCGACACGCACATCGACACCGGCCTCGGCGGCAAGCCCGCGCAACCGCTCCGCCGCCGCCCGCGGATTGACTCCACCCGCGTTCGTGACGACCTTGACACCGGACTCCCGCATCCGGCGCAGATTGCTGCCGATAGTGGTGATCAGATCGTGCGCATACCCCTGCGCGGGGTCCTTCGTCCGCGCCTTGGTCAAGATCGCCATCGTGATCTCGGCCAGCGCGTCGTACATGAGGTAATCGCACCGGCCATCGGCCAGTAGCTGCGGCGTGGCCAGATACGAATCCCCCCAAAAACCGGCGGCGCCACCGATGTTCACTGTGCGCTCGTTCATATCGGCTCCTTGTCGGTCGGACCCATCGGGTCACACGATCGAAATGCGTGCACGGTCGCTGCGGTGTCGACACTCATGCCAGGCATTCGGCGACGGCGCGCAGGGCGCGCATGTCCCCTAGTACGACAAGCTCGGTGGTCAGGGTCTGCCGGTGGGCTTGCAGGTCGGCGCGGATTTTGGCGGGCGGGCCGACCACCGCGATCTCCTCGACCATCGCGGTCGGGATGACGGCGGCGGCCTCCTTCTTGCGGCCGTCCAAGTACAACGACCGAACCTGCACGGCGATGTCTTCATAGCCCATCCGCGCCATCACATCGAAGTGGAAATTCTTGTCCTTGGCTCCCATGCCGCCCACGTAGAGCGCCAGGTAATCGCGCACCGAATCGGCTGCGGCTTCGACGTCGTCATCGACGACGACCGGGAGGGTCGTGACGACCTCGAAGTCCTCGACGGGTCGCCGGGCGGTGCGCCGGGCGAAGCCCTCGGCGAGGGCCGCGCGATAGAAGGCGTCGTTGCTCGGGCCGAGCAGCATAGCGATCCACCCGTCCGCGATTTCGGCGGCCAGCGCGACGTTTTTGGGTCCCTCGGCCGCGAGCAGCACCGGCAGATCAGGGCGCAACGGGTGCACGATGCATTTGAGTGGTTTGCCCAGTCCGGTGCCGTCGGGCACGGGGTGGGTGTAGAACTGGCCCTGATACTGCAGCGGCTCCTCGCGTGCGATGACCGTGCGCACGATGCCGACGTATTCGCGAGTGCGCGCCAGCGGCCGCTCGTACGGTTGCCCGTACCATCCTTCGACCACCTGCGGCCCGGATGCGCCCAGGCCCAGGACGAACCGGCCGCCGGACAGGTGGTCCAGGGTGAGCGCCGCCATGGCGGCGGCGGGCGGTGTGCGCGCGGCCATCTGCATGATCGAGGTGCCCAGGCGGAGCCGACTCGAGCCGGCGCCCAGCCAAGCCAGCGGGGTCAGACAGTCGGACCCGTAGGCTTCCGGCACCCACACGGAATCGACACCCATGGCTTCGATATCCGCGATCATCGCCGGAGTCACGCCGAGCGGAAACTGAAGTGCGTAACCGATTTTCATTGCGCCGACACGCTCACTTCCCTCACGACGCCCACGGCGGTGCGACCTTGTTCAGGAAGGCGTGCATCCCCGCGCGTGCTTCGTCGCCGGCGAACAGCTCCGCCGACAGCGCCACCATCTGCGGACCGTATTCCGCGAGCTCGGCGCGCAGGGAGCGGGTCAGCACCCGTTTGGTGGCCGCCACCGCACCGGGAGCGGTGCGGCGGAAGGTCGCCAGCAGCTTCGCGAGCCGGCTGTCGATCTCGGCTTCCGGTACGGCTTCGGTGATCAGCCCGATACGAGCGGCCTCGGCGGCGTCGAAGCGTTCGGCGGACAGGAAATAGCGACTGACGGCGCGGGCATCGAGCTTGGCCAGCAACGGAATCGAGATGATCGCCGGTGCCACGCCGATCGCCACCTCGGCGAAGGCGAAGTCCACGTGGTCGGCGACCAACGCGATATCGGCCGCGGCGACCAGACCGGTTCCGCCCGCTCGCACGGGTCCGCGCAGCACGGCGATGACCGGTTGCGGCGCCTCGACGATCTGCCGGAACAGCTTCAGCGCCGCGGTGGTGCCGACCGAGGCGCCGTCACCGGAACCCGATTCCGAGAGGTCGGCGCCCGAGCAGAACACGGAGCCGGTGTGGGTGAGCACCACGAACCTGACCGTGTCATCGCCGGTGGCGGTCGCCAGATGAGCGGTCAACTCGCCGGTGAGTTGCCGGCTGAGCGCGTTGCGGTTGCGCGGCGAGTCCAAGGTTATTGTGGCTACGCCGTTTTCGATACTCAGATGGACGAGCTCGGTCATGATCGGTCTTCCGTACCGGTGACGATGGCGAGGATGGCGCCGGCGTCGACCTGTTGACTTACCACCACTTTGATCTCGACGATTCCGTCGTCGGGGGCGGCGATGGTGTGGTGCATCTTCATCGCTTCCAGCGTGATGAGCGGAGCACCGTTGTCGACGGCGTCACCGTCTGCGGCGTGGATGGCGGTGACCGTACCGGGCATCGGCGCGAGCAATGTGCCCGCGGCCAGCTGTTCTGCCGGATCGGGGAACCGGTTGACGGGCTCGAGCGTCACCGAACCGACCGCACTGTCGACGCAGACCCGATCGGGATAGGTGGCCACCGCGAAAGAGGTTCTCACCCCGTCGACTTCTAGTATCACCAGCGCCGGGCCGAAATCGACGACCCGTAGGTCATCGAAGCCCTCGGGCTGCAATCCGGCGCGCGTCCAGCGGTAGTCGATCGCGATGGTGCTCGCACCGACGACGTATTCCTTGCGTTGCGGTACCGCCGGCACGTTGCGCCACGCCGGAGGTAACCCGGTCAGATCGCGCACCTTGGTGCGATTGACCGCGGCGTCGGCGAGTGCGGCGGCCAGCGCGCAGTAGCGCTGCACCTCGGACGTAGCAAGCGGGCGCGCCAGCGTGTCCAAGCCGTGGCGGTCGAAGAACGAGGTGTCGAAATCGCCCGACGAGAACTCGTCGTGGCGCAGCACACGCACCAGCAAGTCGCGGTTGGTCGTGACACCGTGCAACTGAGCTTGTTCCAGGGTGCCGGCGAGCCGAGCGATGGCTTCGGCGCGACTGGGGGCCCAGGTGATCACCTTGGCCAGCATCGCGTCGTAGTGAGTGCTGACGGTGTCGCCGCTGCGGTAGCCCGCGTCCAGACGCAGCCCGTAGCGCTGCGGAAGGTCGAAATGAGCGTCGGTGCTCGGAAATTCGAAGCGGTACAGATGGCCTGCGGTGGGCTGCCAGTCATTGGCGGGATCTTCGGCGTACAGGCGAGCCTCGATCGAGTGGCCGTCGAACGGCGGCGGCCCATCCTCGGGAAGGGGGGCGTCGTCGGCGATCCGCAGCTGCCAGGCCACCAGGTCCAGTCCGGTGACGCATTCGGTGACCGGGTGCTCGACCTGCAGGCGGGTGTTCATCTCGAGGAAGTAGAACCGGCCGTCTTCGGTGGCCAGGAATTCCACCGTGCCGGCGCCGACATAGCCGACCGCTTCCGCCGCGGCTACCGCAGCGCCGCACAGCCTTTCGCGCATAGCGGCGTCGACCATCGGCGACGGTGTCTCCTCGAAGATCTTCTGGTGGCGGCGTTGGATCGAGCATTCCCGCTCACCCAGCGCCCAGGTGGTGCCGTGCTGGTCGGCGAGGACCTGCACCTCGATGTGGCGGCCGCGCTCAAGGTACGGCTCGCAGAACACGGTGGGGTCACCGAACGCGGAGGCGGCCTCGGAACTGGCCGCGGTGACCGTATCGGGCAGTTCGGCCAGCGAACGTGCGATGCGCATACCGCGTCCGCCGCCGCCCGCCGAAGCCTTGACCAGCACCGGCAGTTGGTCGTCGGTGACCGCGGCGGGATCGAGTTCGGTGAGCACGGGAACACCCGCGTCGGCCATCAGCTTCTTGGAGCGGATCTTCGAGCCCATGGTCTCGATCGCCGCCGGTGGCGGACCCACCCAAGTCAGTCCGGCATCGATCACGGCACGAGCGAATTCGGCGTTCTCGGAAAGGAATCCGTATCCGGGATGGACGGCGTCGGCACCGGTACGCCGGGCGGCTTCGATGAGAAGGTCGGCGCGGAGGTAGGTCTCGGCGGGGGTGTTGCCGGGCAGCCGCACGGCAGCATCGGCCGCAGCGACATGCGCCGCCTCGGCGTCGGCGTCGGAGAACACCGCGACGGTCGAGATGCCGAGATCGCGGCAGGTCCGGAAGATCCGGCAGGCGATCTCGCCCCGGTTGGCGACCAGAAGTCGGCGAATCATAGTGAATACCTCACATTCGGAAGACGCCGAAGCCGTCTTTGACGCCGGCGACGGGGGCGTTGTGGGCTACCGACAGGCACAGTCCGAGGACGGTGCGGGTGTCGCGGGGGTCGATGATGCCGTCGTCGTACAGGCGCGAGGACAGGAACGGGGCGAGCGATTCGCGCTCGATTTGTTCCTCGATCTTCTTGCGCATCTCGGCATCCGCGGCTTCGTCGAATTCACGGCCCTGAGCGGCGGCGGCCTGACGCGCCACGATGGACAGCACACCGGCGAGCTGTTCACCGCCCATCACCGCGGACTTGGCGTTGGGCCAGTTGAACAGGAAGCGTGGATCGTAGGAACGTCCGCACATGCCGTAATTACCGGCGCCATACGAAGATCCCATATTGATGGTGATGTGCGGGACCCGGCTGTTGGAGACGGCGGTGATCATCATCGCCCCGTGCTTGATGATGCCGCGGCGCTCGTATTCCGCGCCGACCATGAATCCGGTGGTGTTCTGCAAGAACAGCAGCGGGGTGTCGGTTTGGTTGCACAGCTGGATGAACTGGGTGCCCTTGTGCGATTCCTCGCTGAACAGAATGCCGCGGGCGTTGGCCAGGATCCCGACCGGATAGCCGTGGACGTACGCCCAGCCGGTGACCAGGCTGCTGCCGTACATCGGTTTGAACTCGTCGAACCGGGATCCGTCGACGATGCGGGCGATCACCTCTTTCGGGTCGAACGGCCGCTTGAGATCGGTCGGGATCAGCCCGAGCAACTCTTCGGAATCGTAGAGCGGCTCCGCACTGGGGCGTGACGGTCCCGGACCGGCCTTGCGCCAGTTGATATTCGCCATGATCTGCCGACCGAGCCGGATGGCATCGATTTCGTCGTTGGCCAGGTAATCGGCCAGACCGGAACAGCGAGCGTGCATTTCGGCACCGCCCAGGGTTTCGTCGTCGGACTCCTCCCCGGTCGCCATCTTCACCAGCGGAGGACCGGCCAGGAACACCTTCGCGCGTTCCTTGACCATCACCACGTAGTCACTCATTCCCGGCACGTACGCACCGCCGGCGGTGGCATTACCGAACACCAGTGAGATCACCGGCCGACGCTCGACCGAGGCCCGGGCCATGTTGCGGAACGTGGCGCCGGCCGGGGTGAAAGCGTCGGCCTGAGTGGGCAGGTCGGCGCCGCCGGACTCGACGAGATTGATCGTCGGCAGCCCGTTCTCGGCGGCGATCTGTTGCAGCCGAAGCCCCTTCTTCAGGGTGTAAGGATTCTGGGTGCCGCCCTTGATACTCGGCTCGTGTGACATGATCGCGCATTCGACGCCCTCGACGATGCCGATGCCGGTGACCATGCTGGCGCCGACGTGGAATCGGGTGTCCCACGCGGCCAGGGGAGAGAGTTCCAGGAACGGGGTGTCCGGATCCAGCAGCAACTGGATCCGCTCTCGGGGCAGCAACTTGCCCCGATCGCGGTGGCGCTGAACGTATGCCGGGCCGCCGCCGTCGATGGTTTCGGCGTGTTCGGCATCGATCTCGGCGACCTTCTCCAGCATCGCCGCACGCAGGGACGCGTAGTCGTCGGAATTGGTATCGAGGATGCTGCGCAGTACCGTCATCGGATTCCCCATCGTTCGGCCACCAGGCCGGTCGTGATTTCGTGGTTTCGCCGGCAAGGTCGAGAACCCGGGTGCTGTATCGGCGTCATGCGAACTGCCCCGGCGCGCGACCTGCTCCGGGCGGGCCGGCGAAGGCCTGGGCAATGTCGAGCCACTCGTCGGCGATCGGCCCCTCGGCGACCAACGCGAGATCGTGACGGTGGCGGCGCTGGGTTGCCAACAGGCAGAAATCGAGCGCCGGACCGGTCACCCGGTCGGCCGCCTCCGGCTCGCCCCAGCTCCAGATGTCACCGTCCGGGCCCTGCAATTCGACCCGCACGTCACCCTGGGGCGGCTGCTTGTCGTTGGCGAAATAAGCGAAAGCTCGTGCGCGCACACCGATGTGGGCGACATGGCGCAGGCGCGCGGTCGGTGTACGCACGACGCCCAGCGCATCGGCGACGTCCTGACCGTGCGCCCAGGTCTCCATCAACCGGGCCGTCGCCATCGACGCCGGGCTCATCGACGGGCCCAACCACGGCAGCTTCGTTTCCGGTGCCACTTCGGCCAACCCCGCGGCCAATTGCTCACGGCCGGCCCGCCAGCGTTCCAGCAGCGCCGCCGGGGCCTGCTCCGCTCCGAGTTCGGCAGCCGCGCAGACGAAGTCGTCGACACTCGTCGCACCGGCCAACACGCTGCTCAGCTCTGCCCGGAACCCATCGGGATCGGTCGCGGACAGCGCCGCGAAGTCGTCCGCCCACGCCAGGTGCGCGATCTGGTGCGCGATCGTCCAGTCCTCGGCGGGGGTCGGTGTCCGCCACCCGGACGCGTCCAGCTCGGCGACCAGGCGATCGAGGTCGGCGCTCTCCGCCGCCAAGTCGCGCAACACAGATGTCAGATTGGCCATTCCGCCTCCGATCAAAATTAATGATCGCTAATATACATATGGGTGATATGCTCGGCAAGACCCGCACGATCAGGAGAACCATGGCAGCCACGCACGCACGACTTCGGCCGGATTCGTCGCTCCGCGGCCCAGGGCGCCCCAAGGCGACAGAGGGTCTCGACACTCGTGAGGTCCTGTTGCGAGTCGGACTACACCTGTTCGCGACGAAGGGCTTCGCCGGTGTCTCGGTCAGCGAAATCGCGGAAGCCGCAGGAGTTTCCGCACCGGTTATCTATCAGCGGTTCGGCAGTAAGGCCGGGCTGTTCGTGGCGGTCGCCGAGGATTGCTATGCGCGCGGACTCGCACATCTCGGTTCGGTGATGACCGATGTCGAGCGCTTCGACGAAGCGCTCGACCTTGTGCTGCAAGGATTTTCCGACCTGTATCGGATGGACCGCGAACTCACCGCGATGGTGTTGACCGTGCTCGTCGAAGTCAGTCGCGACGAGGCGATCGCGAATGAACTCCAACCGACACTGCGCGCGTTCCGCGCGTTCTTCGACGACATCGCCGCACTCGCCCCGCCCGAGGTCGCACCCGACGCACGCGCGCGCCGCGACCTGTCCCACGCCCTGGTCACCATGTGCAGCGGCCTCACCAGCGCAGCGGTCATGACCCCGAATGCCGCCGATTACGAGCGCATGGTCGACACCATGCGCGGTTTCATCAGAGCGCGGACCGGCTGATCCCCCGAACCGGGCGACCGCGTTCGGCGGCCCGGCGGGTGGGTCGCCGCGGGCACGCAACTGGTCAATCAGCCGATGCGGTGTCCACGGCGGCACCCGCGACCGCGCCGTAGGTCAGGCGCGCCAGACGTTCGACGAGCTCGGGTCGATCGATCTCGATGTCGCCCAAGATGTAGGCGACGGCGAGTTGCACGACGCCACCGGCGATATAGAGCGCACTGGCACGGTCCACACCGATTTCCGCCGCGCTCACATCGCTGGCGATGGCGGTGGCGACGATGAAGACGAACTGCTGCAGTTCTTGGCGAACGCGCGGACCGCTCGCGGTGACCGCGGCGATGAGGGCCGCCTTTCTAGGGTCGTCGACCAGGCCACCGAGCACGGCGTCGAGTCCGTGACGGAAGGTATCGAGTATCTCGTCCGCGGACGCCACTTTCGGATCTGTCAGTTGCCGTGCGTGCAGGGCCGTCATACCGGTTTCGAGGAGACCCGCCGCCACCTCGCGAAACGCCTCGATCAGCAGATCATCGATGCTGGTGAAGCTCTCATAGAAGTAGCGGCTGGACAATTTCGCCTGGGCAGTGACGCTACGGACGCCGACAGCAGGCAAGCCGCCGGAATAGACAAGGGTCAACGCGGCGTCGATCAGCGTCTTCTTCCGGCGCTCGCGCCGCTCGTCAGGCGTTTCGCCGAGAAAGTTCCGTGATTCGACCATGGTCCCAGCTTTCCACGAAAGAGCGTGCGCCCGAGCAGGTGCTCCCACGATGTCGTCGACCGAGGCCGGGCGGCGAGGATGACGCACCGCTGAGCGCCCGGCACGACCACCGCCCGAACCCTACGCGAGCCGTGATCGGCCGTCGCCGGCTTCGCGCCCATCGAACATCACATCTTGACTACATTCGTTATCTACATCAGGATCTCTTGTGGACACAAGCGTTGTCAACAATGCCGGAGACACACTTCCCGCCGATCGATGGAGACGGAAACGATGGCCGACACGAACCCCACCCCGCAGACCGCCTCGAACTACACCCCGGAAAAGTTCGAGCAGGCGCTGGACCGCAGGATGCTGAAGAAGGCCCCTCCGAAACTCTTCCGCGGCAACCGATCCCAGGCCGAGCGGGTCTTCACCGAGGACGAACTCAACGCGAACGCGCGCCTCTGGTTCGAACAATTCGAGGAGCAGATCCGGTTCTACGGCAAGCTCGGCCACGACCTGCAATGGGTGGTCGACTGGACGAAGAAGTGGTGGTGGTCGTGGCTGGTCCGCGATTTCGACGTCGTGGCCGAGCTCTGCACCGAGGACGTGACCTACAAGGACCCGGTGTCCTTCGGTAAGACCCTGGTGGGCCTGCCGGAGTTCATCGACTACAACGTCGCATTCTTCGACGCCATCCCCGACTGGCGCTACGACCCGCTGCCGGGTGAGTCCTTTCTTCAGGTCAACCCCGACGGCACCGTACAGATGATGGTCCGCTACCTCGGCACCGGACATTGGGACGGCCCGCTGAAGGTGTACCCGTTCGACGAGAGCGCCGAATCATTGCCCGGCAACGGTGCTTTCATGCAGTGTTCGGCGGTCGACCGCTACTACTGGAACGCCGACCACATGCTGTACAAGGGCGAAACCCTCTGGGACGCCTTCGAGGGCCTGCAGGGGGCCGGAGTCTTCCCGGAGGCCGGATCGCTGCCGTTCAAGCTACTCATGAACGCTCTCGAGGTTCCCAACGCCGTCGCCCGGCTGCGTCGCAGCCTCCCGGGCATTCGCTGATAGCCCCACCTCGGCAACCCCGGAGACCACCCAATATTGACTACAACCGTTTCCTGCATCACTATCATTCCAGGACACGTACGTAGTCCACACGGTGTGAACGCGCCACCCGATCCAAGGAAAACGAAGCGATGACAAACGAGAGCACCACCGCGGCTACGCAATTCGAGGCCAAGTTTCAGCGCGCACTCGACCGCAGATGTCTGAAGAAGCCGGCACCACAGTTCGTGCAGGGCAACAGGTCCCACGCTCAGCGCGCGCTCGGCGAGGACGAGTTGAACCGCCTCACGCGCCGGTGGTTCGTCGAGTTGGAGGAGCAAACCACCTTCTACTCCGAGCAGCTCGGCCAGGACGTGACGTGGCTCAATGCCTGGTTCAAGAAGTACTGGATGGCGTGGGACCAGGGCGTCGACGAGAAGGCGCTTCCTGAGCTGTTGGCGCCGGACGTGGAGTACAAGGACCCCGTGTCCTTCGGCCGGCCGATGATCGGGATCCAGTCGTTCATCGACTACAACCAGGCCTTCTTCGACGCGATCCCGGACTGGCGCTATGACCTGCTGCCCGGCCAATTCTTCATCAATGTCACACGCGAGGGCGAGGTGCGGCTGATGGGCCGCTACATCGGGACCGGCTTCTGGGAGAAGCCGCTGCGGATGTATCCGTTCGACAAGTCCGCACCGGCGATGCCCGCGACCGGCGCGTTCATGCAGGCCCCGGCCGTGGATCGATACCACTTCAACGCCGACCGTCAACTGTATCGGGGCGAGACGATGTGGGACGCGTTCGAAGCGATGCAGATGTCGAATCTACTGCCGAGCGACAGCAGTCCCGTCTTCCGGGCCCTCATCGGGGCGGGCAGTGTCGGGGCGGTGGCGCAGCGGCTGATCCGCCGACGGTGACCCTGCGCAACGCCGGACCGGTTCAACGCCGTCGCACAACCTGATCAACGACCAGTTTCCAGTGGTTCATGCCGAGATCTGCACCGACGTCCGCACAGAGCCGGCTCCGGCGTCGATCTCCGTTGCGAAAGCGAGATCGAACGTTGTCGATCGACAAGCACATCACCTACTGCCGGATCTGTGAGCCGCTCTGCGGTCTCGTAGCCACCGTCGAGAACGGCCGGCTGCGGTCGCTGCGGCCCGACCCCGACCATCCGCTCTCCCGGGGTCAGGCGTGTCCCAAGGGCATCGCCTTCACCGACATCCAGAACGACCCCGACCGCGTGCTGCACCCGCTGCGGCGCAACGCCGCGGGCGGATTCGACCGGGTCGGTTGGGACGAAGCGCTCGACGACATCGCCGCCCGGTTGCGCGGGATCGCGCACGACGAGATCGGGATCTACTTCGGGAATCCGGCGGCCTTCTCCTACTCCCACGCCCTGTGGGCAATCGGCTTCGCCAAGGGGCTCGGCACCAAACACCTGTACGGCCCGGGGTCCCAGGACACCAACAGCCGCTTCGTGGCCAGCAGCCTGCTCTACGGCAGCGTGGTTCAGCTACCGTTCCCGGACCTGCCCCGCACCGACTTCCTGCTGATGGTGGGGGCCAACCCGCTGGTCTCCCACGGCAGCGCCGTCAGCGCCCCGCGCATCAAGGACCACCTCTCCGCGATCGTGCGGCGTGGCGGGCGGGTCGTCGTGGTCGACCCGCGACGCACCGAGACCGCGCGCGCCTACGAGCACCTGGCCGTGCGCCCCGACTGCGACGCCTGGCTGCTGCTGTCGCTACTGCACGTCGTGTTCGCCGAGAGCCTGGCCGACGAGGCGGCGATCGCCCGCCAGTCGACCGGGATCGACCTGATCCGCACGGCAGCCGCTGCGTACCCCCCGGAGGACACCGAGACGATCACAGGCGTCCCCGCCGACGATGTCCGCCGCCTCGCCCGCGACTTCGCAGCCGCGCCCAGCGCGGTGGCCTACGGGCGCACCGGCTCCTGCCTCGGGCGCAACGCCACCCTGGTGAGTTTCCTGATCGACGTGCTCACGCTGGTCACCGGCAACCTCGACCGGGCCGGAGGCGCGCTGTTCTCACGCGGCGTCATCCCCGCCGAGGACATCGCCGAGCGCGCCGGTATGGCGACCTACGGCGGCGCGAAGTCGAGGCTGGGCGGGTTCCCCGATGTGCTCGGTGCCTTCCCCGCCGCGCTCATGGCCGACGAGATCACCACGCCGGGCGAGGGACGGATGCGCGCGCTCGTCGTGACCGCCGGAAACCCCGTCCTGTCGGTGCCCAACGGCAAAGCCCTCTCGGAGGCGCTCGGCCGGCTCGACCTGATGGTGTCGATCGACATCTATGTCAACGACACCAACCGGCACGCCGACTACGTCCTACCCGCCACCACGTGGCTCGAGCGCGAGGACTACCCGGTCGGCGTCTCCTCCGCCGCGCCCACGACGTTCATCCAGGCCACCGAGGCCGTCGTGCCGGCGTACGGCCAGGCGCGGCCCGACTGGCAGATCATCGACGACATCGCCCGTCGCGCCGGCATCGGCATGTTCCACATCGGTCCGCTACGCCGCCTCGCCGGCCTGACCACCAAGGTTCCGATCCGGCTCACGCCGCGGCCGATGATCGAGACGCTCCTCCGGCTGGGGGCCTACGGCGACTGGTTCGGGCTGCGCCGCGGTGGCCTCAACCCGCGGAAGCTGCGGGAGAACCCCCACGGCATCGTGCTCAGCGAGCACGCCGCGACCGGCCGGATCGGCGATGCCGTACGCCACCGCAACCGAAAGGTCCGGCTCGACCCACCAGAGATCGCCGCCGAGCTCGCCCGGCTCACGCCATATGTCGACGCCGACTTCCCGCTCAAGCTGATCGGCATGCGCGAGTTGCGCTCCCACAACTCCTGGCAGCACAACGCGCCCACCCTGATGAAGGGCAAGCGCCGCCACGCCGCCCGCATCAATCCGGCCGACGCATCGGCGGCCGGCATCGCCGACGGCGCGCCCGTGCGCATCCGTTCCCGCCACGGAGAGATCGAGACGGTGGCGCTGCTCACCGACGAGGTCGGGCCGGGCACCGTCGCCGTGCCCCATGGGTGGGGACATGAGGGCGGCTCCTGGACGTTGGCCAACGCATCCGGCGGCGCGAACGTGAACCAGCTGATGTCGACGGCCATCGAGGACATCGAGCGCCTCGCAGGTATGTCCCACCTCAACGGCGTCCCGGTGGTCCTGGAGGCCTGCGGAACATCCGATGCGAACATCGCCGGGCGTGGTCGAGCTCGGCGCGGCGGCGAGGCCGGCACTGGCCAACGCTGAGCTGTTCGCCGCGGCGGCCACCCACCCACGGTCCGCGCGGCATGAGACCCGGCGGGTGGGGACATGCGGGTCAGCGTGGCCGGCCGTCTCACCATATTCTTTGGCGTACCAGTATTTCACTACAAGGTCGTGACGCCCCTGGGCAACGTCAGCGACCGATTGGCGCGCTGATATGACGATGGACCGTCGCCGGTTCCTGCAGACGACCGGTGTGTCGACTCTGGCATTGCTGGGCTTGTCCGCCTGCGCCGACGACGAGTCCGGCTCCGGGCCCGCGGGGCAGCGGCAACGGGTGATCGTCATCGGCGCCGGCATCGCGGGACTGGCCGCGGCCCGGACGCTGGCCGACCGAAGTCAGGACGTGGTGGTACTCGAAGCCCGGGACCGGATCGGTGGCCGCATCCGGACCAGCCGTCAGTGGCCGGATGCGCCGGTCGATCTCGGCGCGTCGTGGATCCATGGCGTCGACGGCAATCCGATCACCGAGCTGGCGCACAAGGCCGGAGCACGCACCGTCGCGACCGACGCCGACAGCGGCACCGACTACGACAGCGACGGCCGACGCCTCGACGAGAGCCGCTCCGAGCGGCTCGCGCATTGGCGCACCGTGATCGCCGGCGCGCTCGACGACGCTCAGGACGAAGCCGCCGGCAACGACGACGCGACGGACGCGTCGCTGCGGTCGGTGGCCGAACGCGCCGTGAACTGGCCCGCCCTCACGCGGACGGACCAGGACCTGGTGGCGGCGGTGCTCAACGACTACGAACACGAATACTCAGGCAGCGTCGATGAACTGTCGAGCCTGTACTTCGACGCCGACAACAAGATCACAGGCAAAGACGTACTTTTCCCCGGCGGGTACGGCGCGATCACCGACTACCTCGCCACCGGCCTCGCTGTGCGTCTCGGTGAAGTCGTCACCCGCATCGACTGGAACGACCGCGGTGTCACCGTCACCACCACTACCGGAACCTTCACCGGCGACCATGTGGTGATCACCGTGCCATTGGGTGTATTACACAGTGGCGCTGTCGAATTCGGGGCCGGCCTGCCTTCTGAGAAGACGACCGCGATCGCGAAACTCGGCATGGGCGTACTGGACAAGTGCTATCTGCGTTTTCCCGCCACTTTCTGGCCCGACACCGATTGGCTCATCTCCATACCGGACCTGGACAAGGCCGGGCAGTGGGGGCAATGGATCAACTACTCCCACGCCGCGGACCGGCCCATCCTGCTGGGCTTCAACGCCGCCGACTTCGGCCGAACCAGCGAAGGCTGGTCCGACGCCGAGATTGTCGGCAGCGCCATGGAAACCCTGCGTACCATCTACGGCCCCGGGATCCCCGCACCCGTCGACCACCAGATCACCCGCTGGTCGACCGACCCCTTCGCTCACGGCTCCTATTCGTTCAACAAAACCGGATCCTCCCCCGAGATGCGCGACCACCTCGCCGCATCCGTCGACGACCGGGTGCACTTCGCCGGCGAAGCCACCGACCGAGGATCCTTCGGCACAGTCCACGGCGCCTACAAGTCGGGATTGCGCGCCGCCGAACAGATCATCGGCTGACGCAAGGCGGAGTAACCGGTGGCGTTCATCGGTCACGGCGCCGCGCCACCATCCGAATCCCGTCCTTGGGACGCAGTGTGAACGTCGTCTCCGCCTCCACCTCGTGCCCCGGAACGAGATCGAACACATAGCTCTGACCGAGAGTCGCAGTAAGCATCACGGCCTCGAGCAACGCGAAATTGCGGCCGATGCAGATGCGTTTGCCGCCACCGAACGGAAGATACGACGATCGCGGGCGGTCCCGATCGGCGCCGGGCAGGAACCGCGACGGGTCGAAGCGCTCGGGATCGGGCCAGAAACGGGGATCGCGGTGCACATGCTCGATCACGATGGCGACCGTCTCGCCGGCCTCGACCCGCTGACCACCGATAACGTCGTCCTCGACTGCCTGGCGAGTGATCATCCACACCGGCGGGAAGATCCTCATGGCCTCTTCCAGACATGCCGTGGTCCACTGCAACTTGGGCACGTCCGCCAACGTGACCACACGTTTCTGCAGGACGGAGTCGACCTCGTCGAACATCCGCTGACGTGCGTCGGGATTCGACGCCAACAGGTACCACAGCCAGCACATCGCGTTCGCGGTGGTTTCGTAGCCGGTCAACATGAACGAAATGGCCTCGGCCCGAGTGCGTTCGGGCGTCAGCGGACCCTCGTCGTCGGCCACGTCCAGGAGCAGGTTCAGCAGATCCGGTGAGTCGGAAGGGTTTTCCATGCGCTCGCGCAGCACCTTGTCGGCCGCACCGTCGATCACTCGGGCGACTCGCTGGAAACGGCTGAACGGCGGCGGCGTCGGAATCCGGCGGCTGTGCATCACCTTCCACGCGGCCCTGGACATCCACTGTGGCGGGTCGACCAGGAAGAAGATCCGCGACAGCCAGGTCCCCTTGCGCAATCCGTCGGTGATCAGCTCCGCGGTGTCGTCGCCGAAATAGCCGCGGAAGCTCTGACTGAACAGCGAGTGGCCGGCGACTTCCAGCGTCAGGTCGGTCATCAGCCCGACCATCTCGATCTCGCTGCCGTCGGGCCGCTCGTCCAGGGCAGTACAGAAGTCGAGCGCCGTTCCCACCATCAGCGGCAACAGGGCGTCGACGTGGCGCTTGGTGAACTTGGGGTTGATCATCTTGCGATGCCGCGACCAGGACGGGTCGTCGTCGGTGAACAGGCTCAGCCCGAGCACGCCCCGCAGAGGCTCGTAATCCGGTGACTTGGGGTAGTTCTCGCGGTGCCGGTGCAGGACGTGATCGATGTCGTCGGGGTGCTGTATCGACACCCAGCGCCGCTGCCCGATGCGCCACCGGGCGAAATCGTGCCCCTCGAGCCGGGCGACCATACCGTCTTCCCGCCCGAATCCCTTGCGCAGGACGTCACGTGTCATCGAGAGCGTGCCGAACCGCGTCACGGGCGGCACTGGTCGTTCGGCCTGCTGCGGCGCTCCCGCACCGTGATCCACTGGACACACCGGCGACTTCGTTGTCGGCTCCGCGCTCATCGAATCTCCTCTATCTTGACTACAACCGTGTCCTGTATCAATATCGCTTGTGGACACGAACGTTGTCAACATGACCGGCGATATGCCGGGCCGATCAACGGAGACGGAAACGATGGCACACAAGAGCACGGCCCAGCGCCCCACCTCGAATTACTCCGAGGAGAAGTTCCAACGAGCCCTGTTGAAACGCCGCTGGCGGCAGCCCGCGCCGGAATTCGTGACGGGCAATCGCGGCGAGCCGGTGCGCTCGAAGTCCGAGGATGAGCTGACCGCCGATGCGGTGCAGTGGTTCGCCGATTTCGAAGCCAAACTCGCCTTCTACGAGAAGCTGGGAGTCGAGCTGGGCTGGTTGCTCGAGTGGACCAAGAAGTACTGGTGGAGCTGGCTCGAACGCGATATGAGCATCAACGACGAGCTCTACGCACCGGACGTGCGGTGGAAAGATGTGTCCTCGTTCGGCCGGACCATGGTCGGGATCGACGAGTTCGTGAAGTACAACTTCTGCTTCTTCGACGCCATTCCGGACTGGCGTTACGACCCGATTCCGGGGCAGGTGTACCTCGACGTCACCCCGGAAAAGCAGGTGCGCTTCGCGGTCCGTTATGTCGGCAGCGGGCATTGGGACGGGCCACTGCGGCTGTACCCGTACGACGATTCGGCCCCGGCGATCCCCGGCACCGGCCGATTCGTCCAGGTCTCGGCCGTGGATCGCTACCACTTCGACAGCTCGGGTCGCATGTTCGAGGGCGAAACACTGTTCGACATCCTGGACGGGCTGCAGTCCTCGATGCTGCTCCCCCGCGACGACAGCTGGCAATTCCACGCGCTGATGCGTACTGCGGCAGCGGGCGCCGCGGTACGAAAGACGCTGGGCCGGTTGGGCACTGATCGCTAGCGACTGCTGCGAACAGACGAGGGTGGGTGACCGGAATGCTGCGGCACCGTATCGGTCACCCGCCCTGCCCGGGCGAACGACCGGACCGCACCCGGTACGCCCACTACCTACGTGGCGCCGTCAGGAACGCGGGCGGCGATGTCGTCGCTTCCGCTCGATGGCTTGGGGGCTGCGGTCGGCTGCGCTACCAAACCGTGTGCAGAACGGTCTCCGCCACCGCGGACAGAATGTCGATCTGATCGTCTCTGCTCAATCCGCTGTCGTAGGTCACAGATGATTGGATCGCCGCGATCGCGGCATAGACCAGGGCACGGGCCGCCGACTCGCTCAGCTCCGGCCGCAATTCCAGCAGCGTCGTCGTCCAGTCCTCGTTGTAGCGCCGCTGCATGCGGCGCAGACGCCGCGCATCCTCGGGCTGTAAGGCATTCGACTCGTGCCGGTAGAGCTGGACATGGCGACGGCGATCCAGGCAGAACTCGATCTGGCTGCGGATCAGCCGTCGCATCGTCACCGCGCTGTCGGCGCCCTCGGCCAGGATGTCGTCGGCATTGGCCAGCAGTTGCGTCATCGCATCCTCGAGCAGCGAGATGAGTACGGCGTATTTGCTCGAGAAGTGGCGGTAGATGCCGGAGCCGACGATACCGGCGGCCCGACCGACTTCGGCCAGGCTGACGGCGTGAAAGCCGTTGGCGGCGAAGAGATCCGCTGCCGCGTCGAGAATTTTCGAGGCCCGTTCGGGGTCGCGGACCCGGGTCGGGGGTTCATTGTCGACGCGCGCGAGCTTGGCACCCCGCGCCCGGCCGGCCTCAGCCACGATGCCCATCCAGAAGCGACTCGGGGATCTCGACGTAACGAGAACGAACGTATTCGCCCAGGCCCTTCGCCTGCGGGTCGGGACGCGTGGACGCGGCGACGCCGTCGCCGAGCAGGCCGACGATCACGAAGTTGAGCGCGCGCAGGTTCGCGAGCTCGTAACGGCGTAGCTCGAGGCCCGCCGCCTCCGGGACCAGCTCGCGGAAGCGCTCGACATCGAGCCATGACCTGAGCCAGGCATACACGTCGTCGTCTCGTGTCCACAGCCCCACATTCGCGTTGCCGCCCTTGTCACCCGAACGCGCCCCGACGACCGTGCCCAGCGGCACGCGGCGGGTGGGCCCCGCCGATACGCCAGGCTGTCTCGGACGGTCGGTGAAAGTTGCTGTGCCACACTGAGAGTCGAGCAACGGCGGATTCGGCACCACGTGCCTGCTGCCATCCGGAAGGGTGACGCGATGCTCGACGAGATCGCGGCGGACCAGTGTGGGCCAGTAGACCCCGAACGCACTCGCGGGTGTGGGCGGTGTGGTGGTGTGCAAACCCGGGTAGCCGCCGACCGCCATGGCGGTCGCGACTCCGGAGAACGCGCGGCCGGCCACCCGCTCGTCGCTGCTTTTCACACTGACCCGCAGGTGCGCTGTGGCCTCGGCGTTCTTGTCGGCATCGATGTGGTCGAACCGCAGCAACTCGACGTCGACAGCGTCGAACCGGTCTTCGCCGCCGATCAGTGCGAACATCTGCCGACGCGCCCAGCGCGCCTTCGCCTCGATGTCGAGCCCGGTGATCACGAAGGTCATCGTATTCCGGTAACCGCCGAGGAAGTTCATCGCCACCTTGAGCCGGTCGGGTGGCGCCGACCCGCGGACTCCACTGATCGACACCCGGTCCGGCCCCTGCTGTGTCAATTCGACGGTGTCGAAGTGGGATACGGCATCCGGCCCGGGATAGGCGGGCCCGCCGATCTCGTACAGCAATTGGGCGATGACCGTGCCCGTCGACACCACGCCGCCGGTGTCGGGGTGCTTGGTGATCACCGACGAGCCGTCGGCAGCGACTTCGGCGAGCGGAAATCCGGGATAGCGCCGATCGGTTATCTCCTCGATAAACGGATAGTTGCCGCCACACGCCTGCGGACCGCACTCGATCACGTGGCCCGCCGCCATCGCACCCGCGATCCGGTCGAAGTCGTCCGGCGCCCAGTCGTGCCACCACGCCGCCGGACCCGAAACCAGGGCCGCGTCGGTGACCCTTCCGGTCACCACCACATCCGCTCCCGCGCGCAACGCCGCGGTGATGCCCCAGCCGCCGAGATAGGCGTTGGCGGTGACCGGCGCATCGGTGCGATCGGCCAGTGGTCTGCCGGTATCCACATG
Organism: Nocardia sp. AB354; assembly: GCF_049538315.1. Classification (NCBI taxonomy): domain Bacteria; kingdom Bacillati; phylum Actinomycetota; class Actinomycetes; order Mycobacteriales; family Nocardiaceae; genus Nocardia; species Nocardia sp. AB354. Next base: position 33,018 of record NZ_JBMVFU010000026.1, on the reverse strand, counting down.
CGTGAAAGCCTCACCGGCCGAACGCATATCGGCCAACCTGCCGACGATGTCGTCGCCGTCGACATAGGCGATCTTCGGAGCGAGCCCCGTCCTCGCGGCAAGCTTACCGATCTCGTCGGCCAGTACTCCCGGAGCCAGCCCGCCCGCGTTCGCGACGATCCGGATGCCACGGTCCAGACAGGTTCCCAGCACCTCCTCCAGCTGGGTGAGGAAAGTCTTCGCGTAGCCTGCGGCCGGATCCTTGTGACGTGCCCGGTAGAGGATGAACATGGTGAGCTCGGCGAGATAATCGCCGGTGAGCACGTCGATCGGGCCGCCCTCGACCATGTCGCGAGCCGCCGAGAGGGTGTCACCGTAGAAGCCCGAGCAGTTGGCGATGCGGACCGGACGCCGTGCCTCCTGGGCGGCGGTCTCCGGTCGCGTTGCCGACATGTGGTCCATATCCACTCCCATCAACCGTGTGCCGCGTCCGCCGCCGGCGCTCGACCGCCTCCCGGCGGGCCGGCGAATATCTGTGCCAGACCGACATACTCGGCCGCCATCGAACCTTCGACGTCCAATCCGAGATCGCCGCGGTGCCGGCGCTGGGTGACCAGCAGGCAGAAGTCCAGTGCCGACCCGCGGATGCGGTCGGCGGCGTCCTCCGGTCCCCACTGCCAGGGCGCCCCGCCGGGGCCGTAGAGCTCCAGCCGCAGCGATCGCTCGGGCTTCGGACGACCGTGCACGACGAAACTCCAACCGACAGTGGCGTACCCGAGATGCGCGATATGGCGCAGCCGCGCACTGGCGACCGGCGGTAGTCCCAGGGTGTCGCGAATGTCGAGACCGTGGGCCCACGTCTCCATCAGGCGCGCGGTCAGCGAGCTGGCGGCGCTCATCGGGGGCCCGAACCACGGGAGTTTCTGCGACGGATCGGCCTGGGCCATCGTCTCGAGGAGTTTGTCCCGCGCGCCGGCGAACCAGGTCAACAGCTCGGCCCCGGTCCGGTCGCGGTATCGGGCCGCTACGTACTCGGTGAAATCGTCACCGCGCGCGGCCAGTTCGTCCGCCTCCACCCGAAAACGCTCCGGGTCGGTGACCGCGAGAGTTGCGGCGTCGTCGAAGTAGGCGAGATGGCTGACCTGGTCCGCGATCGTCCAGCCGGTCGCCGGGGTACCGAGACGCCACTGCTCCGGGCCGAGAGCTTCCAGTACGTCGAGCACCAGCGCACCCTCGGCACGCAGGTCGGCACAAAGGCCCGTCAAGTCCACACCCATGTCAGTGGTCCTTCTCCTCGATGACGGCGAGCACCGCGCCGCCCTCGACCGTGGATCCGACCTGGATCGGAAGGCTGGTCACCAAACCGTCATAGGGCGCGGTGACCGTGTGCTCCATCTTCATGGCTTCCAGCACCACCACGACATCGCCCGCCGCGACCGCGTCGCCCGCGTCGACAGCTGTCCGGATCACGGTGGCGTGCATCGGGGCGAGCAGCGATCCCGTCTCCTGCGTATCGGCGGGATCGGTGAACCGTGGTGATTCGATCAGCGTCGCCGAGCCCAGTGCGCTGTCGACATATTCGATATCGGCCACGCGCGACGAACGCACCACGGTGCGGACGCCGTCGACGCTGAGATCGATTCGCCCGCAGTCACAGTCGTGTACCGCGACCGCGTGTTCGGTGCCATCGACGGTGACCACACCGCGCCGCAGGTCGTAGGCGATGCGGTGTTCGGTGTCGTCATCGGTTCGAAACGCGGTCCAGGCGGCGCTGCTCGGGACGTTGCGCCATCCGGCCGGCAGCTGCGGCAGAATGGCGGCGCCGTCTCTGCGGCGCGCGGCTCCGATGAGGGCGGCGGCGATCAGGTGCACCACCTCGGCGCGCCGGTCGTTGCTGCGACTCATCGCCACATGATCGTGACGCTCCAGATAGCCGGTGTCGATCGCGCCGGCCCGGAATTCCGGTTCACGCAGAATCGACACCAGCAGTTGACGATTCGTCGTGACGCCGTGCACGACCGTCTCCGCCAGCGCCCGGCCCAGGCGGCGCACCGCCTGCTCCCGGTCGGCGCCGTACGCGATGACCTTCGCCAGCATCGGGTCGTAGTGCACGCCGACCCGCGAGCCGGAGCGGATACCGGAATCGACCCGGATTCCCGGCAGATCCGGCACCTCGAAGCGGCGCACCGTGCCGGTCGAGGGCAGATAGCCCGCCGCGACATCCTCCGCGTAGAGCCGCACTTCCACCGCGTGCCCGCGCAGCGTCGGCGAAAGTACCTCGGGCGGTAGCGGTTTGCCTTCGGCGACGAGCAACTGCGCACGAACCAGGTCGGTGCCGGTCACCGCCTCGGTGACCGGATGCTCGACCTGCAGGCGGGTGTTGACTTCCAGGAAATAGAAGTCGCCGGCCGGATCCATGACGAATTCGACCGTCCCCGCTCCCCGGTATCCGATGGCGCGCGCCGCGTCGACCGCGGCGCTACCCAGCTTGTCGCGCAGGCTCTCGTCGACCGCCGAGGAGGGGGCCTCTTCGATGATTTTCTGATAGCGACGCTGGATGGAGCATTCGCGCTCGAACAGATGGACCGTGTTGCCGTGATCGTCGGCGAAAACCTGGACTTCGATATGGCGTGGCCGCTCGACGTAATGCTCGAGGAAGACCGCGCCGTTACCGAACGCGGAGGCCGCTTCGCTCTGTGCGCGTTCGACGGCTTCCGGCAGCGACCCGAGCTCGCGAACGATGCGCATGCCGCGGCCACCACCGCCGTACGAGGCTTTCACCAGCAGCGGCAATTCCAGCTCGGCCGCGGCCGCCATGAGTGGGCGACCCCCGACCGTCCCGTCGGAGTCGACCACGAGGCCGTTGAGCACCGGTACACCAGCAGCGGCCATCAGTTCCTTGGCCGCCGTTTTCGATCCCATCGCCTCGATGGCCTCGGGCGGCGGGCCGACGAACACGATTCCCGCCTCGGCGCAGGAGCGCGCGAATTCCGCGTTCTCCGAGAGGAATCCGTATCCGGGGTGGATGGCATCGGCGCCGGTCCGCTGCGCCGCGCGGATGATGAGATCGCCGCGAAGGTAGGTGTCGGCCGGCGCCGAGCCGGGGAGAGCCACGGCCTCGTCGGCGAGCGTCACGAACGGTGCCGCCGCATCGGCGTCGGAGTAGACCGCGACCGTCGCGATATCCATATCGCGGGCGGTGCGGATCACGCGCTCGGCGATTTCCGCGCGATTGGCGATGAGAAGTTTGTGAATCATGTGCTCACATCCTGAAGACGCCGTAGCCACGGCGGCCCTCGACCGGTCCGGAATGCGCAGCCGACAAGGCGATACCGAGTACGGTTCGCGTGTCGCGTGGGTCCAGGACGCCGTCGTCGTAGACCTTGCCGCTGATGAAGAAGGAATGTGATTCCGCGGCGATCTGCTGTTCGATCTCCTGGCGGCGGCGGATATCGGCGTCCTCGTCGAATTCTCGTCCCGAATTCGCCGCCGCGGCCTTGCCGACGATCGACAGCACTCCCGCCAATTGGGCCGCGCCCATGACCGCGAGTTTGGCGCCGACCCAGGCGAACATGAACCGTGGACTATAGGCCCGGCCGGACATGCCGTAGTTGCCCGCTCCGAACGAGGCGGCCATGTTGATGGTGAAATGCGGGACCGTGCTGTTGGTGACGGCGTTGATCATCTTGGCGCCGTCTTTGATGATGCCGCGTTGCTCGTAGGTGGTTCCCACCATGTATCCGGTGGTGTTCTGCAGGAAGACCAGCGGGGTGTCGGTCTGGTTGGCCAGCAGGATGAACTCGGTGGCCTTCTCCGCTTCTTCGCTGAACAGAACGCCGTTGGCGTTGGCCAGGATTCCGACGGGAAATCCGTGGATGGATGCCCACCCGGTGACCAGGCTCGTGCCGTACTCGGGCTTGTACTCACCGAAGCGTGAGCCGTCCACGACGCGAGCGATGACTTCGCGCGGGTCGAACGGCACCCGGAAGTCCGCGGGCGCGATGCCGAGAAGTTCCTCGCAATCGTAGAGCGGTGGGTCGGCGGGCAACGTCGGTCCGGGACCCCGCTTGCGCCAATTGAGTTCGGAGACGATCCGGCGGCCGATGCGGATGGCATCGTGCTCGTCCACCGCGAAATGATCGGCGAGGCCGGAGACGCGGGCATGCATCGCCGCGCCGCCGAGATCCTCGTCGTCGGCGTCCTCACCGGTCGCCATCTTCACCAGCGGCGGGCCGCCCAGGAAAACCTTCGCCTGCTGGTCGACGAGAACGGCGTGGTCACACATTCCCGGCACATACGCGCCACCCGCGGTGGAGTTTCCGAAAACCAATGCGATCGTGGGTATTCCGCGAGCCGACAGGTCACTGAGGTCGTGGAAGATCTGACCGGCCTGAACGAACAGATTGGCCTGGTTCGGCAGATCTGCACCCCCCGATTCCACCAAATTGATCACCGGAAGCCGGTTGGCGCGGGCGATTTCGAGCGCACGCAGTGTCTTCTTCAACGACCATGGGTTCATCGCACCACTGCGCACGGTGGGGTCGTGCGCGATGATCGCCACCTCGACGCCGGCGACGACGCCGATACCGGTGACGACACTCGCCCCGGTGGTGAACTCCGTGCCCCAGGCGGCCAGGCTCGACAGCTCGAGGAAATGCGCATCGCGATCCAGGAGCAACTCGATACGTTCGCGAGCGAGCAGCCGGCCGCGTTCGTGGTGCCGGCGGATGTATCGTTCGCCGCCACCCGCTCGTGCCAGATCGAGCTGGTTGTCCAGTTCCGCGAGGTTGCGAAGCTGGGCCTCTCGGTTGGTGCCGAAGGTCTGGGACGTCGTGTCGAGCCGAGAGCGAATAGGACTGGTCTCGGACCGCGTGGTCGTGCTCATGTAGCTCCTTCTCCGACGCGGACGTGTGCACCGCACCGGTACGAACGTGGCAGGGCGAAGGCGGCTGTCCGGCGAACTCGTTGCCGCGCATCCCTTCCGATCCCGTCGGCCCCCCGAACCGCCGCGACTGTCCGCTAAGTTAGTAAATTCGAATTCACTTCTGTAGAAGTTAACACGGTCCCCCACCCCGCACAACAGGCCATTTCCCCGCCGAGAGGCCGACGACCGGCGGTCCATCCGTGCTTGAAACCTAGGTTCACCACCGGTTCCGACGGTGAATCCAGTCACATCTACGCGCCATTGTCCCAGTTCGATGCACATCACCGTGGCACCATCGCGCGAGGTCTATCGCTTTTAGTGAATTCAAAGTAACTTACTACCGCGGGTGACCGGAGAACAGCGATGGCGCCCGATGCGGGATCGGCCCCTCGATACGAAGACCCGGCACGCACCGCCTGCGCCGTCGATTGTGGCGCCGCCGGAATCCCGGCACGTCGGCGCATCCTCCACCGACCCCACCGGAAGGGTTGGCGTGCAATGACTTTCACACGTCCCGACACGTCCGCCACACTGCCGACTGCGAAGGAGTACTGATGGAATTCATCGAGACCGAACACGAGGGCGCACTGCGCGAAGCGGTGGCCGCCGTGGTCCGGAAATTCGGCGGCGACTACTACGCCGAACGGGCCCGGAGCGGCGAGCCCACCACCGAGCTGTGGCAGGCACTGGGTGATGCGGGTTTCATCGGCGTCAACCTGCCCGAGGAGTACGGCGGCGGCGCCGCCGGGCTCGCCGAACTCACGATCGTGTGCGAGGAATCTGCCGCAACGGGCTGCCCGATGTTGTTGCTGCTGGTGTCCGCCGCGATCTGTGGCGAGGTGATCACCCGCTACGGAACCGATGAGCAGCGTGCACGCTGGTTGCCACCGCTCGCCGCGGGTCGGACCAAGATGGCCTTCGCGATCACCGAACCCGACGCAGGATCCAATTCGCACCGTATCGCCACGACCGCCGAACGCGACGGCGATGAGTGGGTACTGCGTGGAACCAAGTACTACATCTCCGGCGTGGACGAGGCCGACGCGATTCTCGTGGTCACCCGCACCGGAATCGATCCGGAGACCGGACGTGGACGCCTGTCGCTGTTCATCGTCGACACCGACGCGCCCAACCTGGTGTGCCAGCAGTTGCCGGTGGCCGCTCAGTTGCCCGAGAAGCAGTTCACCCTCTTCTTCGACGGTGTCCGGGTCGCCGCCGATCGGCTCGTCGGCAGCGAGGGCGACGGTTTCGTCCAGGTCTTCCACGGACTCAATCCGGAACGCATCGTCGGCGCGGCGCTGTGCGTCGGCATCGGGCGTTACGCGCTGCAGCGAGCAGCCGACTACGCCCGCAACCGTTCGGTCTGGGGCACTCCCATCGCCACACACCAGGGTGTCTCACACGCCTTGGCGAAGGCCAAGATCGAGGTCGAGACCGCCGCATTGATCACCGCGCGCGCCGCGTGGCTGCACGACCAGGGGCAACCCGCGGGCGAAGCGGCGAACATGGCCAAATACGCCGCCGCGGAAGCCGCTCTGGCCGCCGTGGATGCCGCGATCCAGACCCACGGCGGCAACGGGATGTCGGTCGAATACGGCTTGATCCCCCTGTGGGGCCTCGCGCGTCTGCTGCGCATCGCGCCGGTGAACCGGGAGATGGTCCTCAACTACATCGCCCAGCACAGCCTGGGACTACCGAAGTCGTACTGACCGGCCGTCGAGTCGACACACCACTCGCCAACCGACCTCTGGAGTCTCCGTGAACCAATCGCCCTCCACCGATGCACATCCACACCTGCTGGCCCCGCTGCGGCTCGGCCCGGTCACGCTTCCCAACCGCATGGTGATGGGCGCGATACATACCCGCCTGGAAACCGTCGATCGACCGGCGGAGCGCCTGGCCGCCTTCTACGCCGAGCGAGCCCGCGGTGGGATCGGGCTCATCATCACCGGCGCTTACTCGCCGCATCCGTGCGGCCGCTTCGACGCCCACGACTCCGGCGTCATAGACGACGATCACGAGCTCGACTCGCACCGTGCGGTATGCACCGCGGTGCACGATGCGGGCTCTTCGATCGTGCTGCAGCTGCTGCATGGCGGTCGCTACGCCAAGGTGCCCGAGTGTGTGGGCCCGTCCGCGGAGCGTGCCGCCATCAACCGATACGCGCCGCGGGTCCTCGAGACGGCGGAGATCTGGGAGATCATCGCCCAGTACGTTCGCGCCGCGGAGCTGGCGCGTGAGGCCGGCTACGACGGAGTCGAGATCATGGGCTCCGAGGGCTACCTCATCAACGAGTTCATCTCGCCGCGAACCAACGATCGCACCGACGAGTTCGGCGCCGACCTCGACGGCCGGCTCCGGTTGCCCGTCGAGATCGTGCGCCGCATCCGCGAGCGCCTCGGCCCCGATTTCCTGCTGATGTACCGCATCTCGGCGATCGATCTCGTCGAGGGCGGCCTCACCGGTGACGAGATCACCGAACTCGCCCGCCGCATCGAGGCGGCCGGCGCCGATGCCATCAACACCGGCATCGGCTGGCACGAATCCACGGTGCCCACCATCGCCGCCAGCGTTCCACGCGCGGCCTGGGCCTTCGCCGTCCGGCGCGTCAAAGCCGCGGTGACGGTGCCGGTGATCGCCTCCAACCGGATCAACGATCCGGATGTGGCGGAGGCACTGCTCGCGGACGGGACCGCGGATCTGGTGTCCATGGCTCGCCCGCTGCTGGCCGACCCCGCCTTCGCGGCCAAGGTTCGCACCGGCCGGACCGACGAGATCAACACGTGCATCGCGTGCAACCAGGCCTGCCTGGACCGCATCTTCACCGACCGGACCGCCTCCTGCATGGTCAATCCGCGCGCCGGACGGGAAATCGAGTTCATCGCCGAAACAGCCGCTGTCCGTAAGCGCATCGGGGTCGTCGGCGGTGGTCCGGCCGGGATGGCGTACGCGCTCACCGCCGCCGAACGCGGCCACGCGGTCACCCTCTACGACTCCGCCGACGAGCTCGGCGGGCAGTGGAACATGGCCAGGAAGGTTCCCGGCAAGTCCGAGTTCGACCAGGCAATCCGCTACTACCGGGTCCGGCTGCAGCGCGTCGGCGTCGACGTGCGCTTGGGCAAACCCGTGGGCGCCGACGACCTGGCCGGTGCGGACTACGACCACATCGTGCTGGCCACGGGCGTGACCCCGCGGCAACCGGATATCCCCGGCATGGACCATCCCACGGTCGTGTCCTACGTCGAAATCCTCACCGGCCGAGTGATTCCCGGACGACGGGTAGCCATCATCGGGGCAGGTGGTATCGGCTTCGACACTGCCGAGTTTCTCGTGGGCAATCCCCGCGTCGCCCTCGACCCCGATATGTTCTTGCGCGAATGGGGCGTGGCCGAGCCTGATTCGGGCCTCCGCGGCGACGTCACGAGCCCGCCTGCGGACTCCCGGCCCGCCCACGACATCACCATGTTCCAACGTAGATTCGAACCGATGGGTCGCGGCCTGGGCAAGACCACCGGCTGGATTCTGCGCAGCCGGCTACGCAAGGCCGGTGTCGCCGAGATCACCGGAGCGCGATACGACGGCATCGACGACCGGGGCCTGCACTACACCATCGCCGGGCAGCGCCATGTCCACTCCTGCGACACCGTCGTCATCTGCGCGGGCCAGGAGAGCAACCGCTCGCTCCATCGCCTGCTCGCCGAACGAGGTATCGACGCTCAGTTGATCGGCGGCGCCCACGTCGCCACCGAACTGGACGCCGTCGGGGCCATCGACGAAGCCACCCGCTCGGCACTCACGGTCTGACGCCTCGGGCGGGCGTCACCGAGCCCGACGCCTGCCCGCGCATCCGTACGATTCGCGGCTGCGAGGCTGTGCCGACCGCGGCAGCGCGGGCAGGGCCGCAGCGGAGAAGGGCATTTCGGCCCTGTCGTCACTCGACGGCGGACGGCACTCTCGAACGAAGGAAGGTTGGTCGGAGCGGAAGTGCCGACGCCGGTGAACGGCATCCGCCGGGCGATACCCACTCGCCGCTTTGTCCGTCGACCCAGAAAGTCGAGGTGCCGGTGATGCTGGGCGAACTGAAGGATTCACAGATCGAGTCGGTGCTGCGCAGCGAGGTGGTCGGGCGTATCGGCTGCCTCAGCGACGGCCACGTGTACGTCGTCCCCGTCACCTACGTCTACGACGGCGAGTGTGTGTACGGGCATTCGGCCGACGGAGACAAGCTGCGCGCGATGCGTGCCCACCCGGATGTCTGCTTCGAGGTCGAGCACGTGGACAATCTGGCGAACTGGCAGAGCGTGATCGCCTGGGGGACGTTCGAAGAACTCAGCGGGCCGGACGCCGAGGCGGGCATGCGATTGCTCGTCGACCGGCTGCTGCCGCTGCTGTCCAGCAGTACGAGTCCACCGGAACACGACGCGGGGTCGGCCGGCGGCGGCCACGCGTCCGTCTACCGAATCCGGCTCGGGCGGCGAACCGGCCGTTTCGAAAAACGCTGACCGGCAACGGCATCGGCGAGGACACCGGGCGTCACTTCAGTGGCAGCGCACCGTCCATACCGCCGACATCGGTGATCTTCCAGCCGGAATTCCGGTCCAGAGCGACGTTGTAGGTGACCGTGGTCTGGCCGCCCTGCGGTGTCTGCACACTGGTGGAGGAGACGTTGAGGAACACGTCGACCTTGTACACGCCGTTCGACTCCGACATCACCTTCGCGGTGATCGGCTGCGCGGTCGAATTCCATTGCAGCGGGGTGAGAATCGCCTCCAGTTGCGGCGCGGTGGCCTTGAATTTGTCCGCGAGCTGCGCCGAGGTGCCGGCCTGGAGTTTGCCCAGCCAGGCGTTGGCATTCTTGTAGTCGATCGTCGAGGCGCCCACCGCGTAGTCGGAGGCGACCTGCTCGGCCTTGGCACGGTCACTGTCGGCCGCCTCGCGCTCGGAGATATCTCCGCGCGCCGACCACAGAAACATGGCGAGGACCGCGATCACGGCGACCGCGATCAGGGCCACAGCCGCGGTTGCCACGGTGGACAGTCGTAATGAGACGGTCCGTCGCCTGGCGCGAGGGGACGCAGCGGGGGCGTCGTCGGGTGTGCCGGTCTTCGGGTCGAGGGTTTCGGTTGCCATTGTCGCTCTGCCTCACTGGATGTATCGATGGATCATTTGACGTCGATGGACAACTTCAGCGACCGGCCGTCGCCGGTGGCGTGCACCGCCTGGCTGATCAGGCTGCCGAGATCGATGCGCGCGGCCACATCGGTGGCATCCGCGACGGCGGGCCGGAGTGCCGGCGCCAGCGCGAGCAGGTCGGGTCCGATCTTCTGGAGCCGGCAGTCGAGCTGGGGCAACAGCGGCGCCAGTCCGGTGCCGGTGACGTAATCGTCAGGGAACTTCCCGACACGGAAAACCGATTCGACGGTGTCCACCACCTGCTTCACGCCCACGCCGAACTGCCCCCAGTACGGCCCGCCGGCCTTCATGTCCGCGCCCATCCAATCGATGTCGGCGCCGAGTGCCTGCAGATTGCTCATCAACGCCCGGAGTTGCGGTGTCCGGCTCAGCAGCGTGGCGGCGAGGAGATCGGTCGATCGCGACAGCTCCGGCACGATCGCCTCGGTGCCGGCCAAACCCTGATGGAAGGTATCGACAAGGGCGGCAAGGGATTTCGGATCCACCTGAGCGAGCAGATCGGTGACCGCGCGCGCCATCTCCGGGATGGACGGCGGCGCGGTCAGCTTCGCGGTGTCGATGCGCTGCCCGTCGCGCAGATATGCCCCGCCCGCACCGCTCGGAACGAACTCGACGTAGGGCTCACCCAGCGCGGACAGCTGCTCGATGGACACCGAACTCGATGCCGGAATGCGGTAGTCGTCGCGCACCCGCAGGCGGACCTGCGCGCCCGTGTTCGCGACCGAGACGGCCGCGACCTCGCCGACTTTCACCCCCGACAACAGCACCGCGGAACGCGGAACCAGGCCGGCCGAGTCCGGTAGCGCCATCGTGAAGGTGTCGTACCTGGTGAGCCAGTCGACGCGCACCACACCGAAGCTCATGTACGTCGCACCGGTGACGAAAACGGCGGCGATCGCACCGAGGGACAGCAGCGAACTGGCTTTCACCGGACGGCTCCGATCATGCGCAGGGTGGCCAGGATTCGATCCACCTGGTCGTCGGCGGGGCTGGGCTCCGCGTCCGTGACGTGCACGCCCGTGATGTTCACCTTCGGGCCCTGCTCGACGAAGGGAATCAGGTCGTCACGCAACACCGAGACCAACCGGTTGAGGTTGGAGGGCGCGTTCAGGTCCAGAGGTCGCGCGGTGAACAACAGGGGGACAAGTGCTTCGGCCGCGGCGTCGCCCGACGCGGCGATGGGCGCGAGCCAGCCGATGCCCTGGGTGATCGAACCGATCGCCCCCAGCACGCCCAGCATCTTCGCGATCGACGTGGTCGCCACCGTCACCTGCGTCGCGCCTTCCTTCGACAGCAGTTCGGCCAGATCGTCACGCACCTGCGTGACCGAATCGACGTCGGCCGCCACCGTGCGGCCCAGCGCCGAGACCTGGTCCAGATTGGTCGCGAGATCGGTGAAATCGGTTCCCATCAGCCTCGACAAGCCGGCGGTCTCGCGCGGGTCGGCGGGCAGGGTGGCGTTCATCCGGTCGACGATGTCCTGGAACTTTGTGACGGCTCCCCCGCCGACGAAGGTCGCCAATCCGCTGAGCAGATCCTCGATCTGCAGCGGCGGGCGGGTGCGCTCGAGGGGGATGAGTCCGTTACCGGGGATCGTCGTGCCGAACCCGTCCGCAGGGGTGGTCAACGCGATGTAGATATCGCCCAGGACGGTGCTCTGCCGCAACTGCGCGGTGGTCGACGCCGGTAACCGGACCCCCTCGGAGATGTCCACATCCGCAACGACATACCCCTTGTGGTTCGCGGCCGGGTCGATCACTCGCACACTGTCGAGGCTGCCGACCGTGCGCCCGTTCGCCGCCACCTTGGCATGGGCCGGCAGATTGAGCGCGGTGGCGAACTCGATGTGCACTCGATAGGTGGGGCCCGAGACGGTACTGCCCGGAACCGGGATCGATGTGGGATCGAAGCCACAGCCGGCCACCGTGGATCCCGCGATCACCACCACCGCGGACACCGAAAGTCGCATTGCCGAGATCGAGAGTTTCATCGGGCGCCCGCCAGTCCCAGGACGACTCCCGCCAGATTCAGGTCCGCCATCCCGTCACCGGCGGAGGCGCATTTCCCGGGCATGGCCGCGTTCACCGCGGCACAGAGTCGATCCGCATCGCCTTGTGGCACCGCGACGCGGGGAGCCGCGTACACCACTGTCGGGGCGCCCGTCACCGGATCCGTCGATCGGGTGAACGCCGACACCACGGCCGGAACCATCCCGATCAGTTCGCGGACACTGCCGATATGGGCGGCCAGCAGATGCAGATACGGTGCTACAGCATCGATTCCGCCGAGCAGCGGTCCGCCGTATTGCCGCGCGAGACCGTTGATCCACGGCACCAGAACACGGAGTTGCTTGCCGATGACGTCCCCCTCCGACAGGATCTCGTTGTCGGTCTGATCGAACAGCGGGCCGAATCCTTCTAGCGTGGCCTTGATTTCGGGCCAGTTGGCCAGTGCGCTGGACGACAGCGATGCCAGCGCGTCGATGAGTTCGCCGATGTGGCCGATCGCGGCATCCGGGGAATTCAATGCCGCGCCGAGTTTGCCGATCAGCTCGTTCATTCGCGGCCCGGTGCCCACCGTGGCGTTGTTCAGGGCGTTCACACTCCCGGAGACCGCATGCCCGCCGTCGGCGTTGAGCTGGGTGGCCAGATCGGTGATGGCGGCGAGCGTCCGAGTCATGCTTTTGGGTGTCAGGGTCTTGGTGATGCAGGTACCGGGATTCCACCGGTTCACGGCTTTTCCGTCCGACAGCACGGCGAGGTTGCGGTCGGCCGCGAGTGTGTCGGAAAAGGTTGTCGCGCTCACCGTGCCTTTGAGCGGATGGTCCCGTTCCACCGTGAAATCCACTCGTACCGTGCCGTTTTCGGGACGAACGGCGGTGACGGTGCCGACCGTGATACCGAGCATCGTCACGTGATTGCCCGGATAGAGACCGATGGCGTCGGGCATGATCGCGCAATAGCTCTGCATTGCCCGAGGTGGTGCGACCACCGTCAGGTAGGCGGCAACCGCGGCCGCGGCCAACGCCGACACTCCGAAGATCGAGATGAACCCACGCGAGGCGAGAAAGCGGTACAGCATCAGCACCCCTGTCCCGGCAGCGGAATACAGACGGCCGGCAGTGACATCGGCGCCGCCGACCGGTCCACGGTCACGACTCCGGCAGGACCGATCAACGATTGCAGGCGCTGGCCCATCCCGTGCAGCGAAGCGAGCACACCGTCCAGACGTTTTCCCAGCTCCTGCAGTTGCGGCAAGGCGGTGACGAGAGCGTCCGACATGGGCTGCAGCGTGTTTTTCCAGCCCGGTTCCAGGGCCGCCAGCCGCGAGGTCAGGTCGGCGGTGAGAGACAGCGCCTCGCGTATCTCCGCGCGCTTGCCGGCCGCGATGGTCTCGATACTGCCGATACTGCCGATCAATTGCCCGATCTGTGCTTTCACGGAGTCCAGCGCGGCGCCGAATTCGGATGCGACACCGAGCGTTCGCGAGATGTCGGAATTCTGTTGCTGCAGGATCGTGACGATCGAGTCCAGTGCCGCGCCCATCCTCCGGATGCCCTCGGGCGTGGTGGTCGTTGCCTGCTGCAGCGCGGTGAGATTCTCCCGCAGGGTGCCCGCGTCGATATGCGCGATCGGCGCGGCCGCATCCCGGAAGGTCTGCTCGAGGCTGTAGGGCAGCGAAACATGATCGACGGGAATGGGTTTCGACCCCAGTGCCGTGGCGCCTGCCGGCGCGACAGCGACATAGTGGCCGCCGGCCACGGTGAGCATGCGGATGTCGAGGGTGGTCCGGTCTCCGATGAAGACGTGCGAATCCACCGTGAACGTCATGCGCACCCGATCGTCGAGCAGGTCGAGTGCGGTCACCTCCCCCACCGGGACACCGGCCACCCGCACACTGTCACCGGCCTTCACCGACCCGGCCTCGGCGAGTTCGGCCCGATAGGTGGACTTGCCCAGCGGAAGCACGTAAACGATGCCGACGGCGGCCAGAATCGCCACGACCGCAACCAGACCCGCGATACCGAACCGCAGCTCGCGGCGCGCTCGCGCCCGCACGTGGTCCGCGGGCGGCCGGTTGCGTGGCGCCCTCCCCGTGCGGAGTCTGCTCAGCCTTTGCATACCGAAATCCTTTGTCCTGCGATGAGTACCTGCAGCGCCGCCGGCACCGGCGCGTTCCCTTTCGAGCAGGGTGATGGCGCGGCCGGATTCGCCGCGGGCAGTTGATCGTTCAAACTCTGGAGCAGGCCGGGCAGCCTGCCCAGCAGGTTCACCGCCGCTTGCGGGTCCGGGAACGCCGCCCGCAGCGCAGTGTCGAAGTCGGGGTCGGCGCCCGGAGTCAGGCCGAGTGTCGCCGCCAGCTCGTCGAGCGGTTTCAGCACCGGAGGCCCGGTCACCGCCAGCTCGACCACTCCGTCCATCTTCTGCCGCAGCACGACGAAGACATGCACCAGTCCGTCGAGCAGTGTGACCGCCTCCGGGGACCGGCCACCGAGCTGGTCGGCCGCGATACGCATGTTGTGAATCAGCACCGAGATCACCGCCTGCCGGTCGGTGACGTAGCCGCTGAGCTTGTCGATCGCGTCGAGTGCGGGACCGATCCCCTCCCCGTCACCCTGGACGACAGCCAGCATGCTGCTGGTGAACTGGTTCAGCGCCTCGGGCGAGAACTCGGCCAGGACCGGTTTGAGCCCGTTGAACAGTGTGGTGATGTCGAACGACGGCGTGGTGTGGTCGACGCCGACGGTCGTGCCCGCGGCCAGCTGGGTTCCGGGCCGATCCGGTTGCCGCACATCGACATACCGTTGCCCGGTCAGACTCTGGTAGCGGATGGCCAGCGTGCTGGTGTCGTACACCGGCCGGTCGTGGCGGACGGTGAATCGGACCCGGGCCTTGTTGCCGGCGTCGAGGGTGACGGAATCGACCTTGCCGACCTGCACGCCGAACATGCGGACGTCGGCACCGGATGCGAGCCCGTTGGCGTCGGTGAACAACGCCGTGTAGTGGTCGACCGTACCGCCCACGGGCCGTTGGATGGCCTGCACGATCACCGTCACCAGCACCAGCATCACCGCCGTGAACAGCGCCAGCCGCCAGGTGACAGCCGTGAGTGACTTCATCGCGCACCTCCGCCCGCGCCGGGCACGGTGCCGAGCAACGGCTGCGCGAGCCCGGGCACACCACGCAGGGTCACATCCAGATTCAGTACGGGCCCGTTCGGAGACGGCTGGAAGGCCCCGCCGATCGCATCGAGCAGCTGCCGCAGCTCCGCGCCGGAACGCTGTGGATCCGGCACGGTGTGCGCGAGGGCCGCGAACAACGGTGCGAGCATGTCGGTGTAGGGCCCCAGATATCGCTCGGCGGTATCGGCGGTCGAGCCGATGGCAGGGAAGACCTGATCGGACATCAGGCTCACACCGTCGTCGAACCATTGCCGGTCGGTGCGCAATACCTGGATCCGTCCGAAGCTGGTCAGCTGCACCACACTTCCGGACAACAGTGACGGAAGGCCGGACAGGCCCTGGGCATAGTTTCCGAACAGTTCCGAGGGCAGCAGCCGCTGGGTTTCGGCGGCGAGACGCGTGGTGGTGATCAGCGCTTCCAGGATCGGGGCGAAGGCCTTCACATCGGTGGCGACCTGGGTCAGCAGTTGGGTGAGCTGCGGGGTCATCACACTGGGCAGCACGTCGGACAGCGACCGCAGCAGCGCCCCCATGGTGGCGTCGTGTACTCGATTCGCTTGCGCGCGAGTCAGATCCACGATCGAGCCGGCATGCACCGGGGTGCCGCCCTGGCCACGCGACAACCGGAGCTCGCTGATCCCGAACAGGTTGCTCGGCACATAATCGACAGCCAGGTGATCGGTGAGGCCGGGAACTCCGGAGTCGTCGAGCGCCAGTGTGATTCGCTGCCGACCGGGTCCCGCCTCGGCGATATTGCCGACGGCTCCCACCGCTACCCCGTCGATCTGGACGCGCGAGCCGACGACGATGCCGTCACCGATCTGCTCGGTCAGCACATCGACGCGCATCTGTCCGTCGCCGCCGCGCCAGCCTGCCCAGGTCAAGGTCACACCCATTGCCACCGCCGCCACGGCGGAGCCGATCGCGAGCACCCGGCGCCGCGAGGTCGCCATTCCGGGAATTGTGTAATTCGGCATCCGCCCTACCCCGTGAACTCGATCGACGAGTGCACGCCCCACAGCACGATGCTGAGCACCATGTCCAGCGCGATCACCGCGACGAAGCTCGCCCGCACCGCGCGGCCGGAGGCGATACCCACGCCTTCGGGCCCGCCGCCGGCGAAAAAGCCTTGATAACAATGGATCAGGATGACCGCGGTGGCGAACACCAGTACCTTGACGGTCGCGGCGACGACGTCCCAGCCGCTGACGAATTGGAAGAAGTAGTGCTCGTACACCCCGGAGGCTTGGCCGTGCAGGGTGACGATCACCGTCTGGCACGAGAGGTAGCCGAGGATGAGAGCGACCAGGAATGTCGGCACCACCGCCACCGCGCCCGCGATCACTCGCGTGCTGACCACGAACGGAATCGAGCGCAGGCCCAGCGATTCCAATGCGTCGATCTCTTCGGAGATGCGCATGGCGCCGATCTCCGCGGTCATCCGGCAGCCGGCTTGTGCGGCGAATCCGATGCCGGCGGCGATCGGGGCCAGTTCCCGGGTGTTGGCGAACGAGGAGATGATGCCGGTCAGCGGACCCATACCCAGCATGTCGAGCGTGGCGAACGATTCGATGCCCGTCCCGGCTCCCATCGCCAGGCCGAGCACGATCAGCATCGGAACAGTGCCGCCGCCCACGATGATCGAACCGTTCCCCCAGGTCATATCGGTGATAGCACGCATCGTCTGGGCCCGGTAATGACGGGCCGCCAAGGGAATCGACGTCAGGACCTGCCAGACGAACTCGGCCGCGAAACCGAGATTCTCGACCGGGGACGACAGATGCCGCGATCGCGCGAAACGCACGATATGGCCCAGCCCGAGCGGCGTGTAGGAAGTCACGACCATCAGGCGAACCTCACCGGCAGGAACATCGCGGTGAGCTGGGTGATCACCAGGTTCACCAGCACCAGCGCCACTACCGACAGCACGACCGCGGCGTTCACGCCGTCGGCGACGCCGCGCGGGCCGCCTCTGGCCTCCAGACCACGCTGGCACGCGATGACGGCGACCAGCAGGCCGAACAGCGCCGATTTCGCCAGTGACACAAAGACATCCGCGACGACGGTGAACGACCCGAAGGTCAGCCAGTAACTACCGGAGGTCACCCCCTGCGCGGTCACCGCCACGAAGTATCCGGCGGCGACACCCACGAAGATGATCAGGATATTGAGCAGCGGCGCGATCAGCACCATCGCGACGACCCGCGGAATCACCAGCCGGTGTACCGGATCGACGCCCATCACCCGCAGAGCGTCGATCTCTTCCCTGATGGTCCGCGCCCCGAGGTCGGCCGCGATCGCCGCCGCCCCGGCGCCGCCGAGCAGCAGACCGGTAGCGACCGGCGCACCCTGTTTGATCACTCCCAGTCCACCGGCCGCGCCGATGAGCGAATCCGCACCCAGCTGATGGATCAGATTGCCGACCTGGACCGAGACGATGACGCCGAACGGGATCGCCATCAAGATGGCGGGCAAGGCCGTCACCGAGATGAAATACCAACCCTGATAAAGGCTTTCACGCCACTGAAAGCGCAAGCGTGGGACATCACCCACCGCACCGGACGTGGCCTGCCATCCCAGCTCGACCGTCCGGCCGAAGGTCCGCAGCGCCGAGACGGCGGTCTCGGAAAAGTTCTCCCCGACGATGCGACGGAGCGAAGGGCGCTCAGCGACGGGCGGCATCGCTTCTGTAACCGTGGACATTTCTTTCCTGTACTCAGCGAACGAACCGCGCTGACTCGATCCCGGCGAAACAAATTAGTGCTTCATTATTTTTTCTGTGACGGCGGTCATAGTAGCGAACCGGCATGGTCCTGGCTACCCCCGCCCGTGAGCCCCGGTCAGCTTGCCCGCTCCTCGGTTCCTCGTCATGGCATCAGGATGAGCCGGCCGCCGACGCCACCCTTTTCGAGACGGTGGTGTGCTTCGGCTGCTCGCGCCAGGGGCATCATGTCGGCGATCCGTGCGGTCAGGGTTCGGTCGGCGAGCTTCCGGTTGAGCACGGTCGCGGCGGCGGCCAGGTCGGTGACGGCGGCGTTGCTGATCACGAACCCAGCCAGGGTGATGTCGTGGGTGTAGACGCGGTCGACGGGTAGCGGCACCCGCGCCTGCGGTCCGGCCGCTGTCAGCAGGAGCCGGCCCCCGCGGGCCAGCAACACGACCGCGACGTCGATATCGTGATGACCCGAGGTGTCCCAATACACGTCCAACCCCTCGGGCGCCGCCGCCCGGATCTGCTCGGCCATGTCGGGGTCCCGGTAGTCGACCACCACAGCGGCCCCCGCATCGCGGACACGCTCGAGCCCGTTCCCGGAGGCGGACGCGATCACCCGGGCGCCGGCCGCGCGCGCCAGGCGGACCGCGGCATCGCCCACGTTTCCGGCACCGCCGCCGATATATACGGTGTCTCCCAGCCCGAGCCGAGCGTGCCGGAACAGCCCCAACCATGCCGTGGCAGCCGGATGTGCGACACCGACCGCCTGGACCGGATCCACCCCGCCGGGCAGGTGGTACAGCCGGTCGACCGGGACAACCGCATACTGCGCGAACGACCCCTGCCGGCCACCGTGGCCCAGACTGTTGCACCACACCGCGTCCCCGACCGCATAACCGGCTACCCCGTCGCCGACCGCCGCGACGTTTCCGACCAGGTCGCGGCCGATGATGAACGGGAAGGGAGTCGGCGTCGCATACGCCCCCGACCGCACGAACGTGTCCACCGGGTCGACCGTGACCGCGTGGACGGCCACCAGCACATCGGTGGGTCCGATGCGCGGGACGGGCAACCGTCCGTAGCAGATCGCATCGGCCGGGCCGAGCGCCTCCACGTAGGCCGCGTCCATCACGTCCGGAATCCCGGCCATCGTGCCTGCCTCCTTTCGGCCGATGAGGCGCCGACACGGCGGTCACGGCCCCGAGACTTACTCGATCCCGTACGTTGCGGCCCAGGCCGCCCGCAGCTCGGACTCCGTGGCATGCCCGAACTGGTAGGCCGGCGAGTCCACCGGCAGGGCGCGGTCCACGGTCACCAGTACCGCTTCGATCGCGGGATATCCCGGTCCCTGTGTGGCGAGCAACCAGTCGTGAATCCACTCGAACACCGGGCTGCCGGGGCCGTGGAATTCGGCGGTTCCCTTGAACCGGTAGCCGCGTCGTTTGAGGAAGTCGACCACGTTGATCTCCAGTCGGGGATCACGCCGCAAGTTGGCGACCGTGCCCGGCGATGCCTGATTCAGGAACACCAGATGGTCGTCGTCGTACACCCGCACGGTTCCCTTCGGGGAAAGGTTCGGTGATCCGTCCGCGCACACCGTGGCGACGAACCCGAGTTTGGCGCTGTCCACGATCGAGCGCATGTCCTCGTCGATGACACCCATGTCCCGTGCCTACCCCCGGACCTGCCGGCGAATCCGAGCCCGCTCTCGTCACAACCTCCGCGACGGGTGCACCGCGACGTGGGCCGGATTCCCGCAGCAATGTGTTCGAGCGCGCGAACACCGCAACACAATGACGGATTTCGTCCTGCCAGTTCGGTTTCGAAGCCCTCCGTTGCGGTTCGCCACCCGAGGACCCGGCATGGACGGGTCTTGATGCGATGTTCGACCACGAGCAAGTCCTCGGGGCTATGGACCTACAGGTCGGAGGCCTTCGGGAGGTACTGACGCAGAAGTGGAATGGGCCCCGAAAGTCGGACCTTGGAAATCTTCACGCTCGGTGACGGCCCGGCCGCGGCAGAGATGACCTGGTTGTCATAGAGGTCGAGGACTGGCGAGACATACACCTCGGAGGCCCCGACCGCGAACTCGGTCACGTCCGTGACCCACTTGGTGTGCTCGGCCGCTGCGGTGAACTGGCGGTTCAGCACGTTGTCGGCCGCCTGGCCGACCTCGCCCCGGAAGGAGTTGTATCTCCGTCGGCGGCGCACAGGGCATTGCAGGCCGAGCGTGCGCATCAGTGTCAGAACGGTCTTCTTCGACACCCGCCATCCGCGACGGAGCAGGCTCGCCAGGATGCGCCGGTGCCCGAATGCGCGTCTTGCGTCTTCAAAGGTTTGACGGATGGCTTCTTTCAGTTCGGCATGCCGATCCGCGCGGAGAGTCTGTTCCGGTGGTCGTAGAACGTTGACCGGGGGCCCGATCGCGGCATGCTACTGGCGACGATCCAGCGACCGTCGCCAGGCATCGGTGTCGGCAGACAACAGTACGGTGACGCGGGTAACGGCGGTGTTTTGCCGTCGCGGCGTGATCAGCCGTGCGCGTACACCCGCTCCACGTACTCCGCGATTTCTTCGTCCTGGAGGTGTCGTGCGATGTCAGCTTCGCTGATCATGCCGACCAGCCGTTTGTTCTCGATGACCGGCAGCCGTTTGATCTGGTGCTCTTCCAGCTCTTTGAGAACGTCGCGCGCGTCGGCGTCGGCGTCGATCCAGCGGGGAGTTCCTTCGCAGAGATCGGCGCATGTCGTCGTCGCCGGGTCATGGCCCAGGGCAAGGCATTTCACGACGATGTCGCGGTCGGTGACGATTCCGCACAGCCGCTCGTGCTCATCGCTGATCGGCAACACTCCCACGTCGAGTTCCCGCATCGTGCGGGCCGCGTCCTCGACCGTGTTCGCACGTGACATCCAGGTGGCACCCGAGTGCATGATCTGTCTCGCAGTTGTCATCTCGTCCTCCTGTTCGGCCATTTCGATCCTTCTCACCATCGCCCCGCCGGTACGTGACCGTAAGGGGCAAAGGTCCCCGGCCTCCCCCACGCGGCAGGTGCCCGGCGGCCGGACGGGTCGGTCTCGGGTGTGGTGGGCGGTGTGGGCCCAACGACCCTGTTGGCAGACCCTCCGAATGACCATGATCGTCGGTGAGGAGGTGCGAGCAGATGTATGCGAAGCCCGGAGATTGGCTGGTCGTGGAGGGGCATGAGGTAGGTGGCGCGGTACGCCACGGGTTGATCGAGGAGGTGCACGGGAGTGAGGGAGCGCCTCCGTACCTCGTGCACTGGACCGATACCGGCCACCGAGCGCTGTTCTTCCCCAGTACAGATGCCTACGTTCTGACCGTTGAGCAACTGCGCAAGCAGGAAACTGTTGCGGCGGAACGCTATTCGTCCATGCAGCACGTGCCGGGCGCACACGGCGCCGGACCGCGACATTGATGGCAGCGCGCACAGAGGCACGCATGGCCAGGAGGCCTCATGAGTAGACGCGCGAGCGGTCCGCCGGCGGGGACCCCGCCGGCGGAGGTGCCGCCGCGGTCGGGCAAAGCGTGGCTGTGGTGGCTCGTCCCGGTCGGTGCGCTCGTCGCCGTGCTGGTGGCGTCGATATGGCTGCCCGGACTGGAGAAATCGAAGCCGTCTCCGCATCAGCTCGGCTACAGCGAGTTCGTCTCGGATATCGATGCACATCAGATCAAGACTGTCACGCTCCAGTCGTCCGGACGGGCCTCGGGCACGCTGGGCGACGGCCACGACTACACCACCGTCATTCCCGCTCAGGCCGGGCCGCAACTGCTGGACCGCCTGGAGAAGGCGGGGGTTTCGGTGAGCGCATCACCTCCGGCCGCCAGCCGCTCCGGGGCATCGCAAGTGTTGACGTGGGTGCTGATGATCGCACCCTTCCTGCTGCTGTTCTGGTGGCTCCGGCGGGCCGGAAGCCAGGCCTCGAGTCAACTCGGCACCACGATGGGCGTCGGGAAGTCGAAAGCCAAGGTGTTCGATACCGAGCGGCCGGGAACCACATTTGCCGATGTCGCGGGCTATACGGGCGCCAAAACAGAGATCGCCGAGGTAGTCGATTTCCTGAAGGCGCCACAGCGATATCGGCGCGCCGGAGCGGTAGCGCCGCGGGGAGTCCTGATGATCGGCCCGCCCGGTACCGGCAAGACCCTCTTGGCGCGCGCGGTGGCCGGTGAAGCCGATGTCCCTTTTCTCTCGGTGGTCGGTTCGAGTTTCGTCGAGATGTTCGTGGGCGTCGGCGCGGCCCGGGTTCGAGATCTGTTCGCCGAAGCCCGCAAACGAGCCCCAGCGATCGTGTTCGTCGACGAGATCGACGCGATCGGGTCCCGGCGGGGATCCGCGACGGCGGTAGCAAACGACGAACGCGAACAAACCCTCAATCAGCTGTTGGCGGAGATGGACGGGTTCGATCCTGCTGTCGGCATCGTCGTGCTGGCGGCGACCAACAGACCCGAAATTCTCGATCCGGCGCTGCTGCGACCGGGCCGCTTCGATCGGCAGGTGACGATCCCGTTGCCGACGTTGCAAGAACGGGCAGCGATTCTGGGAGTTCACTGCCGCGGTAAACACCTCGAATCCGACGTCGATTTGCAGCGCGTGGCGCGCAGCACCCCGGGGTTCTCCGGCGCCGATCTGGCCAACCTGGCCAACGAGGCCGCGATCTGCGCAGTCCGCGACGATCGATATACGATCCGAGCCCTCGACTTCGACACCGCCCGCGACCGGATTCTGCTCGGCCGCCGCGAGGGATCGAATGTGTTGCTGCCCAGCGAGAAGCACGCCGTGGCAGTCCATGAGGCAGGCCATGCCCTGATTGCCGCGCTGTGCCCACACGCGGACCCCATCGCGAAGGTGACGATCCTTCCGGCCGGGCAGACACTCGGCACGACCGAACAGCTACCGCTGGTCGAACGCCATCTCTACAGCGAGGACTACCTTGTCGACACCCTCGCCGTACGGCTGGGCGGCCGAGCCGCCGAATTGACCGTTTTCGGTCAAGGATCCACCGGAGCCGCGAACGATCTGGCCCAGGCAACGGAACTCGCTACAAAGATGGTGCGCGAGTTCGGGCTGTCCCCGGTCCTGGGCCCGGTCGGATACCCCCGGGGCGGATCGGTCTTTCTCGGCGGCAGCGGAACACAGATGTCGAGCCGGCCGTTTGCCGAAGCCACGCAGGCGATGGTGGACACCGACGTCGCACGCTTGCTGCGTGAGGCGGAGCATCGCGCCATCGACCTGCTCGAGTCCCAGCGCGACGTGCTTCAACGTCTGGTCGACCTGCTGTTGGAATACGAAACCGTCGACGGCGCAAAGGTTTACGACCTGTTGGGAATCGCTGTCCCGACCGACCGCTGCGAACCCGTTCCCGCCGCCACGGTTGCGCCACATCCTGGCGTCCGTCCGGCCGTCGCAGAGCCGGAGCTCCCGAGAGATGGCCGCACCATCCCCGGCCTCGGCGGCTCGCGGACGACCCGGTGAGCAGTCCATGGCGCCGACGGTCGGCTCGGGTCAGGTGACCGAGGTCGGATTTCAGATGCCATTCGCCCCTGCCGTCGAGCGCTGCCCGCGCGCGATCCTGAGGAAGCGACGCAGCCGATCCAGGGGCCAGGTGTTGATCACTTGGTCGCGCTCCACCCAGCCGCGCTGGGCGGTGGCCACTCCGAAGCGGATGTGGTCGAAATGGCGGACGGCGTGGGCGTCGGTGTCGATGGCGAACACCACCCCGTACCGGCGAGCCCGGCGGGCCAGTTCGTCGTCGAGGTCGAGCCGGTCGGGAAACGCGTTGATCTCCAATGCCGTTCCGGTACGGGCGGCTGCGGCGAATACCGCATCGGCATCGAACTCGACCGGCGGCCGGCGGCCGAGGATGCGAGTAGTGGGATGACCGATGATCTTGACGTACGGATTTTCCATCGCGGTGATCAGCCGGCGGGTGAGCACGTCGGGCGGCTGGTCGAAATGAGAGTGCAGCGAGGCGACGAGCACGTCGAATCCGGACAGGAACTCGTCGTCCCAGTCGAGACTGCCGTCGGCGGCGATGTTCAACTCCGAACCGTGGAGCACGGCGATGCCGGAATGTTGTGCGAGCGGGCGTAATTCGGCGCGTTGAGCCAGGGCCTTGGCGCGGGTCATGCGCTGCATCGCCAGCGCCGGGGCGTGATCGGTGATGGCACAGTATTGATAGCCGCGCGCCGCGGCCGCGGCGACCATGTCGGCGGCCGAGGCCAGGCCGTCGGTGAGGTCGGTGTGGACGTGCAGATCGCCGACGATATCGCAGACCCGCACCAGTTCGGGCAGCCCGCCCGCGGCCGCGGCCTCCACCTCTCCGCGGTCCTCGCGCAGGGTGGGTGGAATCCACGGCAGTCCGAGGGCGGCATAGATCTCCTCCTCGGTACCGGCGGCCACCAGCCGATCGTCGTCGACCCGGAACAGCCCGTACTCGCTGAGTTTGTATCCGGCGTGCACGGCGCGTTCGCGAATGCGGATGTTATGGGCCTTGGACCCGGTGAAATACAGCAGCGCGGCCCCCCACGTGTCGTCGGGAACCACCCGTAGATCCACCTGAATACCCGCGGTGGTAACCACCGACGACTTCGTCGGACCGTGCGCTAGCACCCGATCGGTCAACGACAGGCCGCAGAACCGGTTCATGACCTCAGGCGCGTCGGCCGCGTCGGCCGCCGCCAGCAGATCGACGTCACCCACGGTGTCGCGCATGCGACGCAGTGACCCTGCGTAGGCGGCGCGACACACCCCCGGCATGGCCGACAGCCGGGCGAGGAGGTCCTCGGCAAGGTCGAGCGCGACCGCTATCGGGGTGCGCTGCCCGGTTTCGCGCATGCTCCGGATAGCACGCGCGAGATTGCGCTCACTGATCTCACCCCATCCCTTCAGCCGGGCCAAATCGCCGGCATGCAGGGCGGTCACCAGCTCGGGCATCGACGATATGCCCAGTTCCTGGTACACCTGGTGTGCCCGTTTGGGTCCGAGCCCGGGAACACCGAGCAGAGCGCGCAGGCCCGCGGGCAGCTGAGCGTGCAATTCGTCGAGATCGGCGATGTGGCCGGTACGGCGCAACTCCAGCAACCGGTCGGCGGTGTGGGCACCGACATCGGCGATGGCCAGCAGGCCCTTGCGGTCCAGCGTATCGAGTTCGACGGGACAACCGGCCACCGCGCGGGCTGCTTTCTCGTAGGACCGCACCCGGTACCGATCGCCGCCGGAGATCGCGATCAGATCCGCAATCTCCCGCAATTGTTGTGCGGCAACATCGTTCGACCGCATGACAGCCTCCTGCCGCGAACCCGGGTCATCGACGTGCCTGTTCCGCCGGCCGGGCTGCGCCATCTGTGTTCATTCGGCGGTGAGTAGTCCATAGTGACCGTCGTAGCGGTGGTAGAGGATGCAGCCGCGGTGACGGTCCTGGTCGGTGAAGAACACGAACGGCCACCCGGTGAGCTCGAGGCGTTCGATGGCGCCGGTGGTCGTCGTCACCGGCGGGGGTGCCGGGCTGAGCGTGATCGGTACGCTGCCGCGTGTGACGCTGTCGGGCCGCGGGTCCACCTGAGCGAGTCGGTAGCCGTCGCCGCTGCGGTAGAGCACGCTGTCGACGCCGCTGCCGGACTCGGTGAACAGGTGGAAGTCGTAGTCCGTCATCTCCATATCGAAGGCGGCTTCGTCACACGTCTCGTCGGCCAGCGCATACGACTTGTGCCGCACCACCTCGCGTTCTTCGGCCGGGCGCGGGAAGTAGGGAAGAGGGGTGCGGGGTGGGGCGTCGTGCCGCCATTCGTGCGGGTCCGGCTTCGGTTGCCGGCCGCGAATGCCTTCCCAATGCCGGGCCAGGCGTTCGAATCGCTCCTTCAACCGGGCCTCGAGCAGGTCGATCGCTTCCCGGACGGTGTCGGCGGTGACCTGAACTCGTATTCCGTGTCCGTTCACATTCACGTTGGCCTGGGCGATGCTCGGTCTCGTGGCCGCGGGATCCGCGCGCTCGCTCAGGCGAACGCGTGCGGACAAGATCGGCTCGGGAGCGAAAGTGAGTGCGTGGCCGATCTTTTCGCGCGCGTAGTCGGCCGCGCCGGCCGAAACGTGGTGGCCGCTCGAAACCTGCAGCAGGGAATCGGTGCTCGTTGCTCGTGGACCCCTCATGTCTGCAACCTGCCTTTGTCTCATGAAGTCCGTATCGGATGGCGGTGGCGATCAGTGCTCGACGAGACCGACCGAGGACTTGTCGGAACTCCTTCGGCTCGGCTCGCACTTCCAGCACATCGTGCGGAGCTGGTGTCCGGCCAGGGGCGAAGTTCCTCGGTCCTGCCCACCGAAGTCCTGACCGGTGAGGTATGCGGGGAAGACCTGCGGCAGCCCGCCCCTGGTGCGGGACCGAAGTCTCCCGTGGCGGGTGGACTACCTTGCGGTTGCGCGTGCCGATGTGGGAAGAGGTTCGTCGTTGTGCAGGGCTGCGACGGCGTCGGCGAGTAGCGGCGCGATCGAGCACACCTCGAATTCGGGTGGGAGGTCGCGGTGGGCGACGGTGTCGGTGAGGAGTATGCGTTTCAGGCCGAATCGACGCAGGTGGCCCACCGCGCCGTGGGTGAACACGCCGTGCGTGGCCGCGACGGTGACGTCGGGTGCGGCGTGGCGACTGCGTAGCAGCCCGAGCGCGGTGCTGATCGTGGCGCCGGTGGAGATCATGTCGTCGACGATCACCGGCAACCGGCCCCGCACGTCGCCGATCAGCTCGAGTGCGGTGACCTCGGTGCCGCTCAGGCGGCGTTTGCGCACCACAGCAAGAGGGTTCGGCGACACTTGGGCATAGCGCTCGGCCAGTTTCACCGCGCCCTCGTCGGGCGCGACGACCACACGGTCCGACAGGGCGATCTCGCGGCCCAGGACGGGCACGGCGGTGAGTATCTCGACCGGAACAGGGCAGATCGCCTCCAGGGCCGATGTATGCGGATCCACGACCACCAGGCGGTCCGCACCCGCGGCGGCGATGGCCCGGGTGAACACCGCGACTCCAACGGCTTGCCCGGCACGGATGCGTCGGTCCTGGCGGGCGTAGCCGAGGTAGGGCATGACCGCCGTCACCCGCGCCGCGTGGGCACGGCGGCAGGCGTCGAGCAGCAGCAGCAATTCCGCGAGGTGGTCGTTGACCGGCGGCGGGGTCGGTTGCACCAGGTACACGTCGCTGCCGCCGACGTTCTCGACGGTCGGGAGCAGTTCGCCGTCGGGAAACCGTTCCAGCACGGTGTCGGGCGGGCCCACGCCCAGCAGGTTCGCGAGTGCACCGGCCAACTCCGGATTCGCACTGCCCGTGATGATGCGCAGCGTGGTCATGATCGCGTCGTGTCCTTCCCGGTCGCGGTCTGTCCTGCATCGTTCTCAGATATGTTCGGATGGCCGGCTCATCCGCAGGTGGGCCACGGACCAGCCCCGGGCGAGGTCGGCGACGCTCTCCAGTGCATCCGGTTGCGTGAACAGATGGTCGGCGCCGGGCACCACCGTGACTGTGCTCGCGCACGACATCGTCGCTTGCGCCCGCTGGTTCGACTTCAAGGTGAGCGGATCATCGCCACCGGCGATGAGCAGGGTAGGTGTCCGCACCCGCGTCATGGCGTCGCGAGCCAGGTCGGGCCGGCCGCTTCGGGATACCACCGTGGCGATGTCGACCCGGGGGTCGGTAGTCGCCCGCAGCGCTGCCGCAGTCCCGGTGTCGGTTCCGAAGTACGCGATCCTCAGGCCCTCGGTGTGTGGTTGGTGGGTGAGCCAGTCGGTGACGTCCACCAGTCGGTCCGCGAGCAGGTCGATATCGAAAACCCGGGCTCGGTGAATCTCCTCGTCCGGGGTGAGCAGGTCGAACAGCAGGGTGCCGAGTCCCTCCTGCTGGAGTACTGCGGCGAGGTAGCGGTTGCGGGGGCTGTGGCGGCTACTTCCGCTGGGGTGCGCGAATACGACCAAGCCGATCGGGTCGGCGGGGATGGTGAGATGCCCGCGCAGTTCGATGTTTCCGGTGATCACGTGCACGTCGTCGTCGCGCAGCGGGGGCGGTCCGGGCTCGGCGTGCGGCGGTTCGGGGGCACCTGTGGCCGCGCGGTCCAGCAGTTCGGCAATGTCGTCGTCGGAGGGCCGCGGGAAGCTGCGGTACCACTGGCCCACGGTGTGCGACCATGCCGGGGTTTCGAGGCAGATCACCTCGTCGGCCTCGCGTTTCAGGGTGTTCACCGCCTCGCGGGCGGCGACCGGTACGGCGAGCACCACCCTCGTTGCGCCGTGGGCGCGGGCGATCCGGCAGGCGGCGCGGGCGCTGGCTCCGGTGACCATCCCGTCATCGACGATCACGGCGGTGCGCCCGGCCACGGGGGTCGGTGGATGCCCGTGCCGGAATCGGGCGGCCCGGCGGGTGATTTCCGCCCGCTCGCGATGCTCGACCTCGGTCATCTCGTCCACGGTGAGTTGCGCTTGCTCGACGATGAACTCGTTGATGACGCGGACATCCTCGCCGATGGCCCCGAAAGCGAGTTCGGGTTGGTGTGGCACGCCGAGCCTGCGTACCGGAATCACATCGAGCGGTGCCCCGAGCGCTGTGGCGACCTCGAATGCCACCGGAACGCCGCCGCGGGGGATCCCGAGCACCACCATGTCCTCACCGTCCAACGACTGCAATGGCACCGCCAGCCGTCGACCGGCGTCGCCACGATCGATGAACAACATGAGATCACCTCCTCGAGATCCGGAACGGTGTACACGTCGTCAGCGACCTGCCCTGTGCCCACCCGTTCAGCAGTGGACCGACGCGGCCTGTTTCGCGGCCTCGGCCGCAGCGGGCGGCAGCTGCTTCGGTTCCCTTCCCGTGGTGGCCGTGGTTCGCCGGAGCCGATCAGTGTCCGGTGGATGGGGTGGTCAAATGCTCGCGCATGAGGAGGCGGTGAGCCTGCTGGGCCGCGGCCGATCGATGCTCCTGGCCGGTGGTCGGTAGCTCCTCGAGGCCGCGGGCGAGTACCGCTACCGCATCACCGAGCAGTTGCAGGCGGTGTTCGAGGGCGTCCATCCGGCTGCCGTCGCCGGACCCCGCCGGCCTCGCGGTGTGCCGCGCACCTTCGGGGTAGCCGCGCAACAGCTCTCTCATCGGTGCCGGGAGCACCGCGAACAAGCCGTCGAACTGGCCGGAGGAGCAGCGTTGCAGCATCACCTCGGTCACCGCGCCCACCAGGCCGGGCACCTGGTCGCGGGGGACCCTGGCTTCATGAGCGAACTGGGCCAGGAATTCGTCGGTGCCATGCCGGACCGGTACATGGCCGGGCACCCAGTCCTCGTAGTAGACGCCGCGCAAAATTTCGGGCAATTGTGCGGTCAGACGGGCCGATGCCGCGACATCGAGGCGATCGCGCACAGTGTGCAGCCAGGCGCACACCACACGGTAGGTGAAGGCGCGGTCCTCGGTGCCGATCCGGTCGGCGACCGCACGGAGCCATTCGTGGGCGGTATGAACTGCCGGTGCCAGGGGATCGTGCTGCAATGACATGCATCCAGCGTCGGACCGCAGGCGGCGCGCAACAAGGGTCCGATGTCACTTCACAGCAGGCGACGATGCGGTATATCCGCCACCGGTTCATGCCGGCCGGGTAGCGATGGCCCGCGCGCTGGGCCCCGCCACGTGTGAGCCCGGCGCCGGCTGCTGTGATCAGCATCGTTGCCGCATCCCGGCATGTGGGCAATATCGACAATGATTCGCACGAGCGGCTGGGGGCCGCATCGACGACGTCATGAACGTTTCCGGACACCGAATCTCCACGGCCGAAGTGGAATCCGCGTTGGTCAGCCACCCGGCAGTCGCTCAATCCGCAGTCGTCGGCACCGCAGACGACACCACCGGACAGGCGATCGCCGCCTTCGTCGTACTCCGCAACGGCAACGAGCACACCGTCGACGAACAGCTTGCCTCCGAACTCCGTTTGTTATTCTCCCGCTTGCACCGAACTGGAAGCTCCGCCGCACCAGCAGTTCTGGGCTCGTGCTGCTGACCGGGCCAGGGCCGGTCGTATCTGTCCTGGATCCTTGGATTCGAGACGGCCGAGGCTGGCGGTCGAGGATCACAGGTAGAAGGCCGGATGCGGTCGGTTGTCGGGGCTCGTGCCCAACCGCCGTTGATCGTTTCCCAGACCCGGCCGCACCGGAACTGGTGCGCTTGGTGCGTTTCGGTGCATTTTGGTGCGCTCTGGTGCACTGTCGTCCGTCTTGAAACCTTGGTTTCGAGACATCTGGAGGGCACGCATTGCAGACGGCCGGATTGTCGTGGTCGGCAGTCTCGGGATCTGTCTGACAAAAGCGGGTCACAACGCAAACCGCCGACGGCGAGGACGGCGCCGGCCGACAGGTGGAGGCTCGTGGACTTTCGGCACTTCCCGGGTGGTGCTCTCGGTGTGATCCTGGATTGCACCGGGCACCCTCCCGGTGTCTGCTCGAGACGGTGGCTCAGTCTGCAGATTCGGCCCGAGCCACTGCAAGAGGTGAAACGTCGGATCTCGGTGGTGCCTGACCGACGCAGGCTCGTCCTCGAACGGGCATAACCAAATAGGCGCAATGCTCGTCGTGTCGTGACAGCGGCGGGCATTGCCGCTTATCCAGGCAGCGCGCTCAGCCCGCGGTTGCCCGGCGGCGCAAGCCGTCCCGCGGGCAGCAGGGCATATCGCCTGTGATCTTCGACGTAGTGACCTGGGTTGGGTCATCCTGGCGGTGGTGGATTCCGCGAATATCCTTGCGTTGCTTGCGGTTTCTGTTGTGTGGATATCGAGCGCTTCGCGGTGGGCGTATGCGAGAGCAGCCGTGTCGTTCATGATCGGTGGGATCTGCGGGCTGGTGCTGACCCTGGTGTTCTCGTTCACGGTGATCCTGGAGCTTGTGCACCGGGCCCTCGGCTCACTGTCTCCGGCGGCTGTTGCCGTGATCGTGGTGGGAGTCGCGCTACTGGTCATCGGTATGTCGGTGCGCGGGTTCCTCCGCCCACCGATGTCGCTGCCGGTGCATCACGATCTGCACCCGGTCGCGGCCAGCGCGCTCGGTCTGATCATCTGGACGACCAGTCGCTGACCTCGGCACCGTTCTACGGCGCCATCGCCATGATGGCCGACGAGACCATTGCCTCGCGCCTGGGACTGTCCACGGTCTTCGTCGTGATCGCGGTCGCGCCCGTCGCCTCGCTCACGGTCGCGCTGTTGCTCTGTCCCACCGAGGCCGGACATCGCATGCTCGCTCACCTGCAGGCAGCACTGCCCATGACATCGCGGGTGGTCGCGGCCATCCTCATCGTCGCCGCCGTTGTCGCCGCCACCATCGGACTGACGATCATCCTCGGATAGCTGCGCGGGCTCGGACAGCCATCAACGGGCCGGAAGGCTCGATCTGTGATGTCGGAGATTCATGGGCGGACCGGCCGCGGATCTCGCCGGCCGACCTCGACGAGGATTGGCCAGTCGGCTTCCGGGTCGCCCCACCAGGTGCGGTCGTTGTCGACGATGCCGATGATTGTCGGCTCCGTTCACGGTGGGCGATTCAGAAATCGTGCGGCCTCCATACGCCGAAACGCCCCGGTGCCATGGGACACCGGGGCGCTGAAAGGGGGGAATGTACTTACGTCTTCCGACATGTAACGAAGCGTCGGCGATCACACGGACCACATGTTCTTCCGAGTGACCCGACGGGCAGCTCCTCCCTTCTCCTCACGGGTTAATTCAACTTTCCGTTGCACTTCATTTCTTGCCCGGCGGGCGGCGAGCCCGTCGTCCTTGCTGGTCCCGCAGCCGCGCCCGCCGTCTTTCCTCTCACGGGCAGTTCATCATCTCCCGTGCCATCTGGACACTTTCTTCGCTTCCGACAAGACAGAAGCTATCGCACCATTCGATGGATGTCTACTGTCGCCACTATAGGTTTTCTGGTCCGCCTCGGCGGGGCATCCCGCCGAGTCATGGGGTGTGGCATGGTGGAGCGCGGGTACGGGTTGTTGCAGTGATCGCCCGGCTCGCAACAGGAAGTTACGAAAAGTACATGTCACAAGGCACCGTGAAGTGGTTCAACGGCGAAAAGGGCTTCGGATTCATCGCCCAAGACGAGGGCGGCCCCGACGTTTTCGTCCACTACTCCGAGATTTCCGGCTCCGGCTACAAGTCCCTGGATGAGGGCCAGCGAGTCGAGTTCGAGGTCGGCCAAGGCCAGAAGGGCCCGCAGGCCCAAAGCGTCCGCGCGATCTAGAGCCGACAGAGAAGTGAAGCCCGCACCGATGGTGCGGGCTTCCTCGCTTTCCGGACCCGGCACCGGCGGCTCACGCCGGGCGGATCCGACCGGCGCGGACCGTCCCGACTCGGGTAGGTGGCTGTTGAACGGCAGGAGTGAGCAGCTGCAGCGGCCACCGATACGGGTACGACCCCGGCGCGGCCGGTTCTGTGGGCGCCTCGCTGGGATACTTCCAGTCATGGGGATCGAGGCTGTGCAGGGGACCGGCCGCAGGGGACACACACCACGCGGGAACCACGCCGACAGGCTGGCGCGGTGAGCGCCCGGCGCGGCCGTGCCCGACCGGGCCGTTACCGCAACCCGCACGTCCACGGCTATCACAGCACCTCGCCCACGCCGATCCTGGCTGTCCTCGGGGCGCTGGTGGGTGGTGTGGTCCTGCTCCTGGTGGTGCTGGCTCTCACCCATGCCCACACCACCCGCACCGGCGACGACACCACCCCCGGGCAGGTGAGCACCGCGCCCGCGGTGGCGCCACAACGAGTCCAGCCGACGACGGAGGCCGCGCCGGCGCGGCCGTGCTACCCGTTTCAGCCCTGCTGATCCGCACGACCTCGCAATTCCACCCAGGTCGCTGAACGCTGAGTTCAGGCCTGGATGCGCGGCCTATCGGCGGTATAGGTGACCGGCCAGCGGGTGACTCCTGGCGAATGTGGTTGGCCGGTGCCGTATTCGATGGTGGCGGCCGATTCGCCGGTGCGGGCCAGGGCCGAGGTGACGTT
>NZ_JBMVFU010000025.1:0-112325 GCF_049538315.1 Nocardia sp. AB354 | reverse complement strand
CTGATTCCCGGGGCCGGTTCTAGTCAACGTCGCAACACAGACGGATTCTCGGCGGCTAGCAGAGCGGTGAAAAGTTCTGCCGGGCAACGGTCTTGAAGGACGTGCCGGGGGCGGTGGTTGAGTTCGTCCTCCACGGCCAGCAGATGCTCGGGCGTGTGGATATTGAGGTTGATCCCCTTCGGAAAATAGTCGCGCAGCAACCCGTTCGCATTCTCGTTCGAACCGCGCTGCCATGGGAAATGGGAGTCACAGAAGTAGATTGCGGCGCCCAGCGAGCGCGCGATCGTAATGTGCCGGGCCATATCGGTTCCTTGGTCCCAGGTGATCGACCGCAGCAACGCCGACGGCAGATCACGCATCCTGGCGGTCAGTGCCGTGTGCAGAGATTCGCTGTCGCGGGAGGACAGATGTAGTAACCGGACCATGCGGGTCTGGCGCTCGACCAGCGTGCCGATCGCCGAACCCTGGTCCTTTCCAACGATGAGATCTCCCTCCCAGTGACCTGCTTGGGTGCGGTCTTCGGGCCGAAAGGGACGGTCGTGGACGGTGAGCATAGGGCGTTGGAATCGCGGGCGACGACGGTCGACCTTCTGGTGAGCGCGCCGATGATCGCGACCGGTGCGCAGCGGCGAGCGACGGTGCGGTGCAAGCGGCGAGGGCCGCAACAGGGACGATCCGGGCTGGTAGACGGCCTGATAGATGGTCTCGTGGCACAACCACATTCGCGGATCGCTGAGGAATCGTTTCCGCAGATGCCGGCTGATCTGCTGTGGGCTCCACCGCTGCGCCAGCAGTTCCGCGACCAGCCGTTGCAGTTCGGGGTGGGTTTCGAGGCGGCGACGATGCCGTCGAGCGCGCCGCGCGGTCGCGCGTCGATGTGCTTCAAAGGGGCGATATCCTTTGGTCTTGAACGCATTTCGTCGTAGTTCCCGGGAGATCGTCGACGGTGATCGGCCCAGCTGGGCCGCGATCGCGCGGATGCTCAGGCCTGCCTGGCGTAGATCTGCGATCTCGATCCGCTCGTCCTGGGACAGGAACCTGGCGTCGATCTGACGTACTGCCAACCGGTCCAAGGCCGGCACGAACCCGACGACCTTGCCGTTGCGGTAGGTCTTGTAGCCACGCGACCAGTTGGCGCCCGCGGTCCGCGACGCTCCGACCTCGCGAGCCGCGCGGAGAATGCTCCAGCCGCGAGCCCTAAGTTCCATGAACCGTTGACGTTTGGCCGACTGCGGGCGGCGCCCCGGCCCCTTCTTCACGCGACGCGACGAGGGCAACACAACCTCCAGAACCTACGGGAGTGTTGCGATCACCGGTAGAAACCGCCCCGGAACGACCGGGTCACCATTCAACCGAAGTTGACACCGTTTCGAGTTCCAGGACGAGGCCCGTGACACGCGCCGCCGCAGAACAGTTCGACGCGGCGACAGCCCGTATGCAGTCCGGCTATCCGCGTGACCGTGGTGTGTACTTGGCGCGGGCTGCGGTGGCGCATATGACCGCGGGGGATATCGAGCCGGCGGCGTCGGCGGGGAAGCAGGCTCTGCGGATTGGCATTGCCACCAATTCGGGCCGGATCATGGAGCCGGTGATCACGCTTGCGGCGTTGATGGATCCGCACAGCACCCAGCCCGGGGTGGGCGAATTCGTAGAGGAGTTCGAGCAGTGGAAGGTAGCGAGTTGCCCAAGCCGTATGTAGTGCTCTCGGTGGCAGTGAGTGTGGATGGCTATATCGACGACCTCGTTCCCGAACGCCTCTACCTGTCGAACGAGGCGGATTTCGATCGTGTCGACCAGGTACGTGCCGGATGTGATGCCATCCTGATCGGGGCGGAGACATTGCGGCGGGACAATCCGCGTTTGATCATCAAGAGCGCAGACCGTCTCGAAGCTCGCGCCGCCGCGGGAAAGCCCGCGCATCTGCAGAAGGTCGTGGTGACGGCTTCCGGCAACCTGGATCGTGAGGCGAAGTTCTGGCACCACGGCGTGGAAGAACGCCGTCCGATCGTCTACACCACGGACGCGGCAGCGCTGAAGCTGCGTGAACGGCTCGGCGACCTCGCCACAGTCGTAACGCTCGGCGACACAGTGGATTTCGATGCTCTGCTCGATGACCTCGGCACGCGCGGCATCGGCCGGGTGATGATCGAAGGTGGTACCTCAATACACACCGCAGTACTTGCCGCCGGATTGGCCGACGAACTCCATGTCGCTGTCGCGCCTTTGGTAATCGGGCAGGGGGATGCGCCCCGCTTCGTCAACCGGCGGAGTTCCCTGGAGGAACTCGCCGACGGATGCAGTTGGCCGACGTGACCCAGATCGGGGATGTTGCGCTCATTGGATACTTTCCGAAAGTCACGTCCACAGACGGCTGACAAGTTACAAGCCGAGGTCGGTGATTACCGATCTTTCGGGGACCTCATGCTCACTGCCGGTAGCAGTTTCGTACTTGAGCTCCCCAGTGTCAGGCAGTGCGGCCTCCACCGCCGAGTCAATGGTAGAACCCGCGGATGGGATATCGACACCGCCGGAGTCGCCGTCGGCGGCGGCCTCTGCACTGTCCGTTGGTGCGTGCTCGTGTAGTTCGAGGCGGTGCCAGAGGGCTGCGGCGGGCATGTCGTCGGGGAGGGGGCGTTGTGCGGCGGCGCTGGTGAGGAGGGTTTCGATGTCGTGGCCGGCGTCGGCGGCGGTGTCGAGGTGTTGGGCGAGGACGGGCCACCAGGGGTCGGTGGTGAGGCGAGTGTCGATGCGTTTTGCGAGTGCGGACCAGGTGTGGGTGGCGGTGTAAAGATCGCCGAGGGCGTCGGTGACTTGGGTGTTGAGCCGGTGTTGATGATGGCGTTCGGTGGTGGGGTAGCGGCGTGGTCCGGTGGGGCGCAGGTCGGTGTCGGGGATGTGGTGGGCTGCGCGCCAGACGGCGAGTTTTTCGATAAGGGAGGGGTTTTTGAGTAGTGGTTGTGCCCATGGTGGGGCGGTCGAGGGTGTCCATGTTCTGGTGTCGCTGGTGATTTGTTCGGTGAGGGTGGTGATGATTCGGGCGCGTGCGTCGAGGTGTTCCCTGAGCGGGGTGTCGGTGATGTGGTGGGGGTGCCGGAGTGTCCAGGGCAGCGGTCCGGGCTGGGTGGAGTGTGTTCCGGTGGTGTCGAGGCGCCAGTCGAGGACGGCGGCGGGGTCGTGGGCGGTGTCGAGTTCTCGTTCGGCGGCCGCGGTGCGGAGGGCTTGGACGGGGTCGTGGCCGGTGAGGGCGAGGGTGGCGAGGTGGTGGCGTAGGACGGTGTAGGCGGGTGCGTCGGTGAGTCCTGGGAGGAGGTTGTCGGCGGCGGTGTCGATGTGGTGGAGGGTGTCGGGGCCGAGGGTGTGTTCGACGGCGATGCCGGTGGCGTCGAGGTAGGTATCGATAGCGGGGCCGAGTCGTTTGTGGGGGTTGAGGGTGTCGCGGAGGTGGTTGTGGGCGCTGGTGTGGGTGGCGTCGCGGGCGAGGATGTGTTGCAGCACTTCGGCGCTGGTGCGGGAAAGGATCGCCGGTTCGATCCAAGGGGAGGATTCAGCATGGTCGGTGGTGGTGGGGATGTATGCGTGGTTGGTGTGGATGCCGCGGGTGAGGGCGACGTAGAGCTGGTTGCGTGATTCGCGGCCGGTGAGCACGGTGTGGCAGGTGTCGGTGGTGATTCCTTGGGCGGAATCGAGGGTGAGGGCGTAGCCGAGGCGGACGTGTTCGGCGACGTAGCCGGCGGGCAGCAGTGTTGTGGCGCTAGGTTTTCCGTTGTGGGTGTGGTGGGTGGCGGTGAGGCTGCCGTCGGGGTGGACGGTGGTGATGGTCCAGCGGTAGCCGTTGCGGACCCAGTCGTTGTCACCGAGGGGGAGGCGGGGGTTGTTGCGTCGGGTGCAGATGATGTCGCCGGCCGAGGCAGCGAGCCCGTCGGCGAGGACCACTTCCGGGCCGGGATCGGCGGTTGTTCGGGTGAGGCGGTCGGTGCGGGCGCGAGTGTTGAGGTCGGTGACGATGTCGTGGGTGGCGGCGAGCATGAGCGTGTTTCGGCCGTGGTGGTGGTCGGCAAACCATGCGGCATACGCCTTGTCGGCGACCGCTGCGGGGGTGCCGGAGTGGATGCGTTGGTGGTCGAGATAGAACCCGAGCGCAGCGGGGTCACCGTCGCGCAGCATGAGACTTGCGCGGGCTTCGGCAGGTGAGGTGAACCGCACGACCGCGGTGAGAGTGGGTGTGGTCGGGTTGTGGGTGGTGTCGATGCCGGTGCCGCCGGGTTCGATGGAGGGCAGTTGTTTGTCGTCTCCGAGGCAACGGATGGTGGCGTCGCGGGTGGTGAGGAATTCGAACAGGCGCAGTCGTTTGTCGTCGCCGAGCTTGACGTGTTCGTCGACGATCACCAACGTGCGGTCGTTGATCTGCAGCATCCACTCCGTCACTGACGCCGGGAACTCGGCGCCGGCGGTTGCTTGTTCGGGTGTTCGGGGCTGGATTCGGTCGAGAACGTGCAGGAGGCGGTCGACGGTTTCGACCCTGGTGCCGGTGTTTTCGGCGAGGACCGCGGCTGCGGCGGCGGTGGGGGCGAGGCCGAGGACGGTGCCGCCGGAGGCGTGCCAGGCGTTGACGAGCACACGCATGGCGGTGGTTTTGCCGGTGCCAGCGGGCGCGTTCGCGACCGCGATCCGCGCGGGAGACGTGGCGAAATGCGTGACGAGCGCGGTCTGACCGGTATTGAGCTGTGCGAGGTTATGAGCGGGATCGGTGTTGTAGGCGTCGATCGCTGCGGTCACGAGCTCGGGCGGCAGGGTGCGCGCGCCGGGCTGTATCGAAAGGTCGAGGAGGCGTTGTTCGGTGCCGAGCCGGCGTGCGGAGGTGTAGGTCTGGCTGCCAGGAACGGTGTAGACACTCGTGCCGTCGCGGCGTTGGAAGACTGCCGGTGGATACTGGAGAACGGGTTCGGCGGTGACATCCGCGTCGCCGCGGGGGAGGGATCTGGTGGGTGATAGTGCTTCACGAACCACGGCATCCACCACTGATGGCCAATGTGTCGGGTGAAGGTAGCCGCGGGTTTGGCGTTCGGTTTCGGCGCGGATGTGGTGGTGTTGCCATACCGAGCGTTGCCCGGAAACGACGGCGATGACCTCGTCGGCGGTGCAAAAAATCCACGCCTCGTCGATCGTCGGGCGAGCACCTGTGCGGAGATTGAGCACCGAGAAGACCGTGTCCTCGACAGCCTTCGGTCCGCCTAGCAGTGCCGCTGCTTCGTTGTGCCAGTCGTGGCGTTGTTGGGCGTAGGAGCGGGAGAGGTGTTTGGCGGGGCGGGTTTCGAGGGTGGCGCGCTCGGCCAGGGCGAACAGTTCTTTCGGGGTCGGTTCGCGCCCGAGCTGCTGTTGAAACGACACCGCGAGCGAGTCGAGCCGGTGGGAGATGGCGGCGTCACGGCGTGACCAGTGGTGGGCCAGTTCGGGTGGGATGCCAGTGATTTCGCGAATGGGCCGCTTGTTGGGTGTGGGGGCCGGTCGTTCAGCGAAGCCGATGCCGAGGCTGGTTTCGAGGTGGTGTTCGAGGCGGGTGTTGTAGATCTCGCTGACGACGACGAGGTTGCGGTAGATGTGGGTGGCGTCGAGGCTGCGCCATTTCCCGTCGAGGGTGCGGACTCGGTTGGCGATGAGCATGTGAGTGTGCAGATCGGGATCGCCCGAGCGTGATTCGCGGTGGGTGAAGCGTGCGGCGATGAGCCCTTCGACGTCGACGTGCCGCACCCCGTGGGTGCCGAGGCGGGTATAGGTGGCGTTGTTTTCCAGCCAGGCGATGGCGTCGTCGACGGCCGCATTGTGGGCGGCCTGGATAGTGTCGGCGATCGGCTTGGGGGCGATGGCCCACAGCGCGGAGACGCTTTTGACGGGCGAGAAGGTGATGTCGAACCCGGCTACCGCTGTCGATTGCGGGCGGGAGATGCGGGCGACGAACCCGGACAGTTCTCGGTCGTCGAGCGGTGCGCGGTCGTAGTTCTCGACGAACATCGCTGTCGCGACCTCGGTGCGGATGCGGGCGCGGGTGTCGTCGTCGATGGCGGCGTGCGCGTCGAGTCCGTGGGAGAGGTTGTGTTCCCTATATGCCTGGGCGCAGCGGGTGCGGAAGGTGTTGTCGCCGTGGCGGGCGGGGAAGGCTTTGCCGAGTCGGCTGGCTTGTTTGGCGGCGTGGACAGCGTCTTTGGGTTTGGCGCCCTTGGCGATCGCTTCGGTGACGATTTGGTATTCGATGACGGTGGCGTTGGGGTGTCGGCCGAGGCCGAACAGGCATCGCATCTGGTCTTCGGTGACTTGGTCGCCGGCTGTGATGTCGAGGGCGGCAAGGCCGGTGCCGTGCCAGGTTCCGGGTGCTTCGCCGCGGGTGGAGTAGTAGTCGGCGAGGCTGGATGTGCCGAGGTCGGTGGCGTCGGCGGCGGCTACCTGGCGTTGGTAGTACAGGTAGCTGGTGCCGGCGAGGATCTTGTGCAGCGTCGCTGTCACGTATCCATCAGACACCCAACGACATTCGGGATGCGAGGGCTGGAAGGGAGGTAGTTTGTATCAATTTGCGCCGTTTCGCCATGTTGTAAGGAAATTCTCAGCCAGGGTGCAAGAGGTCTGCGTGTGTTGAGTGGATATGGGGGTGAGGGGTTATGGGGAGTTGGGGGTATGGGGGTTATGTGTATGAGTGGAATGTGTGGGTGTGAATGTGTGTGGGGGTGAGAAGGTTTGATGGGTGATTGTGTGTGAGTAGCTGTGTCCGGACCTGCGCTTGGATGCGTTCTGGCGCGGCCCAGTCCAGCTACGCCTGCGTCTTCTCGTCGAAGGTACTGTCGAAACCGATCTGCTCGGCATCGCTCACGTCCGGCTCCCCTCGTCGATTGTGTGCTGGTCAGATTAGCTCGGGTCACTGTCACCGTCCGTTGTCTGTTCGTCCTCGATGCGCTGGCGTATCTCGACCACTGAGCGGCCTTTCGGGATGCGCCTCGGCCAGCAACACACACCGACGAAGACGGCGAGCAGCGTGGCCACGGCGACTGCGCAGAAGAGCCACACCCCGGTCACGGAAAAACCCACAACCGTTCACAGGGCAGCCGGGGATATAGCGGATCCGGCGTCTCGAAGGTGACGCTCACGGCCGGATAGTCGATGGTCCAGTGCACGGCGAATCGCGCGGCGGCCGATATACATGCGACGAACCTCATTTCGTGCGTGCTCGGGACTGTGATGAGGACACAGAGACCGATGTCCGGCTCGTGTGGTCGCGGCGATTCGGGTTGAGCCTCAGTGGGTTCGGTGAAGCTCATCGACCCGCTGGTGCTTCCCGATCGCGGAGTACTCGGTCAGGCCGACCAGAACGTCGAGCAATGTCTCCAGGTCGACACCCTCGGGTAGAGGAGCGTCGGTGTCGGGTTGCGCGCGGAACCTGATACCGCGGGCGGCCGCTCGCTCACGTGGGGTATCGACCGGCGGAACGATTCTGCCCGAGCGGACAAGGAAGTTGTACGCGCTCGACTTGCGTGCGCAATCGGTCGCGTGGCACTTCAAGTGCTGCTGCATGATTCGTTGCGCCGAATCGACCGAGAGTGGCTGTTCGGGGTGCGCGTGGGCGGTGTCGTCCGGACTGGGCGCCGACGCCGCCCAGGTCGCCGGAGGGCAGACCGTCTCCAGGTCGAACTGCTCGCACACCCGGCTCGGTGTGTGGCCGACGGTCTCGAGGTCGTAGACGATCACCGCGTCGGCGCTCAGGCCGGAGGCCAGACCGAGTGCGTAACCGATCGGGTCGGCGCGGTCTGCTGGTGGCCGCACCGTGTAGACGTAGACGTAGCCCATGCGCTCGGCATGGCGGCGGATCTGATCAGCGTGCTCCGGCGCCCGCGCGCCCGATACGTCCGCGCGAATTATGCCGATAGCGGTGGGAAGCAAAGTATTCCATGTCCCCGATTTCATGCCCTGTCCTCTCAGCTCGTCAGGAGAAAGAGGGCCGCCGCCGGGGTGGTCGATCGACCGGCGTCACGATCTTGGTGGTCGACAACCGCTGAGGGCAATGCATGGAACCGGCGGCAGGCCCGCGCCTAGGTTGGACGCTCAACAAGCCGAGACTGTCCCGCAGCGGGACACGACCGATAGCATGGTGTTTCAGTGCCCGCCACGAAAGAGCGCAGATGTCCGAATTCGAGCACGTCGAAGACCGATTCATCGGCCAGCAGGTACGCAAGATCCGCGCTCGTCGCGGAATGACTCAACAAGTCCTCGCTGACCGTGCGGGGCGTAGTCGCGGCGCGATCGCGAAGTACGAGAGTGGCGAGCGTCCGGTCGACTCACGCCGAACTCTGCTGGCGTTGGCCGCCGCTCTCAACGTCACCATCGGTGATCTGACCGGCCACGATGACGAGAAACTGAATCCCTCCGGAGCCGGTTTCCATTCGAGGGTGCCCGAACTCGAAACGGTGTTGTGGTCGAAGGGGAACGTCACGGATACCGCGCCGCCACGCAGCCTCGAAGAGTTGGCATCGCTGGCTGAGATCGCGACCAAACTTCGCCACGACTGCGACTACGAGACTCTGGGTCCGATGCTGGCGCCGATGTTGACCGACAGCTATCGCCATGTGCGCGATGATGGTTCGGAACGTGCATGGGACGTCCTCGGCACCGTGGCGTACGGGGTCGCGTCGGCGTTGCGGGCGCGCGGCTACCACTCGCTTGCATGGAATGCGGCACAGGAAGCGGAGCGGGCTGCGGAACGCGCCGGCGGGGCGGCGCCGAGGGCTGCCGCCGCGTTCGTTCAGGGGCAGATCCTGCTGTCGCGTCCCGACGCGCTTCCGGCGGCTCTCGCAACGATCACAGGCACTGCCGAGAAGCTGTCGTGCGAGGTGCGCACCGTTGGCGAGATCGAGACGTACGGGATGCTGCATCTGCAGGGGTCGATTGTCGCCGCGACGATGGGCGACGATCCCGAGCCGCACTTGGCCGAGGCGGCGGAACAAGCTCTGAGGCTGTCGCAGGCAGGTCCGAATACCTCAGTGGCACGGAACAAGTCGTTCGTTCCAGCGAACGTGGCCCTGTGGCGCATGTCGGCTGCGATGGAGCGCCGGGAGCCTGGTCGTGTGCTGGAGCTGGCACCCGGTTTGTCGCCCGACCAGCTGCCGAACGAAGGCCGGCGCGCACAGTACTTCGTCGAGATCGGCCGCGCCTACGCGATGCAGCGCAAGTATCGGGACTCGTTGTACGCGCTGTTGCGGGCAGAGCACGCGGCGCCGCAGCACGTGCGGGGCATGACGCACGTGCGTGAGCTGGTTGGTCACATGATGCGGGCCGCGCGTCGTGATCTGACGGCGGGCGAGCTGGGCAAGTTGGCTCAGCGCGTCGGCGTGGTGCCGGTCTGACGCTGCGTATTCGTTGGGGTCGGATGCAGCGGTGCAGCCATGAGCTGCCCTGCCCGTTGTCGATCTCGATCGTGAATTCGCAGAGTCCGGGCCGCTTACCGTCGGTGACACGTGCCCAGCCTCGTACTATCCTGGTGAGGTTGAGTCCGCCAGCCGATTCCTGCCCATTTACAACACGATCAGGCTGTACTGGGCACTCGATAATAGAGTGTTCAGCGTGACCTTCATCGGACGCGACCAGCGGAGAAATGCTCGATAAGCGGCATTATGGTGTGATAAAACGTACTGGCCTGACGGCGCCAGCGGATAACGCAGCAGGACTACTCGCGCTGGGTGCTGTGACGACGGTCGGAAATCAGACGATCGAGGGTTTTCTGATCGCGGATCATCCGCTGCGGGATCGGTGCGGGTATGTTGTTCTGTTCGAGTAGTTGGCGCAGCGAGACGGGAAACTGCTGATTCGTCCACCCGCCGAACAGGTCAGCTATATCTCTGCCAGGTGCCGAGAAGTGGTCGGCGAGTCCTTCGAATAGGGCGAGATCACCGATTCTCAAGGGCACCGGCGGACGGGTAGAGCCCTGTAGTTCGGCGAATGGTGTCTCTGCCCGGACTCGCCAGTCAAGCTGTACCGCGGTCGTATTCGACAGCCCATTGTTCGGGACCACGACGTACGGAAAGAAGACTGGGTCGGCTTCGACGCCGAACGATAGATGCTCTCTGACCAGTTTCGCCGTCGAGACTATCTGGTTGAATTTGGTTGTAATGAAGGAGGATTCGATATCGGTATTGAACGTGTCAACGTCGGCGAGTCCCTGTGCCAGGTTCGCGCTCAGATGGTGGTTTGTGGCATCAATGAGAATGCAACCGCGGCCGGCCACCAGCATGAAGTCGCAGACTGACGGCGTCCGGCCCCTGCTCTCTGTCCATTCGTCCTGCATTTCGGGTTCGGTAACCAGTCGGGTGATCTTGGAGCTGTGGGCGACGATTCGCTTCAGTATGTCGTTGGCGACAC
Organism: Nocardia sp. AB354; assembly: GCF_049538315.1. Taxonomy (NCBI): domain Bacteria; kingdom Bacillati; phylum Actinomycetota; class Actinomycetes; order Mycobacteriales; family Nocardiaceae; genus Nocardia; species Nocardia sp. AB354. Next base: position 101,930 of record NZ_JBMVFU010000025.1, on the reverse strand, counting down.
GCTCGAAGGCGTAGTTCATGCCCTGACTGAACGCTTCCGCCACTGACCCAGATGTCGGGGCTCCCAACGCGAAAAACGTCTGCCAGTAGAGCTGTGAGCCGAAGAACCGGTCGATCACCCACTGATATCGCAGGACGAACAGTGTGTCGGCGCTTTGCAGAAGGAAGGGACGCTCGGTGAAGGCGTACCGCTGATAAGCCACTGGCCCGCGCGAGCGATCCTGGCGAAGTCTCCGCGTGAACTGGGCCGCGTCGTACGCCGTGTTCTCGATGACAAATTCCACCGCGTCTGTCGCAGCTCCGGCGCGCGTCAACTCCTCTCGGGTGAACTCGAACCGCCCGGCCGCTATGCCCTCGGTGATGATCTGCCCCACCACCATGACATCGAGAAGTGGGACGCGATTAGCGATCTCGAAAGCGTCGGCTGGATTCTCTCCGATCCGGGTGTCGGTGACTCGCGCGGGCCACGGCCGGAACCAAAGGTCGTAGGTCGACGCCTTGATCAACTCGAGCTTGACAGATTCGTTGCTCAGCAAGTTCGCCATCTCTTCGAGAGCGTCTTGGCGAACGGCTGCAACCGTCTCCTCGGCGGTGTAGGCCGCGACGGCCGCCATCTGCTCCCTGAGCTGCGCGGGATCGGGATTCGCGACGGCGTCGAGGGGATTCTGTGCCCCCGCATGCTCAGTCGTGATCGACATGACCAGAACCAATATGTCTGCGATCTCAATATCGCGGCGCGGAACAGCTTCCTCATCCCCGCCGTATTCGAGGGCCTCGCGGATCAACTGCGTCATCGACCGCGGCGGGATGAGGCGATGGGTGGAACCGACCATGCTCACAAGACGGGTAGCCCATTCGGTGCCGCACTCCGCGAGAAGCTCACGCTCCACGCGGCCCTCCGACCAGTCGGTGGTGGACGCGACATCGAGGCGAGACTGAACCGCAGCCACAGCGTGAAGCGTTGAGGCCAAGTCAAATTGACCAAGATACTCAGCCCGCTGGCCGTGGTCCATCGCGGTCAGCCCGGCGTGACCGGAGATCACCGGGAACGTTGGTGTGTACTGTGCGGAAGGTGGTTCGGTGGCGGGCGGTGCGGTGCGGGACGCTCCGGCGGATCGAGCTTCGCCGCGTCGCTCTTTCCTCGTCTTGCCTGAGCGCGGCTTACCCCGATTCTTCTTCGACATCGACACCTCCATGCTGCGACCGGCCCCAAAGCTGCGCGGCCGGACCTCGTGAACCAGTACTAACCGATCGCGGCCAGGGAAGCGGCGTTACAGACGCCTCTGGCCCCCGCTGCTGCGACGGACGGCACCTACGGTCAACACTCGCACGAGGTTTGGGCGAACTCATGGCCGAAGGATCCATCAGCGACACCGACGGCAGGCACATCCGCAAACTGACAGGGCGACCGCAAGATAGCTGACATGCCAGCAGGCCTGCTCCTTGCCGGCCTGGGATACTGGCTCATCCCTACTATCAGGAGGATTCTTCCCGTGGCCCAATCCGGGGTTCTGCCGTTGATCGACCTTGTCGCTGATGCCGTGTCTCGTGCGGTCAGCGTGGTCCGACCCGATGCGGCAGGCGCAGACCCGGTAGTGCGACGATCCGCACACGCCGATTTCCAATCCAATGTTGCTCTGTCGCTTGCCAAGCGATTGAAGTCCAAGCCGGTCGAACTGGCGAATGATGTCGCCACGAATCTGGAGCTGGCTGGGGCACCGGTGATTTCGGTCGAGCCGTCCGGGCCGGGTTTTCTGAATATCGGGGTTTCGGACATGGCGGTGTGGCAGCAGGTCGCGGCACGACTGGACGATGGCCGCCTCGGAGTGGCGGCGTCGGAGGATGGTCGTCGGACGGTGATCGACTACTCGGCGCCCAATATCGCTAAGGAGATGCACGTCGGGCATCTGCGGACGACGATCATTGGTGACAGCCTCGCTCGCGTGCTGGAGTTTCTGGGGGCGGAGGTGGTTCGTCAGAATCACTTGGGGGACTGGGGAACTCAGTTCGGGATGCTGATCCAATACTTGGACGAGCACCCGGATGCGCGCTGGCGCCGCGAGGACCTCGCGGAGCGGGACGGTTCGTCGGTGTCCGCGTTGGACGGGTTGTACAAGGCGGCGCGTAAGGAGTTCGATGCCGACTCGGCGTTCGCGGACAGGTCGCGGGCGCGGGTGGTGGCGTTGCAGGCCGGTGATCCGACGACGATGGCTCGGTGGCGCGAGATCGTCTCGGAGTCGGAACAGGCGTTCGCCGATATTTACCGTCGGCTCGGCGTGTTGCTGACTGCCGAGGATTCGGTGGGGGAGTCGTTCTACAACTCGATGCTGGTGGACACCATCGACGAGGTGGTCGGCAAGGGAATCGCGGTCGAGAGTGATGGCGCGCTGGTCGTTTTCTCCGAGGAAGTGAACGGTCCCGACGGCCGGCCGGTGCCATTGATGGTGCGAAAAAGCGACGGTGGATACGGTTACGACACAACCGATCTCGCTACGATCCGCTACCGGATCAACGAGCTGGGAGCGCAACGGCTGCTGTACGTGACCGACTCCCGGCAAGCCCTGCACTTCCAGCTGATCTTCGAAACCGCCAGGCGCGCAGGCTGGCTCACCGACAAAGTCGACGCGGAGCACATCGCCTACGGCACGGTCCTCGGCCCCGACGGCAGGCCGTTCAAGACCCGCGCCGGTGGAACCGTGCGATTGATGGACCTACTCGACGACGCTTTCACGAAGGCCCGTCAAGTTGTCGCGGACAAAGACCCTGACCTGGACCCGGCAGAGCTGGACACGATCGCCGAACAGGCCGGGATCGGTGCGGTGAAGTATGCCGATCTATCGACTTCGCGGGTCAAGGACTATACCTTCGACCTCGACCGCATGATCGCCTTCAACGGAAACACCTCCGTATATCTGCAATACGCGCACACGCGGATCCGTTCGATCCTCCGCAAGGCGGGCGAGCCTGCACCGGTTGTCGATATCGACCTGGTCTTGGAACCGGCCGAACGCGCCCTCGCCCTGGAACTCGATGGCTACAGCTCGACCGTCCGCGAGGTCGCCGAAACCCTCGAGCCACACCGTTTGTGCGGATATCTGTACGAGTTGGCGCGTGACTTCACCACGTTCTACGACGACAACTGCCCGGTCCTCAGCGCGGACGAACCTGTACGCGGAAACCGCCTGGCGTTGTGCAAGCTCACTGCCGAAACGCTCGCTCACGGGCTCGGATTGCTGGGAATCGCTGCCCCTGAAAGGATGTAGTAGTGCGTTGAGTCTGTATGGACCATCGGTCCTAGGATATCTAGCATATGCACCGATAAGCGTCTCGGGCCGCAACCAATGAGCGATTCAGCCAAATCGATACCCCGGCGGGTCTATGTCTGGATTCGTTCTATCAGAGAGGATTGACCTCGGCTCGGCATTGCCTGCCGCAAACGTCGCGATTTAGCTGGCGCGCGCATCTCGTGCGGCGGGTTGCTCCGAATTATGTCCTTGTCGGCAGCAGGGGCGATAATTGGCGCGTGAACCTTGACGAGTTGCTTCGCAATGACGATGGTGGGCCGAGGATCGTGCGCATCGACGACGTTCCGGCGCTAGACTACTTGGACGCTGCCGCGCGGCGAGTACTCTGGGGGCGTCGGGGGGTGCTGCCTGTGCTTGAGAAGTTTTCGCGTCTCCTGGCCGACCTGGACCTCTCGAGTATGGACAATAGCGACGACGATGTGGCTCTCGCTTTTCTATCTGCAGTAAGTGAGCCAGCACGGTCGGAGGCGGCTGCTCAGCTGGCACGTGGGAACGCAGTTCTCCATCCCTTGCCACTCCTTCTCGCCATCAAAGAGGTCATCGAGCATGCGGATTCGGATGAAGAATCCGAGCTCTCGTGTGACGAACTCTTGGCGGTACTTCTAAGTATCGCGTCGGAAGCTCACGAGGCTGCGATGCCAGCACGAGGGGGAGGTTTCGATCAGACCCTCGGTGAGATTACAGTTAACCGAATAGCTCAAGCGCTATTACTGTTTCCTGAACCATTGGAAATGCTTTTAACAACAACCCAGGGCACCTGGTATCGGTCGTGGTCGGACCGAACATCGAAAAAAACGAGACGCGATCTTGCTGCTGGGCCGGCCGAGCAATGGGCGGAGATCACAGGCGTAGCGCTCGATGACTTTCTATCGCTCGGATGGTTATTCTACAATCTGTGGAGGCATGAGGGGTTCTCGCGAATCAATGCTAGCTTTTTTTCTGACCACTCTGTGGCTCCGGAGGCGGTAAAGTTCCTGATTGAGCACTGCAGTCTCACCGTCTCAGACTTGCGCTCACTGCTTAGACAAGAGCGCGCCGAAGGTGCGGCGCTCTGGACTCGGTACAAGCTGCAGCAGTTTCCGTTCGTTCGGCTGGATGACGGCACATTGGTGCCTATCAGGTTCCAGTTCGTGATACAGCGTATTTTTGGCGATCACCTATACCTTGAGTCTGAAGCAATCTTGCGGCAAAGAGATAGTAAGAAGGCAGATCACTACGCCGAGTCCATGCGAGACATCTTCGAAGAGCGGGTCGGCGAGGTGCTCCAGAGAATTTGTGCATACGACGCATCGGGCAATACTGTCTTGATTCAAGAAGACCAGATGAGGCGCGCATGGCGCACTAGCAAGTCTAGTATTCCGAAGATCTGCGATTTCGCTCTATTCCGCGACCACGGATGTGTATTGGTAGACGCTAACATGCGAAACCTGCCACAGCCTTTTGCAGAGGGAAGTGGAACGTTTGATTCCTTGCAACAAGAAATCGAGCAGCGCTTTACCGCAACGAAATTCAAACAGCTTCTCAGTACAGTGGACCTCTTCATGACCCGCAGCTGGAACAGGCTGCATACTGCTGTAACTGGCCGGACAAGATTCGTGCCGCTCGTCGTCGTGCCAGACGCCGGCATGCCAAGTGAGCTCGCAACCGAGAACGCCATATTCGTTAAGGGTGTGAAGCTCGTGCAAAAGTACAACGACAACCTGAACTTCTACAGAGTCCATGCGCCAGCCATACTATGCTGGCGGGACCTCCTGATTCTCGATGGACTCGCAGAGAAAGGGGTCGACATATTTGCCCTTCTGAAACGCTGGCGAAATATCGACCCGCGCGGACGCTCCGGGCGCCAACCCATCCCGATACCTCTCGGAGAATACGTCGATCAATGTTATCCAGGCTCGTCGATGGGGCGGCAGGAACGGAAGCGGGGGTGGGATTTGTTTGAGGGACTTCGAGACCATACTGCTCAGAGAGCGATCGATTCTGCACCGCCGTCAGTCCGCGACTCGCTTGCGCGTTCGATTGCCGGTCAACGGAGGCAGCTACCGACTTGGGAGAACAGAGGAGAGTTTGAGATGCAGTCAGGTCGCGCCGTACGCATACGCTATTGAATTGATAAACCTAGGGTTAACGATGTAAATGTGGTGGTCACTCGAACGTTAAATCGCCGCGTTTCGACCCAGATTGCAATAGTAAAGCTGTAATGCTTTCTAGTGAAAGGCGGTAAGTCCAGCTAAATCCGCACCGATCTCCACTCGGTTTATCAGCCATCGGCATTTGGCTGCAACTAGCGCTACTGGCTCGTGAGATACTTGCGAGTTGCGCACTGACTCATCGAGAATGGCAGCTAGTAGTTTTGATGCTACTTTTACGGTTTCAGTCATACTGTACGGCTCGAGAACGCCAGCATGTACGATCTCATTTCGGCATGCGTACAGTCTGCGTAGCGACTCCGAGAACTCGGCCCGTATCAAATGAAGCTGCTGCTTTTCGAGGACTAATCTGCGGGCCTGCTGCAACAGTACGGGGCCATACTCGGTATCTACGGCTAGAGAGTTTCCGGACAGAAGAGACTCAACGATGAGTTCAACTCTGCGATACAAATCCGCGCTCTTGAGTTCATTCGCAAGAGCATCTCTGCCGAGCTCGCTGTGGCTTGCTGCAAGCTTGTCGAGCAGATCGGTTATGTACATGCATGCTAATAGGTCACCAGGACGATCTGAAATGTCAGCTAGAGCGCCAAAGTCGGATGCATCGGCAAACATCGTTTCAACCATCGCCCATGTGGTGACACAGGAAGATCTGAAGGAAACGGTCCCGACGCTAGACAGCAGATCTAGCCCCGCTTCGATTTCAGCGGGAAGCTGATGAAGTCTCCAGCGATCGCCTCCGATGCTTAACGATTGCAGGGAAAATGGTGTGCGTTCTAAGTCAGGAAGGTCCACTTTACTGGAGCCCGGATGCATCCATGCCCCGCCGACGGACTCTACCTCGAACTTTGTGCCCACCATTCGGCCCCTTGTTATGACCTCCTGCAAAGCCTTCGCGAACAGCTCTTCGGCGCGGTACTTTTCGATTGCTGATATCTGCAAAATCAACCCGCCCGTGTGGTCGGGTACTGTTACTCCCCGCATGTATTCTGCGAATTTATCCTCAAAATCATTCTTTGTTAGCCAAGGTGGCTCGCTTTTTTCGTTGTCCTCGTCAATCGAGAGTAGTGGCACGAGATAGGTGTACTCGCCTGGGCCCTTTCGTGCCACGCTCGCGGCAGAATTCAGAAGATCCTGCAGAGTGCTAACTTCGGAGTTGTGTTTGAGATAGTAATTGCAGTGTTTTAGTATCCATTTGTCTGAAAACCCGCACCAGCGTAGATGTCCTGCGATATAGCAAGAAATTAGATTGAGATCCAGTTTCGTTGAAATTGGGTCCTCGTCTTCGTCTAAACTAGCTATGAAGGCTAGCCAAAATTCGAAGTATTCGAGACTTAATTGATTTATTTCGTGTTGCAGAACGAAGAACGAGTGAGTGCCATGCTGGAATTGGTCAGTTTTGCTCGGCATCGAATTGAGGGCCTGACCGCGTCGCCGTCCGGATAAGACTGGATCATGTTGGATTACGCGACGAGCCGTATTGACCACATATTGCACTCGTGCTGAAGTCGGGTTCGACCCGGCAAGGGCCATGCATTCTTGCATGGCCCTCAGCGTTCCCACCTGCCACAGTTGGTTATGCCAAGTCGATTCGGCATCGACCAACGAAGCAATCCGAAGGGCGATAACCTTGCCGACTCCATCTTTGGTAAACATGGCGATAAGTCAAGCAGAAGCAGGGATTAATTGACTAGTGGCACCGCTGGTCCGGGTATCGCCCAAGCGCTGGTGTAATGACATCTGATTGCGCTGTGGGGCTGACTGAGGCCGCTCATCGAATCGGCTGGCGCTCCTCCGGCGGGCCAATGCCCGTCTCTCGCTGAGCTCATCGGTTGCCCGCGTATCGATGACGTCGCGGGACGCCGATGTCATCGCCTTGGCCCAGTCACAGTCCGGTGCCGTAGTCGACCCTGTGGCTGGAGCCTGACGCTGGCTCGTGCATGGACTCAGGGTTGCTGGGGTTGGAGTTCGTGGTTCGGGCTGAGCTACGTCGATCGCTTGTTGGATCGTGGAGCCTCGGGCAGTCCGGTTGAATGCGGGAGGTGCCGGCCCTGGTGGTGCGTTCGGCGTTGTGTCTGCGAATTCGAGTCGGTGCCAGAGGGCGGCGGCGGGTATGTCGTCGGGTATGTCGTCGGGGAGTGGGCGTTGGTTGGCGGCGGTGGTGAGGAGGGCTTCGATGCCGTGGCCGGCGTCGGCGGCGGTGTCGAGGTGCTGGGCGTGGACCGGCCACCAGGGGTCGGTGGTGAGTCGGGTGTCGATGCGTTTGGTGAGAGCGGACCAGGTGTGGGTGGCGTAGTGCAGGGCACCGGGGGTGTCGATGATGCGGGTGTCGAGATGCTGTTGGTGATGGCGTTCGGCTGCCGGGTAGCGGCAGGGCCCGGTGGGGCGCTGGTCGGTGTCGGGGGTGTGGTGGGCGGCTCGCCATATCGCGAGTTGTGCTGTGAGATCACGGTTTTCGAGCAGTGGCCGCGCCCATCGGGGTGCTGTCGCCATGTGGTGAGGGGGAATGGAGAGTGATGGTGGGGGTTGCGGATGAATTGCCATGGGCCTCTCGTTGCCGCAAGCGGCCCGGCGTCGAGGCGTGGATAAGCGCAGGTGTTGGTCGTCGCGTCGAGTGTCGCGCGCCGTAGCGCCAGGCTCGGCGTTGTCTGGCCTCTCTTACCCGGCCCGCGACGACGGCGCACATCGACAGTGGCGTCCTGTATTCACTGTCGGCGGGTCCGTTTGTGGCGGACCGAAGATCATGTCGTGGGTGGGTCTAGCGCCTTGGCTCGACTGACAATTCTGCTGACGGTTGATCGGCTGCGATGCGTTCGCTCGGCGATCTCGCTGGCGCTGAGTCCTTCGGCGTAATGCAACGCCAGGATGTGTGCGACCGCGTCAGGGTCTCGGCGGCGTGCGGGATCGCGTGCGCAGATCTCCGCTGCGATTTCGCTCCATGTGGTTGCGCCGGAAATGGTCGCTTCCGTCGTGCGCACGGTGTTGTTGTCGGCCGGGGGGCGTGACGATTCTGGCGGTGTATCAGGGACTGTCGTCGGTCCGGCGGACGCTACGTCTTCTGTTGTGGCGCTGGTGCCGTGGGGTGGCTGTGTGATCGAGATGAGGGCGACGGTGGCTTGGGTCATCGAGCCTTCGATGATCAGTGGCCACAGCCATGCCTGGTTGTGCGGGATGCCGGCCAGTTCGGCGAGGGACCGCAACGCGGTGAACGACAGCCAGAACGCTCCGGCCGCGATGAGGACGGTCAGTACGACGGCGAGCCGGTGGGCGGTGGTGCTGCGCACCTGCTTTCGCTGCAGCACGGTGACGCCGTGCACAGCGGTCAGCAACGCGATCGGGGGCACGACTGCGACCGCACCGGCGATCGGCGGCACCGGTGCGTGCAGGACGGCGTGCACAGCGTTGCCGGTCACGCTCACTGTTGCGGAGGCGACGAGCACGCACCAGAAGAAGGCGTGCACACGGTCGTGACCGTGTGCACGGTCCTGGCCGTTCGGCGAGGTGGGCGTGCGCACGATGGGGTCGGGTGCGGGCATGTGGTGTGGTCCTTGCGGCGAGCGGGGATCGGGTGTGCACGCGGCAGTGTTCATGTGGCCGTGGGTCCTTCGGCCGTGGCCAAGGGGTGGGGCTCGCCGGTGAGTACGGCGAGGGCGGCGGCGACTTCGAGCAGGTTGGCTTTGACGTAGGTGGCCGTTGTGCCCGCGGTCTTGCCGTGGTGGCCGGCGTAGGCGCGGGCCACGGCGTAGCCGAAGGTGCGCTCTACCCATGTCAGGGTGGTATGCCGGAGCCAGTGCATGGTCACGCCCTGCACGGCCACCCATGGCAGCTCTTCGCCGATGCGTGCCCAGATGTGGTCGTAGCGTCGCGAGGTGATGGGTGTGCCGTTGCGGTAGCGCAGCAGCTGCCCCGACACCGGGGCGTTGCGGGCGGCGGCGTGGGCGCGTAGGTGGCGCATGAGTGTGGGGGAGACCGGTTGCCAGCGGTCGGTGCCGTCTTTTTCGCGGAGCCACACCAGGCATTGGTCGGCGTCGAGGTCGTGTGGTCGCAGGGCCAGTGCGCCGCTGCGGCGGCACGCGGTCTCGATGTGCAGGCGCAGGATCAGTGCGTCCAGTTCCCCGTCGTTGCCGGTCTCGGCGGCCACCGCGCAGATTTCGGCCAGCTGCCCGGAGGGAATCGCGTAGCGGTGCGAGGGTTTTCGTGTGGGCTTGGCGACCTTGCGGGCGGGGTTGTCGCTGGGGCGGATCCAGCCGGTGCTCTCGGCGTAGCGGTACACGCAGCGCACCGCGCTGACGAAATGCTCGACCGCGCTGCCCCCGCCGCGCGAAGCCCGGTTGGCGCGGGCGTGCTCTTGGACTGCTCGGGCCATGGCCTCGAGGTCGGCTTGGGTCGGCTCGTCGAGGCGCCGTGTCGGCCACTGTGTTTCCAGGCGCCGCAGATGCGCGTCGTAGGTGCGCATCGTGCCGGGACGCAGCGTGGCCCGCACCTGCGGGACCACCTCGGCGAAGGTCGGCACCAGCGCGGCGGTGCCGACGAGATCGGCGGGACTGATCCCCATCTGAGCCAGCAGGACCCGCGCGGCCGCGACAGCCTCGGCCGACGCCACTGATGTTGTGTTGGCGGTCATCGGTGTCAGCGCTCCAGCAGTGCCAGGCCGGGAGCGAACACCGTCTCCATCGCGGCAGGCGCGACGATCGCCAGCCGATCGCCGGTGCGTCTGCCGAGAAGGAGGGCGCGGTCGCCGATGAACAGCTGCACGCGGCGCCGTTGCCGCAAGGGGATACCAATGGTCCCGTCGCGGATCAGGATCGGGCCCTCGGGGTCGGGGGAGGCGACGAGGATTCCGTGTTCGGCGCAGCGCAGCATAAGTCGGTCGCCGGCCTCCCAGCCCAGCGCGGCGAAGACCTTGCGATCCACGACCCGCCCGCCTCGCCCGACCGTGGACATCCCGACGACCAGGTCGGCGTCCGGCGCGGGAACAGGCAGCGGGGCAAGCGAATGCGGGCCGTGGATCAGCTGCTGCAACGGCGTCTGCGGTGGGATCACCGGTGCGATCACGCGCCCCACCCCCGCACACCGCGGGGCGATGAGGGTCGCACGAACGCACGCAAATATCGCATTCGTGTTACCAAAGTGCGCGGGTCACAGACTGTTGTCACTGGTCGTCCTTCGCGTGGTTGAGTGCGCTCACACACGCGGACGCCGAATGTGTCACCAGTGACACGAAATCGTGCGCGAGGGGGGACTTGAACCCCCACGTCCGAGGACACTGGAACCTAAATCCAGCGCGTCTGCCAATTCCGCCACTCGCGCGTGATGGTACGACCGTCCAAACTCTACCGGCCCGGGCGCGGATCGCGAAGCCACGCGGGGGTGTCGTGTACCCGCGGGTAACACGAACTGGGATTATAACGATTTGGCAACTCCCAATATGAGGAACCCTCAACTTTCTGACTTCCGAGTAACGCTGCCACCTGGGGCTTCAAACATGAGGGAGGGTCATGTTTGGCGTTGTTCTTGTACGGCTGTACCGAAATACTCGACGGTAGGGGTGCGGGGGCGGGGGAAACGTGAGGCTTTCCTCATGATTTTGTGCGAACCTGAGGCTTCGTCAGGTCCTCAGGGGTGAGGGACGCCTGTGCACGCAAGAGCGGGCCCCGCGGGGTGAGCCGCCACGAGAAGGAAGTCGATACGTCTTGACGATCAACGAACGCACCGGGACCGGAACGAACGGGAAGGTCGCTGGGGGAGTTTCGGATACGGGTATCAAGTCGTCGCTGCTGGATCGCCTGCTCGGTGGTGAGAAGTACGCGCTGGCCTTCGGTGGCCAGGGTGCGCAGTGGCTGCGGGAGCTGGAGGAGATCGGACGCGACAGTGCGCTCGAGCCCGAGTTGACCGCGCTCGTGCACGAAGCGGATGCGCGGCTGGAACCGGTGGCGGCGCAGCTGCTGGTGGTCCGGCCCGTCGGCTTCGATCCGATCGCGTGGATGCTCGAGGACGAGCTCGCCGACGGCGAGGAAGGCGAGGAGTCGGCGGCGCCGTCCGCGCAGGCGCTGCGTTCCGCGGCGGTCTCGATGCCGGGCGTCTTCCTCGCGCAGGTCGCCGCGCTGCGGGCGCTGCGGATGCAGGGTCTGGATCCGGCCGAGCAGGCGCCGACCGGCATCATCGGTCACTCCCAGGGTCTGCTCGCCGCCGAGGCCGCGTCCGCACAGGGTGCGCGTGATGCGGAACTGCTCGCGCTGGCCCAATTGATCGGCGCGGCGGCCACACTGGTCGCGCGCCGGCGCGGTCTCATTCCGGTCGGCGACAAATCGCCGATGGTCGCGGTGTCCAATGTCGACCCCGACGAGCTGCGCGCGGTCGTGGCCGAGGTCTCGGAAGGTGTGGACCCGAACATCGCCGCGGTGGTGTCGATTCGCAACGGCCGCCGACGCGCGGTGCTGTCGGGCACCGTGGCCCAGTTGGAGCGGGTGCGGCAGCGCTGCACCGAGATCAACGCCGAGCAGAGCCGCGATCGCGATGCCAAGAAGCGCGGCGGCTCGGTGTTCGCCCCGGTCTTCGAGGACGTCCAGGTCGAGGTCGCTTTCCATCACCCCGCGCTGGCCGAGACCGTCGAGCTGGTGTCGGCCTGGGCCGCGCAGTGTGAGATCGACACCGAACTCGCCGCGCAGCTGGCCCGCAGCATTCTGGTCGACCCGGTGGACTGGGTGCAGATCGTCGACGACACCGTTTCCGGTGGCGCGCAATGGATTCTGGATATCGGCCCGGGTGATCTGCTGAGCCGCTTGACCCAGGGGTCGCTCAAGGGCACCGGCGTGGGCATCGTCGCGGCCGCGACCCGGCCCGGTCAGCGCAGCCTCTTCACCCCGGGCGCGGCCCCGCAGGTCGCCCCGTCCTGGGATGCGTTCGCGCCCAAGCCGATTCGTCTCCCCAACGGCCGGATCGTGGTCGAAACCGCCTTCACTCGCCTGACCGGCCGGTCGCCGATTCTGCTGGCCGGTATGACCCCGACCACCGTCGACGCGAAAATCGTTGCCGCCGCGGCGAATGCGGGTCACTGGGCCGAGCTGGCCGGTGGCGGCCAGGTGACCGAGCAGATCTTCGCCGATCGGGTCGCCGAGCTGAAGACCCTGCTGCAGCCCGGCCGGGCCGTGCAGTTCAACTCGCTGTTCCTCGACCCCTACCTGTGGAAATTGCAGCTGGGCGGCAAGCGGCTGGTGCAGCGCTCCCGCACGGCCGGCGCCCCGTTCGACGGCGTGGTCGTGACGGCGGGCATCCCCGAACTCGACGAGGCCGTGGCGCTGATCGCCGAGCTGACCGAGGCCGGCATCACCCACGTCGCGTTCAAGCCCGGTACCGTCGCGCAGATCCGCGCGGTGCTGCGCATCGCCGACGAGGTGCCGGACTACCCGGTGATCATGCACATCGAGGGCGGTCGCGCGGGCGGCCACCACTCCTGGGAGGACCTCGACGACCTGCTGCTCGAGACCTACGCCGAACTGCGCAACCGCGCGAACGTCGTGGTCTGCGTCGGTGGCGGCATCGGCACCCCGGAGCGGGCCACCGAATACCTCACCGGCGAATGGTCGGTTTCCCACGGCTACCCGACGATGCCGCTGGACGGCGTGCTGGTCGGCACCGCGGCCATGGCCACCCTGGAGGCCACCACCGCACCCGAGGTCAAGCAGCTGCTGGTCGACACCCCCGGTACCCCCGACTGGGTCGCCGCCGGGACCGCCACCGGCGGAATGGCTTCCGGCCGTAGCCAATTGGGCGCCGACATCCACGAGATCGACAACTCCGCCTCGCGGACCGGGCGCCTGCTCGACGAGGTCGCCGGTGACGCCGAGGCCGTGGCCGCGCGCCGCGACGAGATCATCGAGGCGCTCGACCGCACCGCCAAGCCGTACTTCGGCGATGTCGCCGGTATGACCTACCTGCGCTGGCTGGAGCGCTACGTCGAGCTGGCCGCACTGCTGCCCGAGCACCAGCGTGCCGGTCGCGACGGCTTCGACTGCGGCACCGACCTCGGCGACGCGATCGCCGACGCCACCCGCTCGGTCTGGGCCGACATCACGTGGCGGGATCGGTTCGCCGAGATGGTGCGGCGCGCCGAGGGCCGCCTCAACCCCGCCGACCGCGGCCGCATCCCGACCCTGTTCGACGACGACAGCGTCTTCGAACGGCCGGTGCACGTGATCTGCACGCTGAAGGAGCACTACCCGGCCGCCGCCGAGACCGTCCTGCACCCGGCCGATGTGCCGTTCTTCGTCTCGCTGTGCAAGACCCCGGGCAAGCCGGTCAACTTCGTGCCGGTCGTCGACGCCGACGTGCGCCGGTGGTGGCGCTCGGACTCGCTGTGGCAGGCCCACGACCCGCGCTACGCCGCCGACCAGGTATGCGTGATCCCCGGCACCGTCGCGGTCGCCGGCATCACCCGCGTCGACGAGCCGGTCGGTGAACTGCTCGACCGCTTCGAACAGGACACCGCCTACACGCTGATCCGCGGAGGCGTCACCCCCGCCGCCGTCGACGGGCGCCGCCGCGCCGACATCGGTTCCGGCGCCATCGACGTCGTGCTGGCCGCGCCCGACGTGCAGTGGGCCGGGCGCACCACCGCCAACCCGGTGCACCGTCTCGGCGATCTGCACGAGTGGACCGTCGACCCGCAGGGCGCGGTGCACCGGCCGACCGGCGCCACCCTGGTTCCGGCTACCGGCCCCGACGCCGACAACGCCTACGTGGAACTGGCCGTCCCGCTGTCGCCGGCGAACGAGGTCCGGATCCGGATCACGGTTCCCGCTTCGGTCTACAACGGTGGCGCGCCGGTGGTGACCGAAGACGATGCCGAGACCGCGATGTCGGCCCTGCTGGCCGTGGCTGCCGGGCAGGCCCTGCCGGAAGTCAAGTCCGCCAACGGCTCTCACGTCGCACACGTCAACCTCGCCTGGACGCCCGATATGGTCGCCGACCACGCCGGTGTGACCGGCTCGGGTCTGCCGGAGGGCCTCAGCACCATCGGCCGCCGGGTTCCCGACGTGCTGGTCGGCGCGTGCTGGCCGGCCGTATTCGCCGTGCTGGGCGCGAGCCGCGCAGAGGGCGAGAACGGAAGCGTCAGCAGTGTTATCGAGGGCATGCTGGATCTGGTGCACCTGGACCACCAGGTCGACCTGGTGCGTGAGCTGCCCGGTGATCCGGCGGTGCTCAGCGTTCGCGCGGAATCCGCGTCGGTGGTCGACACCGATCTGGGGCGCGTCGTCGAGGTGCGGGTCACCGTCGGGGTCATGCGCGATCACGGTCTGGAGACGCCGACCGTCGCAACGCTGGTGGAACGCTTCGCGATTCGCGGCCGCAACGGCGGCAACGAGCTCACCGATCCGCCGCGCGCGGCCGGGACCGTGTCCGAGGAGGCCACCGAAACCCCGCGCCGCCGTCGTCGCGACGTCACGCTCACCGCGCCGCGGGCCATGGCCGCCTTCGCCGAGGTCTCCGGCGACCACAACCCCATCCACACCAGCAACGCCGCCGCGAAACTCGCGGGCCTGGGCAGCCCGATCGTGCACGGCATGTGGCTGTCGGCCGCTGCCCAGCACGCGGTGTCGGCCGTGGATCCCGAATCTCCGCTGCCCGCACGCACTGTCACCGCCTGGACCACCCGATTCCTCGGAATGGTCCGGCCGGGCGCGCAGATCGATGTGCGCGTCGAGCGGATCGCCGTCGACCGCGGCTGCGAGATCGTCGAGGTGTCCTGCCGGACCGGCGGTGATCTGGTGATGACCGCGACCGCCCGGTTGGCGGCTCCCAAGACCGTCTACGCCTTCCCCGGTCAGGGCATCCAGACCAAGGGGATGGGCCTGGACGCCCGGTCGCGGTCGAAGGCGGCCAAGCAGGTGTGGGATCGCGCCGACAAGCACACCCGGGAAGCTCTGGGCTTCTCGATCCTCGCCGTGGTGCGCGACAACCCGACCTACCTCAAGGCGCGGGGCGTGGAATACCGTCACCCGCAGGGTGTTCTGCATCTGACCCAGTTCACTCAGGTCGCGATGGCCACCCTGGGCGTGGCTCAGGTCGCCGAACTGCGCGAGGCCGGTGCGTTCGTCGAGGGCGCGATGCTGGCCGGCCACTCCGTCGGTGAGTACAACGCGCTGGCCGCGGTGGCCGGTGTGCTGCCGCTGGAAGCCGTGCTCGAGGTCGTGTTCCAGCGTGGCTCGGCCATGCACGAGCTGGTGCCCCGGGATGCGCAGGGCCGCAGCGACTATCGGATGGCCGCCATTCGCCCGTCGCAGATCGGGCTGCCCGACGCCGAGGTGATCGACTTCGTCGCCGGCGTCGGCGAGCGCGTCGGCGAGTTCCTCGAGGTGGTGAACCTGAACCTGCGCGGTTCGCAGTACGCGATCGCCGGTACGGTCGCCGGGCTCGAGGAGCTGGAAGCCGAAATCGAGCGTCGCCGTGCGGAATTCGGCGGTAAGCGTGCCTTCGTGCTGGTGCCGGGCATCGACGTGCCGTTCCACTCGACGGTGCTGCGCAAGGGTGTGCCCGAGTTCCGGCACAAGCTCGAGGAGCTGCTGCCGGAGAACCTGCATCCGGAAATCCTTGCCGGGCGCTACATTCCGAACCTGGTGCCGCGGCCGTTCTCGCTGGAGCGCGACTTCATCGCCGAGATCGCCGACTACGTGCCGTCGGAGCCGCTGCGCGCGGTACTCGACGACTTCGAGTCGTGGTCCGCGCGTCCGGAAGAACTGTGCCGGGTGGTGCTGATCGAGCTGCTGGCCTGGCAGTTCGCCAGCCCGGTGCGCTGGATCGAGACCCAGGATCTGCTGTTCGGCGACACCGGACGCGGTGGCCTCGGCGTGGAGCGGTTCGTCGAGATCGGCCTGGCGGCGACGCCGACCGTGGCGAACCTGGCGAGCAACACCCTGAAGTTGCCGCAGTACTCCGCCACCAAGGTCGAGGTGCTCAACATCGAGCGCGAGGCCGGCGTGGTGTACTCCACCGACACCGATCCGGCGCCGGTCGACGAGCCGGAAGAGGCTGTGGCCGAAGCGGTTCCGGCCGAGACGGCCGCCGCGGCCGCCCCGGCACCGGCTCCGGTCGCCGCTGCCGGTGGTCCTCGTCCCGACGACCTCACCTTCACCGCCGCCGACGCCACCCGCGTGCTGATCGCGCTGTGGACCAAGCTGCGGCTGGACCAGATCGGTCCCGTGGACACCATCGAGGCGCTGTGCGACGGTGTCTCCTCGCGGCGCAACCAGCTGCTGGTCGACCTCGGCTCCGAACTGTCGCTGGGTGCGATCGACGGCGCCGCGGATGCCGATATGGGCGCCCTCTCGGTCACCGTCGACCGCCTGGCCCGCACCTACAAGCCGTTCGGCTCGGTGCTGTCCGACGCCATCGGTGATCACCTGCGCAAGGTGTTCGGTCCCTCGGGCAAGCGCCCCGCGGCGATCACCGATCGCGTGAAGAAGGTGTGGCAGCTCGGCGACGGCTGGGCCCACCACGTCACCGCTGAGGTGTCGCTCGGCACCCGTGAGGGCACCAGCGTGCGCGGCGGGGATCTCGGTGGCCTGGTCTCCGGCGCGCTGAGCGACGGCGCCGCGGTGGATGCCGCGATCGACGCCGCGGTGCAGGCCGTGGCCGCCCGCCGCGGAATCAGCGTCGCGCTGCCGGCTGCCGGTGGTGGCGGTGGCGCCACGGTCGACGCGGCCGCCCTCGGTGAATTCACCGAGCAGATCACCGGTCGCGACGGTGTGCTGGCGACCGCCGCCCGGGTGGTGCTCGAGCAGCTGGGGCTCACCGACCAGGTGTCGGCGCCGGAGGCGAGCGACGAATCGCTGGTCGACCTGGTCTCGGCCGAATTGGGTTCGGACTGGCCGCGTTTGGTGGCTCCGGCCTTCGACGCCCGCAAGGCCGTGCTGATCGACGACCGCTGGGCCACCGCCCGCGAGGATCTGGCCACGCTGTGGCTGGGTGGCTCGGGCGAGGACACGGTCGACAGTTTCGTCGGAGCCGGTAAGGCCGTTGCGGCACAGGCGCAGTGGTGGCGCAAACTCGCCATGGGCGAAGCGCGTTCGGTGCTGGCCCGGACCTATGAACGGATCGCCGAGGCGGCCGTGAGCACCGACGAGGGTGTCTGGTCCGCCGATACCGCGGTGATCACGGGCGCGAGCAAGGGGTCCATCGCGGCCTCGATCGCGGGCCGGCTGCTCGCCGGCGGCGCGACCGTCATCCTCACCACATCCAAGCTCGACGACGACCGCCTCGCCTTCTACAAGCAGCTCTACCGCGAGCACGCTCGTGCGGGGGCCGCGCTGTGGGTGGTGCCGGCGAATATGGCCTCCTACGCCGATATCGACGCGCTGATCGACTGGGTCGGCAACGAGCAGACCGACAACGCCGGCGGCGCGAAGGTTCTCGTGAAGCCCGCGATGACCCCGACGCTGCTGCTGCCGTTCGCCGCCCCGCGGGTGGCCGGCGATCTGGCCGATGCCGGGGCGCGCGCCGAAATGGAGATGCGGGTCCTGCTGTGGTCGGTGGAACGTCTGATCGGCGGTCTGTCCGCCCTCGGCGCCGACCACGACGTGGACGCGAAACTGCATGTGGTGCTTCCGGGTTCGCCCAACCGCGGCATGTTCGGCGGCGACGGCGCCTACGGCGAGTCGAAGGCCGCGCTGGACGCGGTGATCGCCAAGTGGCGGGTCGAGAAGTCGTGGGCGCAGCGGGTCACCCTGGTCCACGCGATGATCGGCTGGGTGCGCGGCACCGGCCTGATGGGTCATAACGATCCGCTGGTCGCGGCCGTCGAGAAGGCCGGCGTGCACACCTGGTCCACCCAGGAGATGGCCGGCGAGCTGCTCAAGTGGTGCACGTCGCGGGCCCGCGCCGTCACCGCCACCGGACCGCAGCAGATCGACCTCACCGGCGGTCTGGCCGGTGCGAAGCTGGACCTGTCGGTCCTGGCCGAGGACGTCGAGCGCGAGCCGGAGGCGATCACCGACGAGCGGGCGACGGTCCCGGCGCTGCCGGTGCCGCCCACGCTCACCTCGGCCCTGCCGACTCCCGAATGGGGCGCTGTCACCGCCGATCTCGCCGATATGGTCGTGATCGTCGGCGCCGGTGAGCTCGGGCCCTACGGTTCCGCGCGCACGCGCTTCGAGATGGAGGTCGCCGACGAACTGTCCGCGGCCGGCGTCCTGGAGCTGGCGTGGACCACCGGTCTGGTCACCTGGGAGAACGACCCGAAGCCGGGCTGGTACGACGCGGAGAGCGGCGAATACGTCGAGGAATCGGAGCTGGCCGAGCGCTACCACGACGCGGTGGTGCAGCGCTGTGGCATCCGCCGCTACGGCGACGACGGTTCCATGATCGACAACGCGGCGCCGCTGCTCACCTCGGTCTTCCTCGACCGGGATCTGAGCTTTGTGGTCAACAGCGAGGCCGAGGCGCGCGCGTTCTACGCCGCCGATCCGGAGCACACCGTGATCAGCCCCGTCGCCGAGTCGAGCGACTGGCAGGTGATTCGCCAGGCGGGCACCGAGATTCGAGTGCCGCGCAAGGCGAAGCTGTCGCGCACCGTCGGCGGTCAGATCCCCGAGGGCTGGGATCCGACCCGCTGGGGCATCTCGCCGGATATGGCGAGTTCGGTGGACCGGGTGGCGCTGTGGAACATCGTCTGCACCGTGGACGCGTTCCTGTCCAGCGGCTTCAGCCCCGCCGAGCTGATGAGCTGGGTGCACCCGGCGATGGTGACCAACACCCAGGGCACCGGTATGGGCGGCATGTCCTCGATGCGCTCGCTCTACATCGACAACCTGCTCGGTGAGCCGCGTGCCAACGACATCCTGCAGGAGGCCTTGCCGAACGTCGCACTGGCGCACGTGGTTCAGTCCTACGTCGGCAGCTACGGCGGCATGATCCATCCGGTCGCGGCGTGTGCGACCGCGGCGGTGTCGGTCGAGGAGGGTGTCGACAAGATCCGTCTCGGCAAGGCCGAGGTCGTGGTCGCCGGCGGTTACGACGATCTCGGTATCGAGGGCATCGTCGGCTTCGGTGACATGTCGGCGACCGCGGATTCTGCGGCCATGAGCGCCAAGGGCATCAGCGACCGCTACTTCTCCCGGGCCAACGACCGGCGTCGCGGCGGATTCATCGAATCCCAGGGTGGCGGAACGGTTCTGCTGGCCCGCGGTGACATCGCCGCGGAGTTCGGCCTGCCGGTTCTCGGTGTGGTCGCGTTCGCGCAGTCCTTCGCCGACGGCGTGCACACCTCGATCCCGGCTCCCGGACTGGGCGCGCTCGGCGCGGGTCGCGGTGGTGCGGAATCGCGGCTGGCCGCCGAACTGCGCAAGCTGGGCGTGACCCCGGACGAGATCGCGGTGATCTCCAAGCACGACACCTCCACCGCCGCCAACGATCCCAACGAATCGGAGCTGCACGAGCGGCTGGCCGGCGCGCTGGGACGGTCCGAAGGCGCACCGATGTTCGTGATTTCGCAGAAGTCGCTGACCGGTCACGCCAAGGGCGGTGCGGCCGCCTTCCAGCTGATCGGGCTGTGCCAGGTGCTGGAGCAGGGCGTGATTCCGCCGAACCGCAGCCTCGACTGCGTCGACGAGAAGATGGCCGAGTACCCGCACCTGGTGTGGCCGCGGCAGCCGCTGCGGTTCGGGGATCGGTTCGCGCTCAAGGCCGGTCTGGTGACCTCGCTCGGATTCGGGCACGTCTCCGGTCTGCTGGCGGTCGTGCATCCGCAGGCCTTCGTCGAGGCGCTCGATCCGCAGCGTCGCGACGATTACCTGCGCCGCGCCGAGGAACGCCGGCTCGCCGGGCGTCAGCGGCTGGTCGAGGCGATGTGCGGTGGGGAACCGCTGTACGAGCGGCCCGCCGACCGCCGTCTCGGCGGCGACGGCACTCCGGCCAAGCAGATCCGTCAGCTCGAGGCCGACGTGCTGCTCTCGGCGGAGGCCCGCCTGGGCGCCGAGGGGCTGTATCTGGCCCACGGCTCCTGCGGCACAGGCGAACTGGCCGGTAACCGGGAGGCCGAGAAGTAGGGAGATCGGCCCCGGGAAGTAACAACTCCCGGGTAACGATCCGCCGATACCGATGATGGCCCGCCGAATCCGTAGGCTGCGGATTCATGACCATCCTCGGTATCGGCTTGGATCTGGTGACCATCTCCGATTTCGCCGAACAGCTCGAACGGGCCGGAACCACTATGCTCCGGGAGAGTTTCACCGCGGGTGAGCGGCGTTACTGTCAGAGCAAGGGCACCGATCCGGCCCGCAGTTTCGCGGCGCGGTGGGCGGCCAAGGAGGCCGTGCTCAAAGCATGGGCCACCTCGCGGTTCGCGCGCCGTCCGCAGATCGGTGACAACCCGTATCCGCTCATCGAAGTGGTGAACGACGCCTGGGGCCGGCCCAGCATCAAATTGCACGGGCTGGCAGCGGAATTCCTGCCGCGGGTGCGGGTTCACCTGTCGATCACGCACGACGGCGATACGGCCGCCGCGATGGTCGTCCTCGAGGATCCGGGCGAATTGGCCGATTTGATCGAAAACCCCTGAGGCGGTAGGGCTCCGGCACCCCGAGTCGGCCCGTCGCTCCTGCGAAGGCCGGAACCGGCGACGTCTCGCTCACACGTCGCCGGTTCCGCCCTTCGTCGGAGCGACGGAAAGCCCTGTCGGCGACAGGTGCGGATCGCGCGCGATCAGGCCGTCGTATCGCGTTGTCCGGTGCGCGATTCCTTCTCCGCGATCAACAGGTACGCGACCATGAGCCGCTTGAGTTCGGCCACGGCCGCCTCGTGGCTGAGCCCGTCCTGTACCGAGAAATTCAGCATCGAATACACCACGTGCACCAGCACCTGCGCCATCATCGAGCGGCGCCCGCGCGGGGTACGCGGCATCAGCGGCCGCAGCATCTGCTGCACCGCCTCGGCGAATTCCTTCTCGTGGATGGCGCCGGTGGCGCGGGTCGACGGGGTCGACTGCATGGCCAGCCACACCTCGCGCCGCGACGGATCGGTCATCCACAGTTCCGCGAGGTGGTCGACGAGTTTGTTCATATGCCGCAACCAGTCCATCGACGGAATTTCGCCGTGGAAGTCGGCCAGCTCCTGGGAAACGGCCACCAGATCCTGCCGATTCAATTCGCAGACGATGACGTATTTGTTGGCGAAGAACTGATACAGCGTGCCGATCGGCACCTCGGCGCGGGCGGCGACTTCCTCGCACGTGAACGATTCGAATCCGACCTCGACCAATAGTTCGCGCGACGATTGCAGCAGCGCATCGAATTTGCGCTTGCTACGTTCCTGGGTGGGCCGCCGGCGCGGCATCAACTCCTGCGGGTCGTCCTGCAGCTCCAACGCCGGATCAGGACGCCGGTTCGACCTCGGTGCCGTGCGCGCTTCCACCACATCCACCAGGCTAGCGGTAGCGACACGCGGATGACACACGGTGCCGACTTCTGTACCCGCGATTCGGTCCGATTCATAACCCATCCAAGCCGAATGTGGTGACGAACACATACCGAGTAGATCTACATCGGCGGGGGTGTGTCGATTTTCGATCATTCCCGCTGCGGCGTTGAACCGCTGCTCGGCGCAGCTTCTCCGGCGCGGTTCCTGCACACGGAAGGCCTGATCTGTGGTGGTTCGACCTGTGGTGACTCTCGGTGCTTCGATCGCTCGCGACTGCGTGGACGCGGTGGCCCTGCGCGAGGGAAGTGCGAAACTGACCGACCGGGTGCTCGCGCACCACGTGGCCGAACTGGGCGCCGCGTCGCCGGCCGGATTGCCCGGACTGATCGAAGCGCTGCTCGACGGGCTCGCCGCGCGGGTCGGCGCGGAGTACGAGATCGCCGGGGCGGCCGTGACCTATCGCGATGCCGCGGGCCGGCGGGCGGTCGTCACCGGCCTGGCTTCCGGGCCGTGGTACGAGGCCTCGCTGGTCTCGGCCAAGTCGGCGCATCTGGCACTGGCCCGCGCGATGACCTGGGCGAGCGAATTCGACCACCTGCTGATCTGCGAGCTGACCCCGGGATACCAAGGCTTCTCGCTGATTTCGCCGCATCGCGACCGCGTGGTCGCGGCCACCGCGACCGCCGCCGGTTTCGTCTCCGAGGATTCGCTGCGGCCGGGCATCGCCGCCGCCTGGGATCAGCTGGATGCGGCCGGTGTGCGGCCCAGCGCGGTCGTCGCGATCGGTTCGGAGGCAGAGCAGCCGGGGCTCGCCGCGGTGTTGTCGGCGGGGTTCAACGCGCCGGTGATTCCGTGCGCGGTGGCGGAGGCCGGGTCGGCGATCGGTGCGGCACTCGTGGTGCAGCCGGAGGCGTTCGTCGCGGGAACGGGGGAACGCGCACGGGTATCACGCAATTCGGTCGCGGTCGTCGCCGCGGCGAGCGTGCTGGCCGGCGGTCTGACCATCGGCGGCGTGCACGAGCTCACCGATCATCCGCGCTCGGATGCCACCACCCGCCTCGCCGACGCCCGCAACGCGCAGCCGAGCCGGGGGCCGCGCCACGCACGACCGGAACCGGGTCTGCCGGCGGTGGATTCGATTCCGGAATTGCCGGTCGACGGCCCCGCCGATCGGCCGTCATCGGGTCCGCGGCATGCCGCACCGGATCCGTCCGACGCCGATCCGGCCGCGGCGGGCTGGGGTTCGGACGGTTCGTCCTGGCTGGGCGTGCGCGGTTCGGATCCGGCGAGTGAGCCGAAGCGCCTGACCAAGGAGGCGCCGCAGCCGGATTCGGCGCAACCGCAGACGAAGTCGGTGATCCCCGCTCCGACCGAACCGGTCGGAGCGCCCAACGGCTCGCTGCTGTTTCCGGGCGAGCCGGCGCCGCCACAGCTCGGTACCGCCGAATTCACCGAGTGGTGGGACAACCACTGGCGGCTGACGCTGCGCTGGATGGTCGCGATGATGCCGCAGCGCGACTGAACAGCCGCGAAAACACCCGCGAGGGGGCCCGGGACGATCGTCTCGGGCCCCTCGTCTACGGTCGGTCCGCGCTACACCGACAGGTCGCGGCGCAGCTTCGCCACATGCCCTGTCGCGCGCACGTTGTACTGCGCCACCTGGATGACGCCCTGCTCGTCCACCAGGAAGGTGGAGCGGATGACGCCGGTGATGCGCTTTCCGTACATCGTCTTCTCACCGTAGGCGCCCCACGCCTGGAGCACTTCGCGGTCCGGATCGGAGAGCAGCGGGAAGGTCAGTTTCTCGTTGTCCCGGAATTTCGCCAGCTTGGCCGGTTTGTCGGGCGAAATACCGATGACGTCGAGGCCGGCCTCGTTCAGTTCGGTCAGGTTGTCGCGGAAGTCGCACGCCTGCTTGGTGCAGCCGGGCGTGCTGGCGGCCGGGTAGAAGTAGACGATCACCTTGCGGCCGCGGTAGTCCGCCAGCGACACCGGCTTACCGTCGGCGTCGGGAAGCGTGAAATCCGGCGCGGGATCGCCGGGGCCGAGTTTTTTGGTATCGGTCATGCCAGCACGGTAGCCCACCGATGTGACAACGGACGCGACATCGGGGGCGGCGGATAGACTCGACGCCCAGCGACCTACCGGAACGACAACAGGAGACAATGTGGCGAGGGATACCGAGCACATCGAGCGGGAGATCGAAGCCGCGCGCAATCGGCTCGCGGGCACACTCGACGAGCTCGCGGTGCGGGCGGACCCGCAGCGGATCGCCGACAACACGAAGAGGGCCGTGGTGGCGAAGGTGAACGAGCCGAAGGTGAAGTACAGCCTGATCGGCGCGGGCGCTCTGGTCGGCGTGCTGGTGCTGATCAAGATCTTCCGCCGCTGACGCCACAGAAACGACGGAACCCGGTGTGACACAGTGTCACACCGGGTTCTTTTCGTCTACGGCCAGTGCCGCGGGGATCAGACGGTCGGGCAGGCCATACCGGTGCCGTCGGGATCCAGGTGCGGCGAATAGCCGGGCTCACCACGGAACAGCGGAGCACGACCCGCCGCCCGGGCCTCGTCACAATTCTTGAACGTGCCTCCCGCCGAACCCGTCTGGGTCAGCCCCGCCGAGCCGGTGGCACCGATGGCATCGTCGATACCCGACGATCCGGTACCGGCGGAACCGGTGGGAACGAAACCGTCGGCCATGGCGGACGGGGCGGTGAGGACGATCGGGGCGGCGAGGGTGATCAAGCCCGCGCCGGTCACGATTAGCCTGCGAACGTTCATGTATTCCTCGATGTCAGCTGCGGTTGATACGGCGGACCGGCCGCACTCCCCGCGGTGGCAGGGCCGGAACCGCCGAGTCTACTGTTCTGATGGCGACCGCCGTTGTCAACCGCACGGCCGAGAGCCGCTTATTCACCCAGGCGGCGGCCCGTCATATGTTCCGCCGGAATATGTCCCATTCGTCCGGCCTCGAAATCCGTTATGGCGTCGATGATTTCCTGTTTGGAATTCATCACGAACGGCCCGTATTGCACGACCGGTTCACGAATGGGCGCGCCGCCCAGCAGTAGTACCTCGAATTGACCGGTGGGTCCGTCCTGGTGGTCGTCGGCGGTCAGCGCGACGGCCTCGCCGTGGCCGAGTACCGCCAGTTGCCCCTCGGTGAGGGTGCGGCCTTCGTCGCCGACAGTGCCGCTGCCGGCCAGCACGTACGCCATCGCGGTGAACTCCTGCGGCCACGGCGTTTCCAGCCGCGCGCCGGGGCTGATCGAGGCGTGCGCGTAGGCGATGGGCGTATAGGTCGAGCCGGGACCCTCGTATCCGCCGACATTTCCGGCGATGATGCGCACGAGTGCGCCGCCGTCGTGGGAGGTGACCAGTGTCAATTCGCTCGCGCGCAGATCCTGGTAGCGCGGGTCCGCCATTTTCAGCGACCGCGGCAGGTTGACCCACAGCTGCACGCCGTGGAAGACGCCGCCGGAGATCACCAGGTCCTCGGCGGGAAGTTCGTCGTGCAGGATGCCCGAGCCGGCGGTCATCCATTGGGTGTCGCCCTCGGCGATCGTTCCGCCGCCGCCGTTGGAATCGTGGTGGACCATGGTGCCGTCGATCATGTACGTGACGGTTTCGAAACCGCGGTGCGGATGCCACGGGGCGCCCTTGGCCTGGTAGGGCTCGTAGGCGACCGGGCCCATGTGGTCGAGCAGGATGAACGGATCCGCGGTGCGCACATCGAGGCTCGGGAAGGGCCGGCGCACCTCGAATCCGGCGCCCTCGAGTTGTTTGTGGGCGGTCGTCACGGTCCGGACCGGCCGCTGCCGCATGGTCTGCTCCGGTCGGGGCAGTCGCGGCAGCACCAGGATGTCGTCGACGGTGATCGCGGGCATGGTGTCCTCCTAGGCCGGTTGGTGTCCATGTCAACCAATTACTCGGTAGGATCATTCCCATGGTGCGGTGGCTGGACGAACAGGAGCAACGGACCTGGTCCGCGTACATCCGGCTGCGTCAGCGTCTCGACGCCGCGATGGCCGCCGGACTCGCGAGCGACGGGCTGTCGGTCTCCGATTACGAAATTCTGGTGGCACTGTCAGACGCGCGCGAGGGGAGTGTGCGTGCCCGCGACCTCGCCGCGCAGATCTGCTGGGACAAGAGCCGGCTGTCGAAGCATCTGGCGCGGATGGACAAGCGCGGGCTGGTGGTGCGGAGTCCGGCCGCCGACGACGCGCGCGGCCGGCTGATCTGTCTCACCGACTCCGGTCGCCGGGCGCTCGAAAAGGCCGCGCCCCGGCATGTCGAATTGGTGCGGCGGCTGTTCGTCGACCAGCTGACCGACGCGGAGGCGCGGGCGTTGCGATCGCTGGCGGACAAAGTGAGCGCGCGTGCCGAGAGCGAATCGGATATGCCGTCGGCGATCGGTGGCGCTGCGCACGCGGATTGAGGCGCACGCCGGACGGTCGTCCGAGTTTCCGATACCGAGGCTCCGAAGTCGTCGCGGCCGGTTCGATGCTCGGGTTGTTTCGTCCAGGCCGCGGATTCACCTGTCTTCGGTGCCATCCGACCGGTCGAATTGCGCCCGCTTCCAGTCGCCGAACGGTTCGTCGCGTTCACGCACCGCTTCCCGGAAGCCGACTGTGGCCGAGCGCAATTGGAACGCATAGCCTTCGCGCGTGTGCCGGGAGACGCCGTCGAAGACGGTGCTCACCATTCCCGAATTCGCGACGCCCTGGGCCAGCAGTGAGCTGTTGAGTGCCAATTTCGCCATGATCAGCTGATTGATCGGCATGCGCGAAATCCGTTCCAGCAGTTGCTCGGTGCGTTCGTCGAGCTCGTCCGCCGGACAGGACTCCACGGCCAGGCCCCACTCCTCGGCCTGCTTGCCGCTGAGGCAGTCGCCGGTGAACAGCAGCCGCTTGGCGCGCTGGTCGCCGAGCCGGTGCGCCCACATACCGGCCGCCGGAATGCCCCACACGCGTGTGGGTGGGTAGCCGATCTTGGTGTCGTCGGCGCAGATGATCTGATCGCAGAACAGGGCGATATCCGTTCCGCCGGCGACGGCGAATCCGTGCAGTTTGGCGACCGTCGGCTTGTTCGCGTGCAGCAGGCTGGAGAAGCCGCGGTTGAACCGGCTCATCATCTGATAGTCGACCATGGGATCCCAAGTGCCCCAAGGGTTGTGGTTGCGCGCCTGCACCACCGGGTCGAGAACGGTTCCGGTCGTGGGCTGGGCCGACACGGTGGGAGACAGGCCGTTCTCCGCGAAGATCGAGAGGTCGTAGCCGCCGCAGAATCCCTTGCCGCGCCCGGAAACCACCATCACGTGCACGCGCGGATCCAGATCCGCGCGCTCGACCGCGTGCGCGAGTTCGATCGGAGTATCGGCGGTGATGGCATTGCCGTGCTCGGGCCGGTCGAAGGTGATGCGTGCGATCCGGCCGGTCACCTCGTAGGTGAGGGTGCGGTAGGCCGGGTCCTGCTCCGGTTCGGGTCGGTCGGTGAACAGCGAGTCCTCGCCGCTGGTCAGGTCCTCGCGCCAGGCCGCGGGCCGGGTTCCGGAGTGGTGCGCGTCGTCGGTCACCCAAGAAGTGAACTCCAGTTCACTTCTTGCTGTCAAGGGGTGCCGCCGGTTGCCGATCGAGGGAGGAAGTAGGGGTTGCGGCGTGCGAGCGCGTCGGACCGGTGGTTCAGGGGGCCGGTTTTCCGTCGTCGGCGAGCCAGGGCGTCACCGGCGGCTTGATCCACAGGATCTTCTCGTCCGTGTGATCACGTTGTGCGGCAGGATGATTCGGGTTGCGGGCGGCCCACCCGTCCTTCTCGTCGAGCAGCCGCGCGACCAGCGCCCACGTTTCGTCGGTGCTGGGCGGATTGGTATCGGCGGCCCGCGCGAGTTTGCGGCGCGTGGCTGCCGGGATCGTCGCGAGTTCGGCGCCGGAGATTCCGCGCTGCCACAGATAGGCCGCGAGCCGTCGCGCCTTCTCGGCGCGGCCCTTACTGGCGTGGTCGGTATGTGCGTAGTCGGCCATATCGGTTCCCGATCGCGAGCGAATTGCCCACGAGCCTAGCCACGTCCCCGCCGAGCCGAATCAGAGGATCCACTCCGGTCGATAGTCGGCATGATCGGCCCAGCGCACTTGTGAGCCGGTCAACGGTTCCGTGGTCTGCCGGACTCGGCTATGGCGAAGTCCCGCCCGCCGACGTGTCGGTTCCCCGGAAGAATTCGCGGATGTCCCGGAGCATCGGCGACTCATCCAGGATGTCGGGGAGGTCGGGTTGGTCGTCCAGGTCGGCCGCGACCGACGCCGCGGCGGCCTCGCTCTGCCTGCGAGCCCGGTGGGCGGCCTCCTGTGTCGCCTCCACGATGGTGCGGACGAGTTCCGCCGCCGGCTTGCGCAGCGCGGCGGCCGACAGCGACAGATCGGTGAGAACGCCACCGGCGTCGACGGTCGCTGTGACCGAGCTGTCGGCGGAATCGGCTTGCACCCGAACCTTTTCCAGCTGCTGATTGATCTCCGCGAGCCGGGAGTGCTGTTGCTCGTAGGAATCGAGCAACCGCTCGACCTGGTTACGCAGTCCGCTGTTGGCCGACCGCAGGGCCTCCCGCCGCCACCGGTCCATATCGGTGTCCTCTCGTCGGCCGAACCGGGAGAGACGATTGTCCTCCACCCTGCGCGACAGGCCGGACGCTGCCTTCTCGGTGGTGGGAGGATCGGCGGCCGATCAGGTTCTGCGCGAGATGACCATGATGTATTCGCAGGGAGCGTTCGTCCGGTTGGCGAAGCCGTGGTCCGCGTCGGCCTGGAAGAACAGGGAGTCGCCCGTGTTCAGGGTTTCGCTGATCCCGCCGATCAACACGGTGAGGGCGCCGTCGAGCACCACGAGTTGCTTCTCGGTACCCGGCGGATACGCGGGCAGCAGCCCGGTGGAGACCTGTGCGGGGAGGTGGTGGACGATCATCTCGCCTGTTCCCGCGCCCGGAGCCGCGGACACCATGTGTCGTTCGAAGCCGGTTTCCGGGTCGCGGAAAACCGGGCGATCGCTCTTGCGCAGGACGACGGCCCCGCCGGATGCGGCAGCTGCCGACCCGCCGACCAGGTCCGAGAGCGACGCGTCGAGCGCGTGGGCGATTCTGGAGGCGACGCCGATCGTCGGGCTCTTCTCACCCCGTTCGACCTTGGACAACATCGCCCGGCTGACCGACGACTGTGTCGACAACTGCTCCAGCGTCAGCCCCGCCTCCTCGCGGCGTCGCCGCACATTGCCGCCGAACACGCCGGCAGGGTCGTCATCGCGGTGTGGTCCGGTCACCTTTGCCTCTTGCTCGACCACCGTGCTCCTCGATCGATGGGTATCTCGCCGTGCACAGTGTATGTTTCTTCTATAGAAGAATACATCTTCTATAGAAGATTTACGCGATCCGCGTGACACGACGGAGGTCTTATGCGTGTGGTTTCGAGTGGCAGGCTCCATGCCACGTTCGAATTCGGTGATCTGCAAGTGATTTCGCTGCGAGACGGATACATCGACATGCCGACGAGCCGGCTCCGCGACGAGAACGGGTGCCCGCTCGAGGAGCTGCCGGCCGCCGTGCCGCTGGTCGGCGACAATGTGAGGCTGGCGGTCAATGCCTTCTTCGTCACCGACGGCACGCGGTCGGTTCTCATCGACACCGGCGCGTCCGATGCGTGGCACGACCCCACCATGGGGTTGATCTACGACGCGCTCGACGAGGCGGGAATCGACCGGGCGCAGGTCACCGATGTGGCCATCACCCACGACCACGAAGACCACGTGAGCGGTCTGATCGCGCCGGACGGCACGGAGGCGTTCGCCGAACTCGAACGTGTGTGGATCGGCGCGGGCGACACGTCGGTGTTCACGGGTCGGCTGGCGCCGATCCGGGACCGGGTCGTCCCCGTGTCGGAGAAAATCGCGATCAACGATTGGGTCACCGCGATCCCGACACCGGGTCACACCCCCGGTCACACCGTCTACGACGTCAGCAGTGGCACCGCCCACCTTCTCGTCTGGGGCGACACGGTCCACGTCCCGGCCCTCCAGTTCGATCGGCCGAAGGTCTCCTGGGAGCTCGACGGCAACCAGTCCCAGGCCCGCGCTGCGCGGGCGGCCCTCCTCGAACAACTGACCCGGCCACGTCATTTCGTCGCCGGCGCCCACCTCGACTCACCCGGCATCGCCCGCGTAATCCCCGCCGGCTCCGGTTACGCGCTGGAATATCTGGCACCACCGATCGGCTGATCGAGCCCGGCGTCTCGGGGCCGCAGCGCGGGTGCAACAGCGTGTGGAATCCCGTTGTGACCGACTGGAATTCGCGGATCGTCCGGACCGGAACGCAGAAGACCCCTGACCGGCAATCCTGGTCAGGGGTCTTCGTGGAGTGCGCCATCAGGGACTCGAACCCCGAACCCGCTGATTAAGAGTCAGCTGCTCTGCCAATTGAGCTAATGGCGCTTGGACCTCCGGATCGGGCTGTGGGCTCCGTTCCGGTGCGGGAGAAACCATAACAGTTGGGTGCGCGGAAAGTGAAATCGCCTGTTCAAAGGCTATTCGAGAAGGCATCGTGATCTTGGATGAATGCGGTAACGGTTGGCGGGCCGGAAGGGATGAATCGGACGAGAGTGTGCGGGGCCGGCGCGTCGTGTTCAACCGGTTGCGACCCTTCCACCTGGCAGAATAGGTGGGCGTGGTCTCGACCGATCCCCGCATGCGTGGTGGGTTGAGCAGCGTGGCCGGTTTTCCCGGTTGCGTACGAGGCATGAAACGGGGTTGCACATGGGCGGACGTCGAGGCTCGCGGCGAATGAGAGCGCCGGCGGCGTGGTTGGGCGTGATGTCGATGCTCGCGCTCGCGGTGACCGGATGCAGTGATTCCGGGGCCGCGAACAACGGACCGGCGATCGAGGCGGCTTCGGCCATCGACCTGGTCAAACCGAAGGTGCTGACGCCGGTCGCCGACGGGGCGGTCGGGGTGCCGCCGGGCGATCCGATTCCGGTGAAGGTGGACAACGGGAAATTGACCGCTGTCACGTTGCTCACACCCGAGGGCAATCCGGTGGCGGGGCAGATCGCCCCCGACGGAACCTCGTGGCAACTGACCGAACAACTCGGCTTCGACCGCACGTATCGCCTGCAGGCCGATGCGGTCGGAATCGGCGGCACCACCTCGACGACAATCAGTTTCACCACTCTCGCACCGCGCAACAAGACGCATCCGTGGTTGCTGCCCGGTGAGAACGCGGTGGTCGGAATCGGTCAGCCGGTCGCGATCCAGTTCGACGAGAACATCCCGGATCGACGCGCCGCGCAGGATGCGATCAAGATCACCACGACACCGGCGGTGGAAGGCGCGTTCTATTGGGTGAACAATCGCGAAGTGCGTTGGCGCCCCGAGCATTTCTGGGCCCCGGGAACCAGTGTCGCGGTCGACGTGAACACCTACGGCCGCGATCTGGGTGGCGGGCTGGTCGGTGACTCCGATATCCATTCCAGCTTCACCATCGGCGATCCGATGGTCTTCACCGCCGACGACAACACCAAGATGGTCACCGTCGAACGCAACGGCCAGGTGATACGAACCATGCCGACCTCGATGGGCAAGGATTCCACGCCCACCCAGAACGGCATCTACATCATCGGCGACCAGTTCGACCACATGATCATGGATTCGTCCACCTACGGTGTCGCCGCCACCGGCCCCAACGGATATCGGACCCCGGTCGACTGGGCGACGCGCATGTCCTACAGCGGTATCTTCATGCATTCGGCGCCGTGGTCGGTCGGTCAGCAGGGCTATTCGAACACCAGCCACGGCTGCCTCAACCTGAGCCCGGCCGATGCCCGCTGGGTGTACGAGAACGCCAAACGCGGCGATATCGCGATCGTCAAGAACACCGTCGGTGACACCCTGTCCGGCGTCGACGGACTCGGCGACTGGAATATCCCGTGGGCGGAATGGAAGGCGGGCAACGCCGACACCAACCGCTGACGACGGCGAGACGAGCGGGCCTTCCGGATATCCGGAAGGCCCGCTCGTCGTTCGGGCTCCACGCGGTGATCGGACGCTACACTGGCTTCCGCCAATCCACTCCCGCGAAATCCGGGGCCGAGGCGCACAACACTCCGGCTCCCCGAAATCGCCTGTGTTCGTGGCTCTTCCGGGGCGATCGCCGCTCCGCTGCGTGGTTGGCGGTGGCTCCCGTGTGATTCGGTCTCGGCGTGCTGAAGGGTCAGGTCCTCATGGGTGGTGTAGAGCGGTACGCGGTCACGACCCCTGGGGGTCGTCGTTCTCGTGGTCGGCTGCGAGAGGTCGGCGGGGCTGTCGCGTCGGTGATCGTTGCCGTACTCGCGGTGACGATGGCCTCCGCTTCCGGTATCGCGGTCGCGGAACCCGCAGACCCGCTGGCGCGCTTTCATCGGCAACGTCTCGACTGGAGTGTATGCGACGATGCGGCCCTGGTAGCAGAGGGTGCTGTCTGCGCGGATGTCGCGGTGCCACTCGATTACGGCAGTCCGGACGGGCCTATCATCAGTATCGCGGTCTCGCGGATCCCGGCGAGCGATACAGCACACCGTCGCGGTGTGCTGCTGACCAATTCGGGCGGACCCGGTACGCCGGGGCTCGATGCGTTCGAACTCGTCGGTGATGTTCTCGAACCGGATGTGCTGAGCCGCTACGACCTGATCGGATTCGATCCGCGTGGCGTCGCCCACTCCGGGCGGCACCAGCGATGCGGCTGGCCGGTCGCCACCCCGATCCGCTCGGCAGGTATCGGATTACCGGGCTTCGTCACCGAAACGGCCCTGCAGGCACGGCTCGCCGCCGACTGTCTGGTGGGCGGTGACCTGGCCTGGATGCGGCAGCTCAGCACGCGCAACACCGCGCGCGACATGGACGTGATCCGTGCGGCACTGGGCGAGGACCGCATCAGCTATTACGGCGTCTCTTATGGCACGTATCTGGGCGCGGTCTACTCGCAGTTGTTCCCCGGCCGATCCGACCGCATGGTGCTCGACAGTGCCATCGATCCGCAGCGCTACTGGCTCGGCTTACAACAGGACTGGGGCCCGGCGGTGGAAGCGGCCTTCGACGACTGGGCCGGCTGGATGGCGGCTCGCGATCGGCAGTACCACCTCGGCGCTTCCGCTCCCGAGATACGCCGGCGAGTCGAGGCTCTCATCGATCGTGCGGCGCGGTCGCCGATCGTGGTCGAGGGCTTCGGCTTCGACGATCATGTCCTGCCGAATCTGCTGTGGACGATGTTGCGGGATGCGCGATTGAACGAGGCGCTGGCGGCATCGGTGCGAGCCGTTGCCGATGCGGCGGAGGGCCGCGCGCCCGCGGTGCCCGCGCAGCTGCACCAGCAGATCGAGTACTACGAGCACGACGAAGATTCGGTGATGGTGCAGATCTGGTGTGCGGACGCACCGATGCCCGCCGATCCCGCGTGGTACTGGAATGCGATCGAGGCGGCTCGCCCGACTCAGCCGATCTTCGCCGCACTGGCTGACAACATCCAGCCCTGTGCCTTCTGGCCACCGCCGGTGGAACCGCCCACCGTGGTCGACAACGATGTGCCCGCCCTGATCCTGTCCGCCACGGGCGACAACCGGACGCCCCATGCGCACTCACTGGCACTGCATCGGCAGATGGCGGGATCTCGCTTGATCACGTTGGCCGACACCAGGATCCACATGGTGCTGCGTCCGGGTTTGAGCACCTGCATTCTCGACACGACCAACGGCTACTTCCGGGACGGGGACTTCCCGGAAGACGATCGCACCTGCCGGCCCACCACACTGATCGAATGAGCCGTCCGACCGGTGCGCGCTCGACCAGGGTCGGCCGGCAACCGGATGGACTGAACGGTAACCGTGAGGCGCGCCACGTCCGCGCATCGCGATCGGGTCGGCGGACCGGACGGAAAGTCGACGACTCGACTCATGACGAAGGGGCAGGTCCGGAATCTTTTCCGGACCTGCCCCTTGCAGGGTGACCGACGGGACTCGAACCCGCGACAGCCAGGATCACAACCTGGTGCTCTACCAACTGAACTACGGTCACCATTGCCGGTAACAACCGGCGCGGTAGATGGTAGCGCGAAGACCGTCGGGAAACCTAATCGGCGGGTGCGGCGGGGGGCTCGGAACCGGTGAAACCGGCGCTGACCTGCGCGGCGATCTCGGCGATCTCGGCGGTCGAGGGGCCGGGGGCGGCAACGAACGCGGTCCGGCGGTAATACCGGAGCTCCCGGATGGACTCCTCGATATCGGCGAGGGCGCGGTGGGCCAGGCCCTTCTCCGGCTGACCGAAGTAGATGCGCGGATACCAGCGCCGGCACAGCTCCTTGATCGAGCTCACGTCGATCATCCGGTAGTGCAGGTGGGCGTCGAGTTCGGGCATGTCCCGGGCGATGAAGCCGCGGTCGGTGGCGATGGAATTGCCGGCGAGCGGCACGGTGCCGGGGGTGGGAACCCACTCGCGCACGTAGTCGAGAACCCGCTGTTGCGCCTCCTCCATGGTGACCGTGGAGCGTCGCACCTCGTCGGTCAGGCCGGATTTGGCGTGCATCTCCTGCACCACCGGCGGCATCGCCGCCAACGCGTCGTCGTCGGCGTGGATGACGATATCGACGCCGTCGCCGAGGATATTGAGATCGCTATCGGTTACGAGCGCGGCCACCTCGATCAGCTTGTCGCTGTCCAGGCGCAGGCCGGTCATCTCGCAATCCATCCACACCATCAGTTTGTCGGACACTCCGGCAACCTTAGTGCGCGGACGGTGCGAATCGGACCGACCGCACCGGATGCGTGCCGTCCGGCCCGTTGCGGCCGCTTTCCGGCAAACATCCCGCTACAGTTTGCCCAGGTATATGCGTGATTCCAGTGGTGTCGGCAGCGGTGGGCAGGGCGACGGAGGATCGGCGATGACCAGTTCCGAGGACAAGGCGGCGAAGGCGGCGGCGGCGCGCAAGGCGGCCGAGGAAGCGGCCCGGGTCGCGGCCGAGGCGGCGGCCGCGGCGGAGGCGGCCGAGGCCGAAGCCGCCGCGGAGCAGGCGCCGGAGCCGAAAATGGCTGCCGCCGAGACGGATTCGGCCGCCCAGCAGATCGCGGCGGGTTACGACTTCGAGGGTGCCGCGCTGGAACTGGGTGCGGTAGTCGTCGGCGGGGAGGTCGATCCGGCCGCGCGGGTCCGGATTCCGATGCGAACGCTGAACCGTCACGGTCTCGTCGCCGGCGCCACCGGAACCGGGAAGACCAAGACCCTGCAGGGCATCGCCGAACAGCTGTCCGCGGCGGGGGTGCCGGTGGTGCTCGCCGATGTGAAGGGCGATCTGTCGGGGTTGGCGCAGCAGGGCGAATCGAACGACAAACTCGCCGCCCGTGCCGCCCAGACCGGCGATACCGACTGGGCGCCGCACGGATTCCCGATCGAATTCGTCTCCCTCGGCACCGAGGGAATCGGCGTCCCGATCCGCGCGACCATCACCTCGTTCGGCCCGGTGCTGCTCAGTAAAGTGCTGGGGCTCAACGACACTCAGGAATCCACCCTCGGCCTGATCTTCCACTGGGCCGACACCCGGGGGCTGGCGCTGCTGGATCTGAAGGATCTGCGTTCGGTGATCCAGCACCTGACCAGTCCGGAGGGGAAGGAGGATCTGAAGGGGATCGGCGGGGTGTCGGGCGCGACGGCCGGGGTGATCCTGCGTGCGCTGGTGAATTTGGAGGCCGACGGCGGCGACACCTTCTTCGGTGAGCCCGAACTCGACCCCGCCGATCTGTTGCGGACCGCCGGCGGTCAGGGCGTGATCACGCTGTTCGAACTCGGATCGCAGGCGGCGCGGCCGGTGCTGTTCTCCACCTTCCTGATGTGGGTGCTGGCCGATCTGTTCCAGACCCTGCCCGAGGTCGGCGATGTCGACAAACCCGAGCTGGTCTTCATCTTCGACGAAGCGCATCTGCTGTTCGCCGACGCGTCCAAGGCGTTCCTGGAACAGGTCGAGCAGACGGTGAAACTGATCCGCTCCAAGGGGGTCGGCGTGTTCTTCTGCACGCAGTTGCCCACCGACGTGCCCAATGCGGTGCTGTCGCAACTGGGTGCGCGGATCCAGCACGCGCTGCGCGCGTTCACCCCCGACGACCAGAAGGCGTTGTCGAAGACGGTGCGCACCTATCCGAAGACCGCGGCCTACGACCTCGAGAACGCGCTCACCACGCTGGGGATCGGTGAGGCGATCGTGACGGTGCTGTCCGAACAGGGCGCGCCGACGCCCGTGGCCTGGACCCGGCTGCGCCCGCCGCGGTCGCTGATGAACACCATCGGCGAGGACGGGATCCGCTCGCGCGCACAGTCGAGCCCGCTGTTCGAGAAGTACGGCCGGACCGTGGACCGGGAATCGGCCTACGAGATGCTGGCCGCGAAAGTGGTTGCGGCCGAACCGGAACCGCAGGCGGTGCCGCAGGGCTCCGGCGGGCGTGCACCGGAGCCGGACGTCTCGGCGGCGGAACGGATCATGAGCAATCCGGCGGTGAAGAGTTTCCTGCGTTCGGCGGCCTCGGCCGCGGGCCGCGAGATCAGCCGCAGCCTTTTCGGCACCCGCAAGCGCTGAGCGCTCCCTGACGCCGGGCAGGCGTCACCGGCCCGCGCGCGGAGGTGCCACTCAACCGAGATCGCGCAGCAGCAGATCCGCCACGGTCTCGCGGCGCACCAGCTCTCGCATCCTGCCGTGACGGAGCGCGACGATCGGCGGCCGCCCGACGCCGTTGCAGGCCGACGCCAGGCTGTGGTGGTAGGCGCCGGTGCACGGAATCGCCAGCAACTCACCGACGTGCAGATCCGCGGGTAACCGGATATCGGCGGCGAGGACGTCACCGGCTTCGCAGTAGCGTCCGGCCACGGTGGCGGTGATGGTCGGTCCGGTGGGATGCCGGTTCGCCACCACCGCGTCGTAGCGCGCCCCGTAGAGGGCGACCCGCGGATTGTCGTTCATTCCGCCGTCCACGATCACGAACGTTCGTCCGCCCGGCACATGCTTGATCGCGGTGACGCGATAGATCGTCACGCCGGCGCGAGCGACGATGCCGCGGCCCGGTTCCATCGCGATCACCGGGCGGGGGAAGCGGTTTCGCGCGCACGCCGCGTCCAGGGCGTCGTCGATGATGTCGGCCAGCTCCGAGAGATTCAGTTCCGCGTCGCCCGTGCGATAGGCCACCGCATGCCCGCCGCCCAGATCGAGCTGGGTCAGCACGACGCCGTAGTCGTGCCGGACCTCGGCCATCCGCGCGACGAGCCGTCGCACCGCATCCCCGTAATGGTCGGGGGTGTGGATCTGCGAGCCGAGGTGGCAGTGGAAACCGCGCAGATCGAGCAGGGGATGGTCGATGATCGTCCGGATCGCCTCCTCGGTGGTCTCGTCGTGCAGGCCGAAGCCGAATTTCTGATCGCTGACCCCCGTGCGGACGGCCGGATGTCCGTGCACGTCGATATCGGGTGTCAGGCGCAGCAGAACCTGCTGCGGCCGTGTGACCACCGTGCCCAGCAGACTCACCTCGGTAAGCGAGTCGATCACGATCCGCCCCACGCCGGCGCCGACCGCGTATTCCAGTTCGGCGAACGGTTTCCCGCTGCCGTGCAGGATGATCCGACGCGGGTCCACCCCGGCCGACAGGGCGATCGCCAGTTCGCCGGCCGAGCACACATCGATGCCGAGACCTTCCTCGGCCACCAGCGCCGCGATCGTCCGAGTCAGCAGAGCCTTTGCGGCGTAGACGATTTCGGCATCGGGGAAGTGTTTGCGGTACGACCGGCAGCGGGTGCGGATCTCGCTGTCACCGATCACATAGGTCGGTGTGCCGTAGCGGTCGGCGACATCGTCGAGGGCGACCCCGTCGACGGTGATGCGGCCCAGTTCGTCGTAGTGCGTCCGGTACGGCCACACGGTGGTGTCCAATCGCGGGGATGCCATCCCCGAACGTAAGGACGGGAACATCTCGAGCAACGTCACGGCGTGTCTCCTGTGGTTCCCCGCTTTCCTCCTCGACTGCGGGGGTCACTCTCAGGACTACGCCGCGCAACGGTGCCGGAACCGTCTCGATACGCCGTCTTGACCAGCGGCGCCGCGATCTTGACGCCGCCCTGACACCCTGCGGATCAGCCGGCCAGCTTCTTGTAGAACGAGCCGACGATGGGCGCGGTGAGCGCCCGCGGCGCGTACTGGCCGGCAACGCTCATACCCTTGCTGATCAGGCCGGGAACGACGCGCATCTTGTTGCGCGCCAGGGCGTCGATGGAGATTTTCGCGGTGTAGGCGGCCGACACCCAGATGAAGTCCGGGATCTTGCTGCCGACCTCTTCCTGGTCGGGATTGTCGGTGCGCACCGGGCCCGGCGCCAGCAGCGTGACATGCACGCCGCTGCCGGTCAGCTCGCCGCGCAGCGATTCGGAGAAGGTGTTGGTGAAGGCCTTGGTCGCGGCATAGGTGGCGTTGTTGGGGATGGCCATGTTCCCGGCCGCCGAACCGGTGATGAGGATGCCGCCGCCGCGGGCGAGCATGCCGGGCAGCACCGCCAGGGTCAGATCGTGGACCGCGACCGCGTTCAGTTCCATCACCGAGCGCTCGACGTCGGCGTCCAGGTCGGCGACTGCGCCGAAGGTGGCGACACCGGCGTTGTTGCACAGGATGGCGATCTCCCGGCCGGCCAGCTCGGCCACCAGCGGTGCGCGCTGTTCGCGATCGGACAGGTCCACCGCGCGAACCTCGGCGGTCACTCCGTAGGTGTCGGTCAGCCGCTGTGCCAGCTCGGCGAGCAGGTCGCCGCGCCGGGCGACCAGGATGACCGAATAGCCGCGTTTGGCGAGCTCCTCGGCCAGAGCGGTTCCGATCCCGGAGGACGCTCCGGTGACGACGGCACGATTGTCGGCGGTGGGTGCAGGCAAGCTCACGGTCGCCGAGCCTACCGGGTGCCCTCATCCGCGGCGCCGGAGTTCCCCTCGCCGCGGGGCTTGGGCTCGAGGAAGGCGATCCCCCAGTCGATATGCCCGTGCCAGACCCCGGCGATCCGTCCACCCTGCACCGCCGGCTTCGGATCCCCGACCGGGCCACCGGCCGCACGCACCGCCGCCACCGTGGCATCGAGATCCGCAGTGCCGAAGGCGACGCCGACCAGCGCGGGCCGCTTCGCCGGGGCGGCGACGACCTCCAGGAACGCCTCGCCGACCCGATAGAACGCCATTTCGGGGCCGTCCGGACCACGCGGGTGGAAGCGCCGTCGCGGGCCGATCCCCAGCACGGCGTTCAGCGCGGTCACGGATTCGTCCAGATCCGGCACCCAGTAGACGACGTGGTCGACGAAGGTCACCCCGTTGGGATGGGCCGTCTCGGTCTCGACGTCGTGCAGCAGCTCCGGCACACCCAGTGTCGCCGCGTCGGACTCGATCCCCTCGAATCCCCAGCCGGTGCCGACGCCGAGCGTGCAGGAGATCCGCCCGATCCGCATCATCCCGCCCTCGACCGCGAAACCCAATGCGGCCCACGACTTCTCGTCGCCGGGCAGTCCCAGCCGGGTGAGAATCGCCATTACAGCGCCGCCGCCAGGCGGGTGCCCTGATCGATGGCCCGCTTGGCATCGAGTTCGGCTGCCACATCGGCGCCGCCGATCAGATGGATGCGCACCCCCGCCTGCCGCAGCGGATCGACCAGATCGCGCACCGATTCCTGTCCGGCACACAGGATCACGTTGTCACATTCGATGACGGTGGGCCGATTCCGCTTGTCACCGAAACTGATGTGCAACCCGCGGTCGTCGATGCGTTCGTAGTTGACGCCGCCGATCTGCTCGACACCCTTCGCCTTCACCGCCGCACGATGCACCCAGCCGGTGGTCTTGCCCAGGCTCTTGCCGAATGGAGTCGACTTCCGTTGCAGCAGTACGACATCGCGGGGCGCGGGCGAGGGACGCGCGACGGTCAGCTGCCCCGGAGCCTCCGGATCGTCGGCGGTGACACCCCACTCCTGCTTCCATTCGTCGAGCTTGCGCGCCGGATGCCCCTCGACGGTGAGGAATTCGCTGACGTCGTAACCGATTCCGCCCGCCCCGATCACCGCGACCTTCTTCCCGACCGGCTTCTCCTCGCGCACGAGTTCGGCGTAGGTGAGCACCTTCGGATGGTCGATACCCGGAATATTCGGGATACGCGGGCGCACGCCGGTGGCGAGCACCACGTGGTCGTAGCGGCCTTCGATCAACTCACCGGCGCTCACCCGGCGGTTCAGGAATACCCGCACCCCGGCGAGTTCCAGCTTGCGGGTGAAGTACCGGATCGTCTCGTTGAATTCCTCCTTGCCCGGAATCCGCCGCGCGATATCGAACTGTCCGCCGATCTTGTCGTCGGCTTCGAACAGATCCACCTTGTGGCCGCGTTCGGCGAGGTTCACCGCCGCCGACAATCCCGCCGGTCCCGCGCCCACGACCGCGATGCGCTGCATCCGCCGGGTGGGCAGCAGGCGCAGTTCGGTTTCGTGGCCGGCCCGCGGATTCAGCAGGCAGGACACGGTCTTGTGGACGAAGGCGTGGTCCAGGCAGGCCTGGTTGCAGGCGATACAGGTGTTGATCTCGTCGTCGCGGGCGGCGCGGGCCTTGGCGGCCCACTCCGGGTCGGCCAGCAGCGGCCGGGCCAGCGACACCAGATCGGCGTCGCCACGGGTGAGGATCTCCTCCGCGGTCTCGGGCATGTTGATCCGGTTCGAGGCGCAGACCGGAATGTTCACGCGCGCGGTGATTTTCGCGGTGAATTCGACGAAGGCCGCGCGCGGCACCGAGGTGACGATCGTCGGCACCCGTGCCTCGTGCCAGCCGATGTCGGTGTTGATGATGCTGACGCCCGCGGTCTCCAATTCGGTTGCCAGCGCCAGGATCTCGGGTTCGGTCTGGCCGTGTTCGACGAATTCCGCCATCGACAGCCGGAACACGATGACGAAGTCCGCGCCGACCGCGGCCCGGATCCGGCGCACGATCTCCAACGGAAAGCGCCGCCGGTTCTCCGCCGACCCGCCCCAGCGATCGGTGCGCTTGTTGGTGCGCGGCGCGAGGAACTGGTTGATCAGATATCCCTCGCCACCCATGATCTCGACACCGTCGTATCCGGCGAACTTCGCGAGCCGCGCACACCGCACGTAGTCCTCGATGGTGCGCTCGACACCCTGGTCGGAGAGTTTGCGAGGGCGGAACGGGTTGATCGGCGCCTTGATCGAGGAAGCCGAAACACTGAACGGCACATAGGCATAGCGCCCGGCGTGCAGAATCTGCAGGGCGATCTTGCCGCCCTCGGCGTGCACGGCCCTGGTGATCGCGCGATGCCGGTAGGCCTCGGTCTTGTTGGTGAGTTTGGCGCCCAATGGCAGCAGCCAGCCCTCGCGGTTGGGGGCGTAGCCGCCGGTGATGATCAGGCCCACGCCGCCGCGGGCGCGCTCGGCGAAATAGGCGGCCAGCCGGTTGGTATCCCAGGCGCGATCTTCCAGGCCGGTGTGCATCGAACCCATGACCACCCGGTTGCGCAGGGTGGTGTGGCCCAGGTCGAGCGGCTCGAACAGATGCGGATACGAATGCGGCGAATCGGAATTCGCGGTCATGGGATTACCTTTCGGAAACGGAATCCGGTTGCGGGGCTGAGGCTTCCGGATCAGGCGACGACGAGCGCGACACACCCCGCAGACCGGCCAGTACCTCGTCGCACCATTCGACGAAGCCGACCTCGACTCGGATACCGCCGCGCAGCACCAGGTACTGGTACAGGGCGGTGCCGGTGAGCCGGTCCGGGGCGGGAAAATCCTTCTTCTCGATGAGGCGGTACAGCTCCAGCCGCTGGGCGTGGTGATCGCGATGACGTTCGACCTCGGCGCGCAACGCGTCCGGATCGCCGTGGGCGGCGGCGCGGATCTTCACGCCCAATTCGCTGCGCAGCGGGCCGATATCGTCGGTCGGCTCCGCAATCCAGCGCGCCAGTTCGGCATCTCCGGCGGCGCTGACGGTGTAGACCTTCTTGTCGGGCCGCCCGTCCTGAGCGATCGCCTCGCCGGTGACCCAGCCGCGTTCCTCCATGCGCTTGAGTACCCGGTAGATCTGCTGATGCGTTGCGCTCCAGAAGAATCCGATCGATTTGTCGAATCGGCGCGCCAGTTCGTACCCCGAACCGGCCCGCTCGCTCAGCGATACCAGCAGTGCGTGTTCGAGGGCCATGCGGTGAGGTTAACCGATACCCGCTGTACTATGCAACGTGGTGCATATTCCCGGTCAGGGGAGCCGGAACTGCGAGAATCCTGTGAGGACGTGCAGTTTTCTGTATCATCACCCGCGGTGCTCTGCACTATCTCGGATACGGGAAGGGCGCCTCGCACGACCGCGAGGTCCGCGGGGCGTCCTTCTGTCCGAGGGGCGCTCAGGCGGTATGCGGTTTCCAGGCGGCCATGCCGAGGGCAATCATCCGCACTTGGCCGACGGTGCGATCGACGAGTTGCGGGCGGTCGCGCAAGGGGACGGCGACGAAGTCGGCGATGTGGTCGGCGACGGTGGAGACGATCAGGTCGGCAGCCAGTTCCAGATCATCGGTCGGCCATGCGTCCAGCGCCGGAATCCGCGACATGTCGACCACCAATTCCCTTGTGATCAACTGCATTTCGGAGGCTATCGCGGAGCGTAGCGCCGGTGCGCCCCCGTGGCGTTCGCGGATGAGGAAGCCGTAGAGGTCCTCGCGGCCGGCGATCTGAGCGAAGACGAAT
The DNA here is from genome assembly GCF_049538315.1 of Nocardia sp. AB354. NCBI lineage: Bacteria > Bacillati > Actinomycetota > Actinomycetes > Mycobacteriales > Nocardiaceae > Nocardia > Nocardia sp. AB354. The sequence continues at coordinate 59,281 of NZ_JBMVFU010000025.1, read as the reverse complement.
CGCACCGTTTCGGCCAGGCGCGCGTCCGGGGTGCGGCGCAAGTGCCGCAGCGCCAGGCGCAGCTGTCGCACGCCCTCGTCGACCAGGGCGGTTCCCAATTCGTCGAGGGAATCGAAGTGGCGATAGAAGGCGGTGGGCACGATCCCGGCCGAGCGGGCGATCTCACGCAGGCTCAGCGCCGCGAATCCGCGCTCGGCAGCCAGGGCCAGCGTGCCGTCCAGCAGCGCTCGCCGCGTGCGCTCCTTGCGCTCGACTCGGGTTTCGGCCTGCTCGCTCATCTCGCTGAGCATACATCCGTTCACGATTGGTCCATTCATGGAGATGTTGCATCGGTCACATCAGATGCAGGTTGAACTATTGCGGTACCGCCAGGCACACTAGTTCAGTGTACAGATGTGCACCGAAAAAGGTGCACATGATCAACAGACGAAGGCTGGGGAGAACCGCATGGTGGGACTGCTCGATCTGGTCCAGACACTGACCTCGCCGCACCCGCTCGACCGGTATCTGGAGTTGGTGCGACCGACACTGACGCTGCGCGATATGCGGGCCGAGATCATCGGCGTGGATCGGTCGGTGCCCGGTTCGGTGACCCTCACACTCCGTCCGACGCGACAGTGGGCCGGGCACGAGGCCGGTCAGTTCGTGCAGGTGGGCGTGCTGATCGACGGAGTGAAACACACCCGCTGCTATTCGCCGATCGATGCCGAGGCCGGCCCGCGCCGCACCCTCACGCTGACCGTGAAGGCGCATCCGGAGGGGCTGGTGTCGCAGTATCTGCACCGGCACGCGAAGCGGGGCATGGTCGTGGACCTGGCGCCCGCGTCCGGTGTGTTCCGGCTGCCGGAGCGGCGACCGGACAAGGTGGTGCTGATCAGCGGAGGCAGCGGCATCACGCCGGTGCTGTCGATGCTGTCCACCCTGGTGGCCGAGGGGTACCGCGGTGACGTGGTGTTCCTGCACTACGCCCGCTCACCCCAGGAGGTGCCGCACCGGGACCTGCTCGCCGATATCGCCCGCCGCCACGACAACGTCGACATCGTGCTGGGTTATCCGGAACTGGCCCGGTCCGAGCGGCTGGACGGCGCACCGTGGAGCTGCGCGACCGTGCCCGGCGCGAAGTTCCTCGACTACGACGAACTGTCGCGCATCGCGCCGTTCTTCGCGACCGCTCAGACCTACGTCTGCGGCCCGCCGCCGCTGATGGAGTCCGTGCGCCGCATCTATCAGGCCGAGGGCCTCGACGACCGGCTGCACAGTGAGGAATTCGTCCTCACCGCCGCGCCGGCCGACACCACCGACGTCGAGGGCGTCACCACCTTCTCGGTGAGCGGCAAGCAGTCGGAGAACACCGGTGCGAGCCTGCTCGAACAGGCCGAATCGGCCGGATTGACGCCGGAGTTCGGGTGCCGGATGGGTATCTGCTTCTCCTGCACGGCGGTCAAGCGGTCCGGCTGCACCCGCAATCTGCGCAGTGGCGAAGTGGACAGCGATCCCGACCAGCCGATCCAGCTGTGCATCAGCGCCGCGGTCGGCGACGTCGACATCGAAATCTGAAAGGGGAGAACCGTCATGACCATACTCGCCGAAACCGAGAACGGACCGCTGGTCCTGTCGCCGGAACAGGTCGCCGAGATCGGCCGCGAGCTGGACGCGCTGCGCGATCGCATCACCGCTGATCTGGGGGAGCGCGATCGCGAATACATCTACTCGATCATCAAGGCGCAGCGCGGGTTCGAGATCGCCGGGCGCGGCCTGATGTACCTGGGCTTCCTGCCGCCGTTCTGGCTGGCCGGAGTGGCGGCGCTGAGCCTGTCCAAGATTCTGGACAATATGGAGATCGGCCACAACGTCATGCACGGCCAGTGGGACTGGATGCGCGAACCCGGCCTCAATTCCCGTGTGTTCGAATGGGATACGGTGTGCCCGGCCGATCAGTGGAAGCATTCGCACAACTACATGCACCACACCTACACCAACATCCACGGTCGTGACCGCGACATCGGCTACGGCGTGCTGCGCATCGACGAGGGCCAGCAGTGGAACCCGTACTACCTGGGCAACCCGGTGTACGCGCTGGCGCTGATGCTGTTGTTCGAGTGGGGCGTGATGCTGCACGACCTCGAGGCCGACAATATCGTCAAGGGCAAGCGGAAGTGGTCGGATATCAAGCGCCTGGCCAAGGGGCAGATCCGCAAGGCGGGCCGGCAGGTGCTCAAGGACTACATCGTCTTCCCGCTGCTGAGCGGCCCGCTGTTCGTCTCCACCCTGGCCGGCAACGTGACCGCCAACCTGGTGCGCAACGTCTGGGCGTACTCGATCATCTTCTGCGGGCACTTCCCGTCGGGCGTACAGACGTTCACCGAAGAGGAGACCGAGAACGAGACGCGCGGCGAGTGGTACGTGCGGCAGATGCTCGGCTCGGCCAACATCAGCGGCAGCAAACTGTTCCACATCCTGTCGGGCAACCTGTCCCACCAGATCGAACACCACCTGTTCCCGGACCTGCCGGCCAACCGCTATCCGGAGATCGCACCCGAGGTGCGCGCACTGTGCGAGAAGTACGGCCTGCCCTACAACACCGGCCGGCTCAGCAAACAGGTCGGCTCGGTCTGGCTCAAGATCTGCACGCTCGCCCTTCCCCCGGCCATCGTCGGGAAAGGCTCGCAGCCTGGTGTTATCGTGATGCGAGAGCGGCAGGTCGAGCCGAGCGAGGTGGGCGGGTAGATGATCGGAAAATTCGAGAGCAACAAGGATCTGATCCAGGAGCTGACATCCTCCGGGGCACGACACGTCGGCAATATCGCAACGATCATTACCGGCACGGTCTCGGAAGTGACGCGCGAAATCGGTGACTGGATCACCGACGCCATCGAAATGCGGGAGGCCGCGGCCGCGGCGCACCGTGATCGGGAGGCGGCGGCCGGGGTGAACACCGGTCGCGACGAACCGGATGTGTTGATCGACGAGCCCGACTCGGCGGCGAATGTGAATGCGGCTCAGCCCATCATCGATGCCGATGTGGAAATCGTCGATCCGAAGCACTGAGCCGAGTCAGAACACCGGCAGCCGACGCCGGTGTTCGGCGATATCGGTGATCAGATCCTTGTAGCCGTCGGCCAGTTCGGCGAGGCGCACCCAGTGCAGGTGTGCCTCGCCGTCCGGTGTGGAGGCGGGGAGTTCGTCCGTCGGATGGTTCGAGGCGGGCAGTCCGAGCGCATGATGGGCGGCGACCCATTTTCCGGCCATCCGGTCGATGACCGCACCGAGGGTTTCGGTATGCAGCGAGGCGCCCTCGCGGTGCGCGATGTTGTCGGCCACCCAGACGTCGATGCATTCGACCAGCCGGGTGCGTTCGCGATCGATGTGGTCGACCAGGCGGCTGGCGCCGGCCACGCGCGCGCTCGACGCCTTCGGCGCCTGCGCCTCCCGGTAGGCGTGCCGGCGTAGTTCGTGGCAGTGGACCAGCTGCCGGGCCGCCTCCAGCACCGGATGGTCGCCGGGCGGTGGCGTCGTGGACCGGAATGCGCGCAGTAGTGCGGATACCGACGGAAGTGCGCCGGTCGCGTCGTTGTCACCGGCGTATGCGGTCGCCATCGTCTCCCACCCTCGTCTCAGCGGTCGGAATCTGGTTACGCCAGGGCCGAGGAGGTTTTCGGGGAGGGGCTCCCCTCGGCTCCGGCGTAGTCCCGCGGAATCGGACTCCGGCTGTTCGGTCGCACTGCTCACGGGTGTACGAACCGGGATATCCGCGACGATGCGAAAGACGTGTCCGAATGCGGGGACATATTCAGGAAAGCGTGTCCTGACTTGGCATGCAACGGTTGACGCGCGGAACACCCAAGGTGCCGGACAATCGTTATACGCATCACGCCGGGATCACATGATCGCGAAGATCCACCATCGGCGGCGCGGCGCCTGCGCGACCGGTCACGGGTGGCTAGCCTGAAGATTTGTGCCCGCCTATGTCTCTTCGCCGGAGCTGACCTTCGGCTTCCTGTTCGCTCTCGAAGATCCCGAGCGAATCGCCGAGGTGGTGCGAGATCTGATGGAACGTCGGACAGTCTCGGTCTTTCGCCTCGCGCACGTCTCCGGCGCGGAAGGTCCGCCCGAGCGCTATGTCGTGAACTGGGCTGCCATTCCGCAGATTTCGATCACCACCGCCGCACCGGACGCCGACGCCATCCAGGCCGAGCGGATCATGCTGGTCAACGCATTTCTCGGCGAGGGCGGTGAGGTCAGCTTGTACTCGTCGGACAGCAATCGCCCAGACGACAAGCGCTAGAGTCGATTTGCCATCGGCACCGCAATCGTTTTCGTTACGGAGACACTCCACACAGCGGCTCTTACGTCCCTCTCAGCTACCGGCCAGCGGCGATTAAGTTCCGGCCAGCAGGGTGGGTCTGGTCGATCGCCCGGCAAGGGCACCGACGACCTATGCCCCCTAGAGAGAGGTAGAAGCATGATTCCGGTCATCATCGACACCGGTAGCGCCGCGCTGAACGGCATTCTCGACACCGGCAGCGCCGCCCTCAGCGGCGTTCTGAACACCCTGTTCACCGGGTCGTTCGGCGGCTGATTCCGCCTCGTCCCCGGGGATCGCGCCCCGGGCAACCGCCCCGGCGTCCGACGGCGCCGGGGCGGTTCCGTCTGCGGCGGAGTAGATGCGGCGCACCACATCCTCGATATCGGGTTCCTCGATGGACAGGTCGCGCACCTCGACCCGGTTCGAGATGGCGGCGAGAAGCTGGGCGGCGGTGGTGATTTCGGGATCGAATGCCAGCCGCTGCCGCATGCCGCCGGCCTCGGCCGCCAGCAGTGTCGCCCCCGCGAGGTCGGTGAGATCGTCGCTGGGCCGGGCCAGATCGACGACCAGGACGCGCCGCGCGCCGACGGTGCGCGCCAGTCCCGGCAACGTGCCGTCGTAGGCGAGACGGCCGTGGTCGACCACCAGCACCCGTTCACAGAGGCGCTCGATATCGCCCATATCGTGGGTGGTGAGCAGCAGGGTGGTGCCGCTGTCCGCCCGTTCCCGGCGCAGGAACTCCCGTAGCCGCTGTTTGGACAGCACGTCCAGTCCGATGGTCGGCTCGTCGAGAATCAGCAGCTCCGGGCGATGCAGCAGCGCCGCGGCGATTTCGGCGCGCATGCGCTGACCGAGGGAGAGCTGACGGACCGGGGTGTCGAGGGTGTGCGCCATCTCGAGCTGTTCGACGAGTTCGTCCGTGCGGCGGCGGGCCGCGGCCGGTTCCAGGCGATGGATCGCGGCCAGGATGGTGAACGATTCGCGCAGCGGCAGATCCCACCACAGCTGTGACCGCTGTCCGAACACCACGCCGATCCGGCCGGCCAGTTCGCGCCGCCGGCGCACCGGATCCAGTCCGCAGGTGCGCACCGTGCCCGAGGTCGGCACCAGGATGCCGGTGAGCATCTTGATCGTGGTGGATTTGCCGGCTCCGTTGGCGCCGATATAGCCGACCGCCGAACCGGATTCGATGCGAAAGCTCATCGAATCCACGGCGGTCAGCACCTCGCGCACGCGTCTGCGGCGGCCCCGCGCACTGCGCCGGAGCACGAATTGTCTGGTCAGTTCCGATACTTCGACGGTGTTCATCCGCCCCCTCCCTGATAGTGGCGTACCCCGATGCGCCACAGCGTCGAAGCCATTATCCAAACCCACAGTGCCGCAAAAGGTCCGAACCAGGCGAGCTCGGCGGGCAGCCACCGCGGTCCGGGCAGGCCGAGCAGGGCGATCGTGGGCAGATAGGCGACGAACGACACCGGGATCGCGAATCCGAACAGCGCCCGCAGCGGTCCGGAGAACACCGAACTCGGCTGCTGGGCGGCGAAGGATCCGCCGTAGGTGAAGCTGTTGGTGAGCTCCGAGCCGTCCACCAGGTGGAATTGCAGGCCCGCGGCGCAGACGAACAGTCCGGCGAAGATGGCGATCCCGCTCACTACGCTGCTCACCGCGAGCGCGATATGCGCTGGGCTCCACTCGATATCGTTGCCGATCAGGCCGGCGGTCAGGACCACCGCCGCGACGGTGGCCCGCGACAGCCGCCGCAGCGACACATCGCTGGTGATCAGCTGGAGCAGCAGGGGCTGGGGTCGCAGATGGAAGGCGTCGAGGGTGCCCAGCCGAATGTAGGTCGCGAGGGTGTCGGTGTGGCCGACGGCGATCTGCGCGAGCGCGAAGCTCAGGTTGGACAGGCCGAACAGCAGCAGCATCTGAGTCGAGTTCAGCCCGCCCAGGGCGGTGACGTTGTGGTAGATCAACCACATTTCGGCGAATTCGACAACGCCGATCAGAAGGGAGGAGAACAGGTCGGTGGCGAACGACAGCGGATAGGCGCGCTGTGAGCGCATCCGCGAGCGCAGCACGGCCACATAGGGTGTGAGCCGGCTGCCGTACGGTGCGAGCTCAGCCACCCTGCACCTCCAGTTTGCGGCGGCCCGCCGCGATCAGAGCCCGGCCGATGCCGATCGCGATCACGATCCACAGCACCTGCATGCCGATCACCGCCCAGGCCGCCGAACCCGTTGCGCGACCGGACATCACGTCGACCGGCCCCTGGAGCAGCCAGGGAAACGGGGTCAATTGTGCGGCAGCGGCCAACGGCGCCGGAAACAGGTGGATGGGTACGTAGAGACCGGCGAGGAACGTGGACAGGATCTGGTAGAGCATTCTGACCCCGCGCGTCTCGATCAGCCAGAATCCCAGCAGGCTCACCGAGAACAACAGCAGCAGTGAAAGCGTCACGGCCGCAACGACACTGACGGCGCCGAGCAGATACGGCGCGAAGGTGCCGGGCAACACCAGTTGCGCCGTGATCAGACCGGTGGCGATGGAGGGCAAGCCGCGCAGTGCCAGTGTGCACGCCGAACCGCCGAGATCGGTTGCCAGATAGAAGAATTGGATATCGATAGGGCGTTGCAGATCGACCGCGACATCGCCGGTGCGTACCCGCTCCGCGATATCGTGCGGCGGCCCCATCACCCGCAGGGCGCCCAGCATGGCCTGCGACAACCACACGTAGGCGCCGATCGACGCACCGGTGTAGCCGCCGAAGCCCGGTGTGGAGCGCGCCGCCGCGATCATCACCGCGGCGCGGATCAGGCCGAATACGACATTGGCGGCCAGGCCCGCGAAGACGGCCGACCGGTAATTCCATTGGCGCCTGAAGCCGGCGCCGAACAGACGTGAATAAACCCCCGAGAGTGCGCGCACAAGTCGTCCAGAATACGACGTGGTCGCTCACCCGGCGAGCGAATTTCGAAGAACCGGAGTGGGGAAGTGCGGGCGGTCGGTATGGTCGTCGCACCCGACGGCCGGGCGTGCTCGGATGCTCGACGGTTGCCGGCCCCGTCTGTCGGGGCACGCCGGGCGATGTCCCGGCCGTTGCCGGGGTCGATGTGGATTCGCGCAAAACCTTGCCGCGACCTCCATCGCAGTGTTAGAAACAGTCATGTTTCACACTGGGGTCGCCGCGGTGGCTCCCGCCCCTGAGGACCGCCTATGACCACCGTTTTCGAAACGCTGGAATCGGATGTGCGTGGATACTGCCGGGTCTGGCCGACGGTCTTCGACACCGCCCGCGGCGCCTGGCTCCGTGACGAGCAGGGTCGTGAATACCTCGACTTCTTCGCCGGAGCCGGCGCGCTCAACTACGGGCACAACAATCCGATCCTGAAGGCGGCCCTGCTGGACTATCTGTCCCGCGACGGGCTCATTCACGGCTTGGATATGTCGACGGTCGCCAAGCGTGATCTGCTCGAGGCGGTGCGCGATCTGATCCTCGTCCCGCGCGGGCTCGACTACAAGGTGCAATTCCCCGGCCCGACCGGGGCGAACGCGGTGGAGGCGGCGCTGAAGCTGGCCCGCAAGATCACCGGGCGCAGCAACGTGGTGAATTTCACCAACGCCTTCCACGGTATGACGCTGGGTGCGCTGGCCGTGACCGGTAACGCCGCCAAGCGGGCGGGGGCCGGCGTGCCGCTGCCGCACGTCCATCCGATGCCCTACGACGGCTACCTGGGTGGTGCGGACGAATTGGCGTGGATCGAGCGGATGCTCGACGACACGTCCTCGGGGGTGGATAAACCGGCGGCCGTGATCGTGGAGACGGTGCAGGGCGAGGGTGGGGTGAACATCGCCGGCGCGGAGTGGTTGCGCCGGCTCGCGGAGTTGGTCGCGACGCGCGGAATTCTGCTGATCGTCGACGATGTGCAGATGGGCTGCGGACGGACCGGACCGTTCTTCTCCTTCGAGACCGCGGGCATCACTCCGGATATCGTGACACTCTCGAAGTCGATCGGCGGCTACGGCCTGCCGATGGCGCTGGTGCTGATGAAACGCGAGCTCGACCAGTGGGCGCCCGGTGAGCACAACGGCACCTTCCGCGGTAACAATCCCGCGTTCGTCACCGCGCGGGTGGCGCTGGAGGAGTACTGGCGTGACGACCGGCTCGAGCTCTCCACGCTGGCCCGCGGTGAGCGGGTGCGCGCCGCCTTGGCGCGGGTGGCGGATGCGGTGGGCGGATTGTCCACGCGGGGCCGCGGTCTGGTGCACGGCCTGGTCTTCGACGACGCCTCCGAGGCAGGCAAGGTGAGCCGGGTCGCCTTCGAGGAGGGAGTGCTCGTGGAAACCTCGGGCGCCAACGACGAGGTGGTGAAACTGCTTCCGCCACTGACCATTACGGATGCCGAGTTGGATCACGGACTCGACATCCTCGCGCGCGCTGTCGACATCGTCTGCGGCGGGCGCACATAGGGGGATCGGACCGTCGGCTGCCGACCCACACCCGGTAGCCGATCGCGGGGCCGGGTTTCCGCTGCGGGGCCCGGTCCCGCACATTCGTGTGTGCCGCGAACGGTTACGAATCGGATGTCTTCATCTTGTCCAGGATCCTGGGCTGCCACTGGTAGAACCAGCTGAATTTGTAGGACTCGCCCTCGGGCGACGAGGTGGCGGCATAGGTGTATCGCCGGTCGTTCGTGGCGTAGGGGACCTGGTCGGCGAGGTCCAGGAAGTGCGGGTCGATCGGGACGGGGAGGGCGGCCGGGTCGGGTGTGATGACCGGGAAGCACAGGCGCTCGATCCGCGACGATTCCCAGCTGAACGTGGCGTATATGTCGAATGCCTTCGCGGTGAGCGAGAGGAATTGCGCGCTGGGTTCCGGGAATCCGGCATCCCGATGCAGAGACGCGATGGCGTCGGGTGCGAAGTGGTCGGCGGTAAGCCCGGGGAAGTACACGTTCATCGTCTTGTCGTGGTAGTCGATGCCGAGGAGGCCGACCTTGTCCGCCAGGCCGTGCCGGGCGAACATATCGGCGTGGTCGGCGAGACCGGCCGGCATGGAGGGGAGTGCGGCGAGTTCCGGCACGTTCTGCACGCCGTCCGCGGGAAAGAACGGCCAGATCTTCTTGAAGCCGCCGGCCACGCCGATGTCGATGCCGTAGCTGTCCACGGGGAAGCGCGTGCGGACCTGGTCCAGCAGTGAGCCGATCGGATGATCGGTCTCCGGGATCAGCCCGTTCGAACGCGCGATGTCGTACGGGTCGATGTCTTTCGGCAGCGTGAGAAAGCGATAGTCGAGGTCGCCCGAGCGACGGGCTTGGGTGACCACCCGGAAAGAGATCACCGATTGCGTGAGCATCGGGCCGTATGCGTTCAGGAGCGGCCACACAGCGTCCGGAGTGCAGGCGACGTTCGCCAGCCGCGCGGATTTCTCGATGGCCGCATACAGATCGTCCAGCGCGGATTCGGTAGTGGTGGACATGCGTCCTTCCTGAGGTGGGTGCTACGAGCAACATCGCGGTCTCGCCGAGACGACGGCCGGGCAGTGAGTGCTGCCCCGGCGGAGTCGAATGCGGAACGCGCACAGGATTTTACGAATCGATGTCGCCGACAGGCTGTGGTCGACTGCCCGCTGCTGGGAGCTTGTCGGGTTCGGGACTTTCGATAACCCCGTGACGAACGAGAGAAGGAAGTGGACTTCGGCTGCGAGCAGGATGGCTCGACGCTACCGGTCCGGTACTTTCGTGGAGCGGATGACGGGATTCGAACCCGCGACCCTCACCTTGGCAAGGTGATGCGCTACCAACTGCGCTACATCCGCATCCCGCCTCGCGGCGGTGCGAGAAAAACAATAGCCGATGGCGGCGCGCAACCGCGAATCCGCAGGTCAGCGCGCTGCGTAGATGACCTCAGCTGAGCAGCAGGTGCACCTGCAGTTCACCCACCAGAAAGCCGAGCACACCGCCGATGGCGACCAGTTTCCACTCGTCCTGTTTGAACGCCGGGCGCAGCAACCCTTCGTATTCGTCGTCGGTGAGCTGGCGGGTCTTCTCGATCACCAGACTGCGCAGATCCAGCGTGCGCATCGCGTGATCTTCGAATCCGGCTGCGGCACTGCGGATGTAGGCCAGCATCTCGGGCACGATCTCGCGTTTGACCCGGGTGATGGAATCGCCGGCGACCAGCATCACCAGCGGTCGCGCGGGTGCGGACTGCGTATCGATGAATTCGTCCATCCGTCGCGCCAGAATCGAGGCCAGCCGGTCCGAGCGCTCGCCGTTGAGGACCGCCTCTCGCATCTTGGCCGGGGTGAGGATTTCGGTGGCGATCAGGTCGCCGTAGTCGACGCAGACCTGTTCGCGGCGCTTGTGGAACAGCCCCTGCCAGCCGATGCGGCCGAAGATCCGCCACGGCCGCACAGGTCGGAAGATCATCTGCAACGCCAGCCAGTCGGTGACCAGGCCGGTGAATCCGCCGAACAGCGGCATCAGCCACGAGGAGTGGGTGAAGGCCCAGGTGATCATCTGGACGAAGCCCAGCAGGGTGCCGAACAACAGGCCGGAGCGCACGATGAAGCGCAGTTCGTGATGGCCCACCCGGCGCACCATCTCCACCAGCAGCGCCTTGTCGTTGACCAGGGTGTCGATGGCGATGGACCGCAGATCCATGATCTGGTCGAGATTGGTCCGCAGGTCGGTGACGATCTCGTCGATGAGGTCGGGGACATCGCGCTGGACCCGGCGGATCATCGCCTCACGGGCGAACTGCGGCATGGTCACCCACAGCCGCGGTTCGTAGCGCATCATCAGCTCGTCGACGGTGTGCGCGACGGCGTCGTCGAGCGGTTCGCGCAGGGTGGTGGTGAGCTCGGCGACGTCGATGCGGCCGAGGATCTCCTGCGGATCGATCAGCCGCGAGAACATCAGGTCCACCGCGATCGTCGCCATTCTCGGCGCCGCCTTCGGAATCACGCCCTGCCACCCGAACCAGGGTGGGATGCCGCGGAATTCCAACGGACGGCACAGCATTTCGACGGCGACGAGTTTGGTGGTCCAGCCGATGAAGGCGGCGATCACCGGAATCGAGCAGTAGAGCAGCCAGTGCTCGGTGAAATCGGCGATCACGCGTCCGCCCTGTGGGGAGCCCGCGCCCAGCGGAGGTTCGGCGAACAGCGCTGCAACGGTGGGGAAATGTCGAGCCGCACGCGCGAACAGTAACAGGTTCTATGGAGGCGTTTACTGGGAGCCGGGGCTGGCGGCCAGGAACATGTAGCTCTTCTCCTCGACCCGCCGCGCGATCCGCCAGGCGCCGTCCACGCGGGTGAAGGTATCCAGGTACCACAGGCCGCACAGCATGAGGTTCTGCTTCCCCTCCGCTTCGCCGACGAGCATCGGGTTGTGGCACATGGTGCGGCCGGTGGCGGTATCGCCGTCGACGGTGATGGAGGAATTGCTGATCAGATGCTGGAAGGCGGGAAAGTTCGGCATCACCGTGGCGAGGAACTTCTTGATCTCGGGCAGGCCCCCGCTGGCGCCGCCCATGGCCGAGTAGTCGATCTGCGCGTCGGCGGTGAAGACGTCGTCGAGCAGATCCCACTGCTGGGTGTCCACGGCATGGGAGTATCGGACCATCAGATCCTCGATCTCGATCCGATCCGAAATCTCTTGCAGCGACAGCATTTTTCCTCCAGTGGTAGCGGCTCGGCGACGATGCGGACCAGACGATGCGGGCTATCCGGAAGCCGCGTCGAAGGCGCGCACCAGGGTGCGCGGCGCCTTGTGTCGCCAGGCGTCGGTGAGCAATTCGCTCAGTAGGCCGGTGTCGGCGGCGCTGAGGTCGACGCGGACCGCCGACAGGTGCTTGCCCCACCACTTCTCCGTGCAGCAGTCCGGATATTCCGCGACGGCCTCCCGGATATCGGCTTCACTCGCCATCACGTGGGCGTGCGTGGGGTCGGGCAGGGTCGCGAAGATCGCCTTGCGGACGCGGAACGACGGCATGTCGAAATGCGGCGCTTCGGTGGACTCGGGTAGTCCCAGCGCAATTCGCCGGACGTCGTCGGCATCGGCCATGGGCCGATTATGCGGCCGAATCCGCGTCGTCGCGTCCGGTTCCGCGAGATGGGCCGTACTAGCCGAGGTCGGCGAGGGCGGCCTCGATCGCGCGGTGGAAGGTGGGGTAGGCGTAGATCATTTCCCGCAGCGTGGTGACCGGCACCCGGGCGTGCACCGCGACGGCCAGGGCGCTCAGCACCTCGCCACCGACCGGGCCGACCGAGGTGGCGCCGACCAGAATGCCGCGATCGGCGTCGGCGACCAGCTTGACGAATCCGGCGTTGCCGGGCCCGTGAATCCAGCCGCGGGTCGAATCCGGGACCTCGGCCCGTCCGGTCCAGACGCTCAGTCCGGCGTCGCGGGCCTGCGACTCCGTCATCCCGACCGCGCCCACCTCCGGTTCGGTGAAGGTGACATTGGGAACCGCGTGATACTGCGCGGGTTCGGTGAGGGAGCCGAGGATGTCCGCGGCGGCGATGCGCGCCTGGTACATGGACATGTGGGTGAACGCGCCGTGTCCGGTGACGTCCCCGATCGCCCAGACCCCCTCGGCGGCGCGCAGCCGGTCGTCGACCCGGATGCCGTGCGCCTGTTCGTCCAGGCCGATGGCGCCGACGCCCAGTGCGGACAGATCGGTGTAGCGGCCGGCGGCGACCAGCAGGCGCTGGGCGCGGATCGGATCACCGTTGCTCAGCCGCACGGTGAAATAGCTGCCGTCGTGGTCGATGCGGGTGGCCTCGACGCCGGTTCGGACCGAAATACTCTCTTCGGCAAAGACTTTGGCGAGCAGGTCGGCGGCCTCGGGCTCGGCGCGCGGGAGCAGCCGGCTGCGCACGGCCATCGTCACCTCGGCGCCGAACCGCGAGAAGATCTGGGCGAATTCCGCGCCGACCGGTCCGCCGCCGAGCACGATCAGCGATTCCGGCGCCTCGGTGGTGGTCACCGCCTCGCGATTGGTCCAGTACGGGGTGTCGGCCAGACCCTCGATCGGCGGTACGGACGGGGCGGTGCCGGGATTCAGCACGATTGCCCGCAGGGCGCGGAAGTCGCGCGGTCCGTCGGCGGTATCGACGCGGACCTGGCCTGGACCGGTGATGCGCCCCCAGCCCCGCACGAAGGTGCCGCCGGCGGATTCGAATCGTTCGACCGCGACCTTGTCGTCCCAGTTGTCGGTCGCCTCGTCGCGGATCCGCTTCGCCACCGGCGCCCAATCCGTATGCACCTGGGCACTTCCCGCGAGGGTGCCGACCCGGCGCGCCTCGGCCAGGGTCTCGGCGGCGCGCACCATCATCTTGGTCGGCACACAGGCGTAGTAGGGGCATTCGCCGCCCAGCAACCGGCCTTCGACGCCCACCACCGCGAGTCCGGCGCGCGCCAATTCGGTCGCCACGGCCTCGCCGCCGGGCCCCATGCCGATGACGACGGCATCCACGGATTCGGTCGCCGGGGTTTCGGCGGGCATGCGATCACGCTCCTCTGATTCGACTCGGTGGGGGACGGCGGGGTCCCGCAGACCATGGTGACAGCTGCGACGCCGCCGGTGGGGGATCGACAAGTACCCATCGCGGGATTCCGTTGCGCGCGCTGACGGGTGGATGGATGATTCTCGAAAGTAAGAATTGGACTCTCGTGACGGTCCTACGGTGATAAAGTAAGTACTCGCTCAGTACTGGAGGTCGCTGATGACGGAGCGAATGCTGCTGACCAATGGGCGGATCCTGACCTGCGGTGGTGATCTCGCCGAACGCCCGCGCGCGGGATCGGTGCTGATCGAGGGGGATCGGATCGCCGAGGTCTCGATCGGTGCGGACATCGCGGTCGATCCGGGAGCCGTGCGGGTGGTGGATCTGCGCGGCGCCACGGTGTTGCCAGGTCTGGGTGACGCGCACACACATATCAGCTGGCCGCTGGATTTCGTCTTCGACCACGCGGCCGTCGCGGCGGCACCGCCGGCGCGGCACATCCTCGACGTCGCCGCCGTGGCGAAAACCTATCTGCACAGCGGTTACACGCTGCTGATCGGTGCCGGAGCCACCCAGCCGCAGGACGATCTGCTCATCCACGATGCGGTGGAGCGGGGTCTGATCGCGGGGCCGCGCCTGATTCCCTGCGGGGCGATGATCGCCGAGCGCGGGGGCCTCGGCGGCGAAGAGGGCGGCCTGATGGAGGTCGTGGACGGGGTTCGCGATATCCGCGAGGTCGTCGCCCGGCAGTGCGACAGTGGCGTGCGGTCGCTCAAACTGTTCATCTCCGGCGACGGCGTGATGCCCGAGCATCCGTCCGAGGACGTCTATATGAACGACGAGATGCTCTCGGCCGCAGTGGAAGTCGCGGACCGCTACGGCGCCTTCGTCACGGTGCACGCCCGCGGTGCGGCCAGTGTGGCGATGGCCGCGCGCACCGGCGTCCGCATCATCCATCACGCGTGTTTCCTCGACGACGAGGCGCTGACCGCGCTGGAGGCGCGCCGCGACGACGTCTGGGTATGTCCGGGCCTGCACTATCTGTACGCCGTGGTCGCGGGCCGGGCAGAGCAATGGGGCATCACCCGGGACCGGGTCGACGCGTCCGGCTATCGCGACGAATTACGCGCTCAGATAGACGGATTGCACAAGCTGAAGGCCGCCGGTATTCCGATTCTCTCGGGGGGCGACTTCGGGCATCAATGGACCCGGCACGGCACCTATGCCGCGGAACTGCAGCGCTATGTCGAGTTGATCGACATGTCCCCGATCGAGGCGATCCACACCGCCACCCGCCACATGGGTCCGGCGGCGCGTCTGGACACCGGTGAGATCCGGTCCGGACTGCTGGCCGATCTGATCGTCGTCGACGGCGACCCGACCGTGGATATCACTGTGCTGCAAGATCATTCGAAGCTGCGAACGGTGATCAAAGGCGGCGACGTCGCCTACGTCGACCCCCGGGTCTATCCGTGACGGCGCAGACGCCGGTGCTCTCGGGAGTCCAGACGCTGGTGCGGCTGCTCGCCCTGCGCCACGAACTGGACCTGCGCGACGGGACGACCACCGCCACCATGGTTTCCGGATACCCGGGGTCGCCGCTGGGCGGTTTCGATCTGGAACTGGACCAGCACGAACCGCGGCGATATCGCATCGTGCACCGGCCCGGGCTGAACGAGGAGCTGGCGGCGGCCACGGTCTGGGGCAGCCAGATGGGCGCCGCCCTCGCCTACGACCGTGTCGACGGCGTGGTGGGCGCCTGGTACGGCAAGGGGCCGGGCCTGGATCGCTCGGGTGACGTACTCAAACACGCCAATGCGATGGGGGCCGGTCCGGGCGGCGGGGCGGTGGTGTTCTGTGGTGACGATCCGGCCGCGAAATCGTCCACCCTGGCCTGCGACAGCCAGTACACCTTCGCCGACGCCGGCATGCCGGTGCTGTTTCCGGGTGATCAGCAGGACATCCTCGACCTTGGTATCCACGCCTTCCGGATGTCGCGCTATGCCGGATGCTGGGTCGGCCTGAAGATCGTCACCGCCGTCGCCGACGGAATCGGCACGGTCGACACGGATCTCGCGCGCCATCATCCGGCCGAACCGCACATCACCATCGCGGGACGGACCTGGTCGCATCGACCGCAGGCGACCATCGGCCCGCATGCGGTGCCCGGCCAGGAAGAGCTGATCAACGAGCATCGGCTGCGCGCGGCCCGCGCCTATGCCCGGCACAACGGCCTCGACCGGACGGTCGGCCCGGACACTGCCGAACTCGGGATCGTGTGCGCGGGCGCCACGTATTTCGATGTGGTGCAAGCGTTGTCGGAGCGCGGAGTGCGCAGTGCCGATCTCGCCGCGGCGGGTGTGCGCATCCTGCGGCTGGGCATGACCTACCCCCTGGTCGAGGAGACCGTCGTCGAGTTCGCGGATTCGGTGCGGCGGTTGCTGGTGGTGGAGGAGAAGCGGCCGTTCGTCGAGACGCAACTGCGCGCGGTGCTGCACGAGGCCCGGCATCGAATTCCGGTGCTGGGCAAGCGGGATCGCGACGGTGCGCCCCTGGTGCCCGGATCCGGTGTGCTCGATCCGAAGGCCGTGGGCGACATTCTCGACCGTGTTCTTCCGGCGCTGCGCCCGGCGACGCCGCCTCGCCTCGATCTGCCGCTGCTGGTGACGCCGGCCCGCGCGCCCGCGTACTGCAGCGGCTGCCCGCACAATCGGTCCACCGTCGTACCGGAGGACGCGCTGGTCGGGGGCGGGGTCGGCTGTCACGGCATCATGTATTTCGAGGCCCGTAACCGCGACCTGACGACGCTGCCGCCGACGCCGATGGGCGCCGAGGGGGTGCCGTGGATCGGATTGTCACCGTTCGTCGCGGCGCCCCATCTGATCCAGAATCTCGGTGACGGCACCCTGACCCATTCCGGCATCCTCGCGGTTCGCGCGAGTGTGGCCGCCGGAACCGACATCACCTTCAAGATCCTCTACAACGCGGCGGTCGCGATGACCGGCGGTCAGGAGGTGACCGGACTGCAGGACGTGCCCGCCCTCACGCGGGCACTGCAGGCCGAGGGGGTGCGCGAGATCGTGGTGTGCGCCGAGGATCCCGGCCGCTACGGCCGCCGCGCGCGATGGGCGCCGGGCGTGGAGGTGCTGGGCCGCGATCGGCTGGCCGAGGTGCAGCAGCGGCTGCGAACGGTGCCCGGCGTGACGGTGATCATCTACGACCAGCGGTGTGCGGCCGAGGCGCGGCGGCTGCGGAAGCGCGGTCTGCTGCCGGAGCCGCCCCGCCGGGTCGTCATCAACGAGGCGGTCTGTGAGGGCTGTGGCGACTGCGGCACGAAGAGCAACTGCCTGTCGGTGCTGCCCGTGGACACCGAATTCGGCACCAAGCGGCGTATCCACGATTCCTCGTGCAATCGTGACTACACCTGCCTGGACGGCGACTGTCCGTCCTTCGTCACCATCGAGCCGAAAGCCGCTGGGCGCCGGCGGAAACGAGCGCCGCGTGAGCGGCCGCGACTTCCGGCGGGATCGTTGCCGGAGCCGGTGCCGCCGGCGGTCGGCGAGCGCTACAGCATCTACTTCACCGGGATCGGCGGCACCGGAATCGTCACCGCCAACCGGATCCTCGTGCGGGCCGCCGAGGCGGCGGGCTGGGTGGTCGGCGGGATGGATCAGACCGGGCTCTCGCAGAAGGCGGGGGCCGTGGTGTCGCATCTGCATCTGGCGGCCGATCGCGCGGGACTGAGTGCGGCGGCGGTGAGCAGTGGCGGCGCCGATCTGTACCTGTCGGGCGACATCCTGCAGGCCGCCACCGCCGAACACCTCGCGAAAGCCCGTGCGGGGCAGGCCGTTGCGGTGGTCGACCGGACCGTCACGCCGACCGCGGCGATGTTGCAGAGCCATACCGCGGCCCCCGATGTGGCGGCATTGGAAGCCGCGATCGCCGATCGGATCGGCGCGCCGCGAACCTCGGTGATCGATGCGCGACGCGTCGCCGAGCGCATCTTCGCCGATCACCTTCCCGCGAATGTCGTGTTGCTGGGGGCGGCCTTTCAGCTGGGTGGCGTGCCGGCGACGGCGGCCCATATGGCGCAGGCGTTGGCGGGGCGCGGCCGGGCGGCGGCGGACAACCGGCTCGCGTTCGACTGGGGTCGCTGGCTGGTGCACGATCCCGCCGCCGTCGCGGCGGCGTTGGGGGGCGAGCGCGTGGCATCCACCGCGCGCGGGTACGAGCCGACGGCGGCGGCCACTGCATCGGCGGAAAGACTTGTGGTGCAGCGTAATCTGCCGTCCGAGCTCCGCGAGGTGCTGCGTCGCCGGACCGCTCAGGTGATCGATTACCAGAGCGTGGGCCGTGCGCGCCGGTACCTCGAACTCGTCGGCTACGCGGCCGCGCGCGACGATGCCGCACGGGAGTGGAAACTGACCCGCGCGGTCGCCGAGTCGTGGTTCGCCCTGCTGACTTACAAGGACGAATACGAGGTCGCGCGTTTGCACTTGGCCGCGGACTACGACGCGGTGGCGGCCGAGCTCGGGCTCGATGGCGGCTACGCGCTGACCTACCACCTGCACCCGCCGATACTGCGGCGTCTGGGAATGGCGCGGAAGCTGCCGGCGGGCCGGACCTATTCGCTCGCCTTCCGGGCACTGCGACGGTTGAAACGCCTGCGTGGCACACCGTTCGACCCGTTCGGATGGGACCGCGACCGGCGCGCCGAACGCGCCGTCATCGTGGAATACGCGCGGCTCGTCGCCGAAATCACCGATGCCGGCGCGGACGTGCCCTACGACCGGCAGGTGGAGTTGGCGGCCTCGGCCGCGACGATCAAGGGCTACGGCCCGATCAAGGAACGCGGTATCGAGCGCTGGCGCGCCGGAATTGCGGCATGGCGGGCCGAACACCGTTCGGCGGGAGCGGTTTCCGAGGCGAGCGGGGCGTTGCCGTGATCAAACGTCTGCGTTTCGCCACCCGCTCCCCGCAGCTGTCCTTCGACGGTTTCGCCCGGCAGTGGCCGCTGCTGTGTGCCGCGGCGGCCGACGCACCCAGCGGACTGCGACCGGTCCGGGTGGCGGTCTGCACCGTCCTTCCCGATCTGACCGGGCCGGATGCCCGGCACGACGGTGTGGTCGCCGAATGGTTTCGCGATATCCGGCATCTGCGGCGCCACGACCGGTGGCGCTCTCGACGCGGCGATGCGGCCGAGACGGTGACGCTCCCGGCCCGTGCGACGGAAGTGATTGCCCGCGAACAGGTTCTGCGCGGCGGCGACTGGCTGCGACACCGATGGGACGACGGTGGTGATCGACTGAAACATATGGCGGTCGCGGTGCGGGCGGCGAACCTGACGCCGGAGGAATTCGCGGCACGCTGGACCGCACATGCGGGCACCGTGCGGCGACCGGGCGCCGCGCCAGTGGCGATACCCGACTCGGCCCGCGGCCGCGCCTATGTGCAGAACCATCCGGTGGCCGCGACCCGCACCGGCTACGACGCGGTGAACGAGGTCTACTTCGACGACCTCACCGGCCTGCGCACGCGCATCGACTGGTTCCGCGCGCACGGCCCGACCGGGCCCGATGAACTGTTCGAGCGATCGTGGTTTCTCGCCGCCCGGGAGATAGTGCTGTCCGGCTGAGCGACGGTGTGCCGCCGCGCCGGTCAGCGGCACATGACCACGAGGCGCCGGGAGATGTGCACCGGGGTCCCGGCGAGCACCATGGGTAGCGCCGCCGCGCTGAGGATCGCCGGTTGAATGCGCCCGCCGACGATCGGATGTGCCTGGGCGCCGTAGTTGTCCAGGGTGAAGGCGAGGTCGGTGGTCGGCTCCGCCGGGCAGTCCGCCGGATCCGGTTCCGGGAAGCACCACTTCCAGCGACCCTCGGTGGTGGAGAAACAGATTTCGATGTAGTCCGCGCGTGCGGGGCAGGGTCCGGCCGATTCGACCGTGGCGCGGACGAACGACTCGCCGTCGAACGCCGCACCGCACATCCGTGATCCGGTTCGCATCGGATACCACTTCCTTCGCGCAACAACTGCCGAACGACGCTGCGGCCGTTCAGTTTCCGGCATCCGATCGCAGTGCGGCCGGCAGTCCGATACTTCTGGGTTCGAGAAAACTGTGCAGTCCGTCCGGCCCCAGTTCGCGACCGAGTCCGGATTCCTTGAAGCCGCCGAACGGCACCCGGGGAAACGGCGGATAGGTGCCGTTGATCGCGATGCTGCCGGTGCGCAGCCGCTTGGCGATCGCCAGTCCGCGCTCGGCGTCCGCGGACCACACCCCGCCGGAGAGGCCGTAGGGCGAATCGTTGGCGATACGCACGGCGTCGTCGTCGCCGTCGTGCGGGATCAGGCACAGCACGGGACCGAAGATCTCCTCCCGCGCCACCCGCATCGCATTGTCGACGCCGGCCAGAATCGTCGGTTCCACGTACCAGCCGCGCGGCAGCCCGGCCGGGCGGCCGCCGCCGGTGACCACCCGCGCACCGGCGTCGCGGGCGAGAGCGATGTAGTGCTCGACGCGGGTGCGCTGCCGCTGCGCCACCAGCGGACCGACCAAGGTCGCCGGATCGTGGGGATCGCCGACCCGGACGGCTGCCGCTGCCGCCGCCGCGGCGTCGACCGCCTCGGCGTAACGGCTGCGCGGCACCAGGACCCGGGTATGCGCACCGCAGACCTGACCGGACATATGCATCGCGCCCTTGACGATCGCGGGCAGGACGTTCGCGAGATCGGCGTCGTCGGTGACGACCGCCGCGGACTTGCCGCCCAGCTCGAGCGACACCCGCTTCACCCGTTCACCGCACACGCTCATGATGCGTTTACCCGCGGCGGTCGACCCGGTGAAGGCCACCTTGTCCGTGTCCGGATGGGTGACCAGATACTCGCCGACCTCTCGATCGCCGGGCACGATATTGACTGCGCCGGAGGGTATTCCGGCTTCGTCCAGCGCCTCGGCCAGTACGAAGTTGCTCAGCGGCGACTCCGGCGGCGGTTTGATCACCACCGTGCACCCCGCGGCCAGTGCCGGCGCGGTCTTCCACGCCGCCAGGGTCACCGGGGCATTCCACGGCACCACGGCCGCGACGACGCCGACCGGTTCCCTGGTGACCAGGCCGGACCGGTCACCGGCGGTGACGATGCGCTCGAAGTCGAAGTCGCGGATCAGCTCCGCGTAATAGTCGAACAGCGCCGCGACCATACCGGTCTGTGCCTGTCTGGATTGGCTGACCGGACAGCCGATCTCGTCGACCGTCACGGCCGCGATATCGGCCTCGCGTGTGCGCAGCAGTTCGGCGGCGCGAGCGAGCATGCCGGCGCGCTCGCCGGGCGACAGCCGGCGCCACGGCCCCTCGTCGAAGGCGGTGCGCGCGGCCGCGACGGCCCGATCGATATCGGCCGTGCGGGCCACCGGCACCTCGCCGACGGTTTCCTCGGTGGACGGTGAGATCACGGCGAAGCGTTCGTCGCCGGCAGGTGGTACCCACCTACCTCCGATGTAGAACTCACCCCGGTACATCAGCCGATCGGTCACGCCGCCTCCTGTCGTGTGCGGGACACCCGCGTCCGGTCGGCGGCGCGAGCCGCGATGGTCGCTCACGCCGCCCTCCGATGTCGTGTCGTCAGGGTCAGTTCCGCTGCGGCGGATCGAGGTGATAGAGCCGGGTCGCGGTGTGCTGCAGGACTTTCGCGACCGTCTGCTCCGGAATTCCGGTCAGTGAACGATCGATGATGTCGCGCGGGCTCGGTGATTCCGAGGCCGGCCCCGGCGAGAGGCTGGTGGCGTGCGGGAAATCGGTTTCGAACATCAGATTGTCGGCCAGTTCGCCGATCACCGGTCGCAGCGAACGGTTTTCGAACCAGTACATGCCGTAGATCTGGCGGCGCATGTATTCACTCGGCAGCAGCCGATCCGGATATTCGTGGTGCGCACCGACATTGAGCCACTGCCAGTCCATACTCTCGCCCAGGAAGGGCAGCCAGCCGGCGCCGTTCTCCACCGAGACGAAATTCAGCTTCGGATAGCGATGGCAGACGCCGCTGACCACCACCTCGGCGATGTTCTGCGCATTCCCGAGCAGCACCAGCGCGCTCTCCTTGGTGAAGTCGAGCTTCTGCGATTGGTCGACCGCGCCCTTGAGATCGTCGGGGGAGTTGAGGAAGCCGACGTGGAAGTTCATCGACAGTCCCATGTCCTGGGCCTGGCCGAGCAGCGGCTCCCAGTAGTCGTCGACCAGGCGGGGCAGGCCGACCTTGTCGTAGCGAGCGGCGAAAAGCACACCCTTGTGGCCCATCTCGTAGGCCCGCTTCATCTCGGTGACCGATTCGTCGATATCCCAGAACGGCAGCATCATCATCGGAACCAGCCGGCGCGAATCCGCCGAGCACCACTCGACCAGCCAGTCGTTGTACGCGCGAACGCATTCGGTGGCCAGCTCGTGCGGCATCCGGTTCAGGAAGACGTGGCTGTGGAAGCCGAGAATATTCGGATACATCACCTGGTAGTAGATGCCGACCTCGTCCATATAGGCGAGCCGCGCCTTGGCGTCGAGTGCGGCGGGGAAGGCCTCGGAGAGCTTCTTCGGATGTGAGGGCGGGAACTCGGGCCATTTGGCTTGTGCGAAAGCGCCTACGCCGTAGAGCTTCTTGTCGCCGATGTACCAGTAATCCTCTTGCCGCCGTTCGTGGAAGCGGACGTGCGGAACCAGATCGCCCCACTTCTTCGAGATCCGCGAGGTCCACAGGTCGGCCGGTTCGATGATGTGGGAGTCGACATCGGCGACCGCATATCGCTCACACAGGGCGGTTCCGGCGCCATCGGGGTCAGCCATCCCGAACTCCTTCTGTACCAGGAAGATTATTCAACTATGAGAGTGTTCACTTACTTACTCTAGAGATCGCGAGGGTGATGTACAACCGTCTGTCGCGCCCGATCGGGATCGGCCCCCCGGTGGCGTCGGTGGCTCAGTGGCCGGATTCGGGGGCGGGCGGCGTGGATTCGCCGGGCTGGGGCCGGTCCGGGTCCGCGACCCCGCGCAGGTGCGGCGCCATCATCAGCGGCGTCACGCTCAGCACGCCCGATTCCACCGGCAGGGTGATGCCGGTGATCCAGCGGGCTTCGTCGCTGGCCAGGAAGGTCGCTGCCCAGGCCACGTCCCAGCCGTCGCCGGGGGTGCCCAGCAGACCCGCCTCCGACCGCATGGTGTTCATGAATTCGGCCCGCGGCCCCGGCGCCGACACCGAGAGCACCATGGGCGTCGTGATGTGCCCGGGCGCGATCGCGTTCACCCGAATCCCTTGGCGGCCGTGCGAATACGCCATATCGACGGTCATCGCGAGCAGGCCGCCCTTGGCCGCGGAGTAGGCGACCGTGCCGTCGCCGCGCAGTGCCGAGATCGAGGAGATGTTCACGATCGATCCGCCGCCGCGTTCGGCCAGTGCCGGCACCGCGTACTTCGAGGAGAGGAACGCGGTGCGCAGATTGATGTCGAAGGATCGGTCCCAGTCCGCTTCGGAGACGTCGACGACCGTGCCGACCGCGGCGAGGCCGATATTGTTGACGAGGATGTCCAGTCCGCCGAAGGAGTCGACGGCGGTGCGCACCATCGCCTCGCACGCCGCGGCCTCGGTCAGATCGGCCGCGAAGACCGCGGCCTTGCCGCCCTCCTCCTCGATCATCCGCAGGGTTTGTTCGGCGCGCTCGGCATACCGGTCCACCAGCAGCACGGCGGCGCCCTCCCGCGCCAGTGCCACCGCGGTCGCCTTCCCGGTGCCGATGCCGGGCCCGGGCGTGGATCCCGCACCCGTCACGATTGCCACCTTGCCGTCCACGCGGCCCGGACGCTCCACCATGATCATCTCTCCTTCGCCGTCACCGGTACTGCTACCTCACCAGCGCGTCAAAAGCGCTGCGCCGGACTCGATTCCGCCGACATTCGTCACCGCCGCGACCTCGGCGCCGGCGACCTGCCGCGCGCCCGCCTCGCCGCGCAGCTGCCGCACCGCCTCGGCGGTGTGGCCGAATCCGGCGTGCAATCGCCCGCCCGAGAGCTGACCGCCCCAGGTGTTGAGCGGCAGCTCACCGCCCAGCGCGATGCGCTTGCCGCCGTCGATGTAGTCCCCGGCCTCGCCGGTGCCGCAGAAGCCCATCGCCTCGAGCCACCACACCGCCTCGATGCTGAAACCGTCGTAGAGCTGGGCGGTGTCCACATCGGCGGGAGTCAGCGCGGTACGCGCCCACAGGTCCGCGGCGGTCGCGTAGCCCACCCGGCCCATGTCCTCCCACTGGTCCCAGGCCGGGCGCCCGTCCACCACGCCGGCCATCGCCTCGATGCGGACCGGTGCGCGTAGGTCGCGGGCCGTCTCGACCGCGGACACCACGATCGCGGTCGCGCCGTCGGCCGGCACATCGCAGTCGAACAAACAGAGCGGGGAGGAGATCATCCGCGCGGCCAGATAGTCGTCGACGGTGAGCGGCGAACGGTAGACGGCGTCGGGATTGTGGGCGGCGCTTGTGCGCTGGGTGACCGGTATCCACGCCAATTGCGCTCGGGTGAGCCCGAATTCGTACATGTAGCGGGTAGCGAACGGGGCGATCTGGCATACCGGGGACAGCATCCCGATCGGCAGCAGCCATGCCTGCGGGCCTTCGGCCGCGGGTTTGGTGGATCCGTAGGCCGGGCGCCCACCGGCGGCGCGGGCGGCGCTGCCCTCCTTCACGGTCCGCCAGATCACCACGTGGCGGGCCTGGCCTGTGGCGATCGCCTGCGCCGGACCGTAGAACGGCAGTGCCATGCCTTCGACGAGACCCTGGCGCCAGCGGGTCGTGATGCGCAGCGCGTCCTGGACCTCGTAGAGATTGCCGTTGGCGTAGCCGGGCACATTGGCGACACCTCCGCCGGGGAACATGGCGAGGCCGTCGATATCGTCGACGGTCAGCCCGGCGTCGGCGACGGCGGCGAGGATGGCGTCGAGGGTCAGTTGCAGGCCGGAGCGGTCGAGCCGGCGGGCGATCGCGGATTGACCGATGCCGGAGATCACGGCGCGATGCTCGAACAGGTCCGTACTCATCGCGTGACCCCGGTCCCGTCGTCGCGGGCGAGGAAGCTGGGGACGGCGTATCCGCCCGGGCCGGGCTCGAATCCGACGTCGACCCGCATGCCGATCGTCACCTCGGCCGGCGCGCAGCCGCGCACCCGTCCGGGGATCCGCACGCCGGGGCGGCCGGGGAATTCCACCAGCACGATCGCATAGGGGACCTCGAGGTCGGGCAGCCAGCGCTGATAGTTCACGGTGAAGCTGTAAACCGTTCCGGGACCAGTAATTTCGACGAATTCCGGTGTGCGGCGCCGGCATCGGCGGCAGACGCCCCGGGGCGGGAAGGAATCGGCTCCGCAGGCGGGGCAATGTTCGACCAGCAAACGGCCGGCGGCGGCCCATACCCAGAAGGGCTCGGTCTCCTCGGTGACCATCGGCGGGATACCCGGTATCGCGTTCATCCGGCCTCCAGGAGCGAGTCGTTGCTGCCTATAACCACTATCATGATAAGTGAGCATTTGCTATCTTCGTGTGGTCGGTGCCGATCGGGCATCGGCGCACTGCTCGCCGAAGGAGTCGGATGTCCGCCGACCGCATCGTCTTCGGGGCAGCCGCGATGCCGGAACCGGATCGGGACTGGCTGGCCGCTGCCGAACGCCTGCCCATCGAATCCGTCTGGCAGGGCGGCCACATCCTGCCGCCGAGTACTACCGGTGAGGCCGTCACCCGTCTGTCGCTGATGGTCGCATGGACCGAACGCGTCCGGGTCGGAACGGCGACGCTGCTGCTGCCGCTCTATCCGCCGGTGATCGTGGCCAAACAACTCGCCGATCTGGATGCCCGTTCCGGCGGGCGGGTGTCGGTGGGGCTCGGGGTCGGCGGGGAGTTCCGGCACGAATTCGAGGCCGTCGGTGTGCCGCTGTCCGAACGCGGCCCCCGCACCGACGAGGCGATGGATGTGCTGCGCGCACTGTGGCGCGACGAACCGGTCGATCACGAGGGCCGGTTCTTCCGATTCCGCGATCTGCATCTGCGCCCGGTCCGCAGCCCCGACGGCTCCAGAATGCGACCCGGCGGCCCGCCGTTGATCGTGTCCGGGCGCAAAGCTCCGGCGATGCGTCGTGCCGCACGCCGGGGCGACGGCTGGATGCCGTATCTCGTGTCGCCGTCGGCGTATGCCCGCTCGGTCACCGCGATTCGGCAGGAAGCGGCGACGATCGGCCGCGACCTCACCGGCTTCGAGTGGACGATGTATCTGTACTGCTCGATTCGCCGCGACGGTGACCGCGCCCGCGCCGAGGTGGCCGATTTCCTCGGTGGCGCCTACGGCGGCAAACCGGGCGACATGCTGCTGCGAATCGCGCCGGCCGGTACACCCGACGAGGTCGCGGTGCGGCTGCAGGAATACGTCGACGCGGGCGTGCGGCATTTCGTGATCGCGCCGGCGACGCGATCGGACACGCTGGACGTGGTTCGGCTGGCCGCCGAAGAGGTGCTGCCGAGATTGGAACTGCCCGTTCGGGTCGGGCGATGAACACCGAATGTGCCGGGGCCGAGGGCGTTTCGGTTCCGGCGGGGGTGCCCGCGCAGAGTGCGCCGGCTGTCGGTTCACCGGCTTGTCCAGCGTTCCCGGCGACGTCGGATGGTTGTTCGAAAGGGCTCTGATATGAGTGGCGAAGGTCCCTGCGCGGGTTTGACGGTGGTCGAGATCGCGGTGGGGGTCAGCGATCTCGGGCCGGGGTTGGCCGGTGGGCTGCCGGGAATGCTGCTGGCCGATCTCGGGGCACGTGTGGTGCGGGTGGTCGGCGAGGATGCGCCGATCGACGCCGCGGTGCCGTGGGGCCGCGTCTGGCATCGCGACAAGCGCATCCTCACCACCAGCGAGGCGGCGGAAATTTCCGAGTTGTTGCGGACGGCGGATATCGCGCTGGTCTACGGTCCGGAGGATCTCGTCGAGGCGCGCGGACTGGGGTTTCGTGAGTGCGCCGCAAGTAATCCCGCGCTCGTGTACGCACGCTGCCGGCCGAGTCGCACCGCAGCCGGAACGGTCGAGGATTTCGGACTCCTGGTCGAGGCGCGGGCCGGCTTCTGCACGCAATTGCGGGGCCATCGTCCCGGGCCGATCTTCCCCGAGGTGCGCGCGTCCGGCATGGGGGCTGCCTTCCTGCTGCTCACCTCGGTATTCGCGCTGCTGCATCGCCGCGTCGGCACCGGTACGGGCGGCTGGAGCGAAACCTCGCTCTACGACGGGATGCTGGCCACCCTCGGCTGCATGATCGGCCGATCCGAACGCGCCGCGCCCGAAGTCGAATCGTATTGGGAACACGGCTCGACCTTCCCGAATTTCCTCTACCGCTGCGCCGACGGCGAACTGCTGCAGGTGTGGTTCGGCGGTAAGGGCATGTATCAGGCGGTGATCGAGGTCCTCGGCGACGAACCCAGTCCGGACGGGTACTACACCGACCAGACCACCGGCAAACTGCGGGCCCGCGCGCAGCGGTGGACGTCGTTGTTCGCCACACGACCGCGCGAGGAATGGGTCGAGCGGCTGCGCGCCGCGGGGGTGGCCTGCGAGCCGGTGCTCGGGCCGGGAGAGGTGCTGCGCGATCCGTACACCGCCGCAACCGGTTTGGCCGTCACCCGTTCCGACCGCGGACACGAGGATCTGATGATCGGCTCGCCGTTCGAGATCCACCCGCTGCGTCCGGCCTCGGGTTTGCCTCGCGCCTCGCGAACGCGCGCTGCCGCAGCGCTTTTCGAGGGCCTACGCGTCGTGGACTTCTCGGCGTTCGTCGCCGGGCCGCTGGCTGCCGAGGTGCTGGCGGACCTGGGCGCCGATGTGATCAAGGTGGAGCCACCGAGTGGTGAGGCGATGCGGGCCGCCGCCTATGCGGTGGCGGCCTGCCAACGCGGAAAGCGCAGTCTCGCATTGGATATCAACGCTCCCGAGGCGCGGCCGGTGGTTCAGAAGCTGCTCACCTGCGCCGATGTGGTGCTGCACAACTTCCGCGTCGGTGTCGCGGAGCGGCTCGGTATCGACGCGGACACCGTGGCACGCCTGAATCCGAACGCGGTGTACTGCCACGCCAGTGCTTTCGGCGCCACCGGCCCGCGGGCGGCCTACCCGGGCAACGACGCCTTGATGCAGGCGCTGACCGGTTTCGAGCGGGCGATCGGCGGCGCGGACAACGAGCCGCTGGCCGCGACCTGGATACCGATCGATATGGCCGGCGGCTGGGTCGCCGCCGCCGGCATCGCGCTGGGTCTCTACGCCCGGGCCACCCAGCAGCGCGGTCAGCAGGTGATCACCAGTCTGCTCGGCGCCGGAATGCTCATGCACTGCGGTGTTTTCGTGCGCGACGGCGAACTCGTCGCCGGCCCGGCGCTGGACGAGCGGCAGACCGGGTACGGTCCCGGCTATCGAATCTACGAGGGCTCCGACGGCGAGTGGTTCGCACTCGTGGTCGCCGACGCCGAATCCTGGTGGAAGCTGGACGGATTCGTCGCTGCCGCCGCCGGTGGCCCGAGCTTGGGTGACTACGTCCCGCTACGCAGCGGCGACGACGACAGCGCCGCCCGCGCGGCCGAGGCGACACTCGAATTCACCTTCGCGACCGCCCCCGCCGCCGACTGGGTGCGCCGGCTACGCGAACTCGGCATCCTCGCCGAACTCATCGAGCCGATGGACCGCAACCGCTTCCGCCACGCCATCCTGGACGATCCGGTGAACCACCAAATCGGCCGGGTCGTCGGTTATCGGACCGCCGACTGGGGCTATTTCGAACAGATCGGCCCCCTGCTGCGCACCGGCCCCGACGTGACCGGCGGCCCCCGCCTGATGATCCCGGGTGTCGGCGAGCACACCGCGGAAGTGCTGCGCGAGTTGGGGTTCGACGATTCTCAGGTGGACGAACTGCTCGCCACGAAGGTCGCGCGCCAGCTGGACTGACGCGATCGGTTCGCGATCGGCTTGCCGATGCGGTGTGTTCGGCCACAACGCCTGGGGCGTCGGCTGCCGTTGTGGCAGGCTCGAATCTTCAGTTCAGTCCGAGTAGTCCCGCTGTATTGCCGCGCAAGACCTGGTGGCGGACTTCGGGATCGCAGGTTTCCAGTCGTGGCAGGTAGTCGCGTGGTTCGCGCAGGCCCTCGGGGTGGGGGAAGTCCGAGCCGAACAGGACGTGGTCGGCGCCGATGGCGTCGATCAGGTCGTGTACGTCGTCCTCGGGGAAGGGGCAGACCCACAGGTGTTCGGCCAGTGCTTCGCTCGGGCGGGGTGGCAACTTGCCGCCGATCATCGGGCCGCGGCGGCCGAGTGCGGCGGCCTTGTCGATCGTTTTGAACAGGGGGCGAAGCCAATTCGAGCCGTTCTCGATCGAGACGATCTTCACCCCCGGGTGGCGGCCGAAGAGGTTGTGCAGGGTGAGCGCGATCAAGGTGTCGACCACCGGGCGTTCGGTATTGCACAGCGCCCATTGCAGCGGCGATTGCTGATGCGACGGATTGTCCGGGTTCTCCGACCAGTGCGTGCCGTAGAAATGCTGGTAGCCGCTGTTGGATACGTGGAAGGCCACCGGAATTCCGGCATCGGAGACGGTCGCCCAGAACGGATCGAAGATCGGGTCGGCGGGGGAGCGGCCCGCGATGGGGCCGGGGCACAGATGCACCATCCGCGCACCGGCGTCGAGTACCCGGTGCAGCTCACGCACGGCCTGGTCGATATCGAGCAGCGAGAGCATCGGTACGCCGAACAGCCGCCCGTCGGCGCCGTATCCCCAGTCCTCCTCGAGCCAGCGGTTGAATGCCCGCAGACTCGCGTAGGTGAGCTCGATGTCGTCTCGCAGGTCGTACTCCACGGCCACACCCAGTGTCGGCAACATGATCGTGGCATCCACGCCCTGCCGGTCGAGAACGGCCAAACGCGCACCGCGCTCGGCGAATTCCGGGTGGTCCTTCGAGGTCACCACCTCGCGATGGGTGAATCCGTCGGCGACGCCGCCGACGAACAGTCCCTGCAGCGCGCCCGGCGCCGAGGCGTAGTCGCCGGGCATCACGCTCATGAAGGTGCGCTGCCCGCGCAGGAAGATGCGACCCAGTCCGTCCGTGCCGCGTTCCACCCGGATGGTGCGATCGGCGAAGCGCGACTCGATGTGGCGCGAGAAGCAGTCGTCGGGCTCGTAGTAGTGCCCGTCGGCATCGATCAACCCGTATTCCATCTCTGCGCTACCTCCGGGATCGCCCGCGGTCAGGAAAGTGTGCCTTGAGTAAGTGAGCACACAGTTACTAACTTCGCACCGGCGATAGAGGATGTCAAGGTCGCACCGCATTCCGCGGCAGAAGGAGGCGTCGCCGCTCCGGTGTGGCGAATCGGCGCCGAGACACTCGCCGCGCTCCTAATATGAGTAAGCACTCGCTTGACAAGCGGGGCGCAGCGGCGGGAGTCGCGGCGCATCCGAATCGATCGTCAGAGGTACGCAGTGAAAGTCGTTGTCGCCTACGAGGTCGGCCGGCCCCTCGAAATCGAAGATCTGCCCCTGCCGGAACCCGGCCCCCACGATGTGGTGGTGCGCCTGAGCGCCAGCGGCATCTGCCATACCGACCTCACCGTCATCAACGGGCTCTCGCCGCTGCCGCTGCCGATCGTGCCCGGCCACGAGGGGTGTGGGGTGGTCGAGGAGGTGGGCGCCGAGGTGCGCCGGGTGCGCGTGGGCGATCGGGTGCTCGCCTCGGTGACACCGGCCTGCGGGCACTGCTGGTCGTGTGTCAACGGCATGTCGAACCATTGCGAACTCAACGCGGAAGTCAAACGGCGACAACGCTTCCGGCTCGCCGACGGCCGCAGTGCCGCCGCGGTGTGCGGCTGCGGAACCTTCGCCGAGGCGATGGTCGTGCACGAAGCGTCGGTGGTCGCCGTGCAGACCGATCTGGCCGATGAACAGCTCGCCCTGCTCGGCTGCGGGGTGACCACGGGCCTCGGGGCGGCACTGAATACCGCCGGCGTCACCCCGGGCTCGTCGGTGGCGGTGATCGGCTGCGGCGGGGTCGGGCAGTCGGTCATCCAGGGGGCGCATATCGCCGGTGCCGCCACGATCGTCGCCGTCGATCCGATGCCCGGCCGCCGGGACGCGAGCATCGGGGTGGGCGCCACCCACACCGTCGACCCGCAGGCCGGCGATCCGGTCGCGCAGGTACGGGAGCTGACCGGCGGGCGCGGCGCCGACTTCACCTTCGAGGTGGTCGGCCGTCCCGAACTCGTTACCCAAGCCATCGATATGGCCCGAGTGGAGGGTGTGGTGACGCTGGTCGGCATGCCCTCGACCGCGGATGTACTGACGCTGCCCGCGATCTCGACGGTGTTCTCCGGCAAGCGGATCGCCGGATCGGTGGTCGGCGGGGCCCAGATCCTGCGCGACTTCCCGCGCTTCATCCGGCTGGCCGAGGCGGGGCGCCTGGATCTGGAATCCATGATCACCCATCGCATTTCGCTCGACGAGATCAACAAGGGTGTGCAGCTGCTCTCCCGGGCCGAGGGCGTGCGCACCGTCATCGTGTGAACCGGTCGACCGGGCAACGAATCGCCGGCAGCCCTGGCGCCCGCCCCGGCATCGGGCTACCTTGTATGTAAGTATTCGCTTTGTTACCGGAGTTGGGAGATCCCATGTCGTTCAGCTGGTTCATATCGGTTGATGACCATCTCATCGAGCCGGCGCGGCTGTGGCAGGAGCGGTTGCCGGAGAAGTGGCGCGAGACCGGTCCCCGGATCGTCCGGGAGGACAAGTCGGAATTCTGGATCTACGAGGATCGCCAGATCGTCACCACCGGCCTCAACGCCGTGGCCGGTAAGAAGCGCGAGGAATTCTCCCCCGAGCCGATCACCTACGAGGAGATGCGGCTGGGTTGTTACGACCCGGCGGCGCGGGTCGCCGATATGAACCAGGGGCACGTGCTGTCGTCGATGCTGTTCCCCTCGCTCCCGCGCTACTGCGGCCAGATCTTCCACGAGGCGAAGGACAAGGAGCTCGCGCTGCTGTGCGTGCGGGCGTGGAACGATTTCATTCTCGAGGAATTCGCCCAGGCCTATCCCGGCCGATTCATCCCGATGATGATCATCCCGCTGTGGGACCCCGTCGCCGCCGCGGCCGAAATCGAGCGCACCGCGGCGTTGGGGGCGAAATCCATTGCTTTCTCGGAGAACCCGACCAAACTCGGCCTGCCGTCGATCCACACCGACTTCTGGGATCCGGTCTTTCGCGCCTGCGACGACACCGGCTTCGTGATCTCGATGCACGTCGGATCGTCCTCGAATATGATCCGGACCTCCGAGGATATGCCGACGCTGGCCTTCATGGCCTACTCCGCGGCCGCGAACCAGGCGGGGACACTGCTGGATTGGCTGTTCAGCGGCAATTTCGTGAAGTACTCGAATCTCAAGATCGCCCTCTCCGAGGGGTGCATCGGCTGGATTCCGTACTTCCTCGAACGCGCCGAGCAGGTGGTCGACAAACAGCGGTTCTGGGCCTCGCGGTTCGATATCAGCATGAACGCCACGCACGAACGCGGCGAGCAGAAGGGCGAAGCGACCTTCGATCTCGATACCGATATCCGGCGGTTGTTCCGCGACCACGTGTACGGCACCTTCATCGAGGACCAAGCGGGAATTCGCTTGCTGGACATCATCGGTGAGGACAACGTGATGCTGGAATGCGACTACCCGCATTCGGATTCCACCTGGCCGGACACCGTGCAGATGGCCGGCAAGTGGCTCGGGCACCTTCCGCAGGACGTGCAGGACAAGATCACCGTCGGCAATGCGTCGCGGGTCTACGACTTCACCCCCGCCGATCCGGCCTCGATTCCCGAGTCGTGACATGTCGCGGGCCGGCTGCGGCCCGCGTACGTCGAGGTCCGCCCCCCGTGACGGTCGGCGGACCTTTACGTATAGGCCGGGCGCGCAATGCGCCGGCGGTAGCCGAGAGCGGGTGGCTCAGCTCAGGACGATCGCGCGTTCGGGGCAGTTGTCGGCCGCTTCGCGGGTCCGGTCCCGAAGGTCGGCCGGTACCTTGGAAAGCGTTGCGCGGCCGTGCCCTTCGTCATCGAGGTCGAAGACCTCCGGGCAGATCTCCCAGCAGCGGGCGTGGCCCTGGCAGCGGTCGGGATCGACGGATACGTGCATGACTGTCCTCCGGTGTCGGGCGATTCAGTAGGTGGCCGACAGGGCCCACGGCCCGTCGGGAAAGGACCGTCCGAGCAGTTCCATGCTGTAGACGATGCGTCCGGTGTCGTGGGGGGACGTGCACAGCAGCACAGCGGCGTCGGCCATGGCGTCGTCCGGTTCGACCGGGGTGTTGTCCGGCGTGTGCGGGGAGACGACGGCGACGCCGGGAGTCATGACCAGACCGGAGGTGCCCAGACTGTTGATTCGCACGCCGGTGCCGTACACCTCGGCCGCCAGGCCGGTGGTCAGGCGATCGAGCGCCGATTTGCACATGCCGTAGGGCACGCAGCCGTCGGCGGCCCACTCCGGATAGGGCGGCCCCAGGGGGTGGCGCGCCTGTTTGGAGGTGATGTTGAGGATCCAGCCGAGCCCGCGTTCGATCATCCCGGGAAGCGCCAACTGGCACAGGCGAAACGGGGTGTGCACCATCATCTGGAACATCAGGCCGTAGCGGTGCGGGCGGATGTCGAGGGCCGGGCCGTAGAAGTTCACCCCGGCATTGTTGACGAGGATGTCGACCGGCCCGAGTAGCGCTTCGGCCCGTGCCACGACCGTCTCGACCTCCGCGGGAACCGTCAGATCGGCGCGAATCGCCGCTGCCCGGCCGCCGTGATCGCGAATGTGCGCCACGACCTCCTCGATGGAACCGGGAAGCGTCGAGGCGCCCGGTTCGGCGGTGCGAGCCACCACCGCCACCGCCGCACCCTCGGCGGCGAAGCGTTCGGCGATCCGCCGGCCGATGCCGCGGCTCGCGCCGGTCACCAGTGCGGTCCGGCCGTCCATCGATCCCACGTCGACTCCTGCGCTGAGTGCTCCGGACGGTAATCCGGATCGGGGCCTAGCAAGTAAGTACCTACTTTCTCACGGTACCCGGTGATATGCGAGCGTTTCCCGGGTTATGTTGAGTGAGTACCTGCTTATTTATGCTCGGGCGGCCCGCACCGGGAAGGATGGAAAACCATGCATGACATCGTGATTCGCGGTGGGAACGTGGTCGACGGAACGGGTGCGCCGCCGCGTCGGGCGGAGGTGGCGATCGACGGGGACCGGATCGTGGACATCGGCCCGGCGGTCGGCTCCGGCCGCCGGGTGATCGACGCGTCGGGCCGGTTCGTGACCCCCGGGTTCATCGATGTGCACACCCATCTGGATGCCCAGCTGTTCTGGGATCCGCTCGCGACGCCCTCGTGCTATCAGGGCGTGAGCACGGTGGTGATGGGCAATTGCGGCGTCACCTTCGCGCCGGTGCGGCCGGGGCAGGAGGGCTACTTGGCGGCGATGATGGAGTCGGTGGAAGACATCCCGGCCGACACGATCATGGCCGGGCTGGACTGGGGCTGGCAGACCTACGGCGACTATCTGAAAACACTGGGCGACCGCGAACTCGGCGTGAACGTCGGCGGGCTGATCGGTCACGCCGCCCTGCGCTACTACGTGATGGGGGAGCGCAGTCTCGACGAGGCGCCCGCCACCGCCGAAGACCGCGCCGCGATGGCGGAACTGGTCGGCGAGGCCGTCGACGCCGGAGCGCTGGGCTTCTCGACCTCCCGGACCTATATGCACACCGTGCCGGACGGGCGGCCGGTGCCGGGCACCTTCGCCGACGTGGAGGAGCTGTGGGCGATCGCCGGCGTCCTCGCCGAACGCGGGCGCGGGACCTTCCAGGTGGTCCCGCGCATCGGCGAGCGCGACGGCGCCGACCGTGCCAATTCCCGCGCCGAAATGGCGTGGATGGAACAGGTGAGCCTGAATTCCGCTCGGCCCCTGACCTTTTCGATCATGCAGAGCGACCGGCGTCCCGGACTGTGGTCCTGGGTGATGGAACAGACGGCCGGGGCCCGCGCGCGAGGTGCCGATCTGCGCCCGATGACCGCGGTGCGCGGCAGCGCGATCGTCTACGGAATCGCCGGACGCACCCCGTACGACGCACTGCCCCCCTGGTCCGAGGTGATGGCCGAACCGCCGGCTACGCGGCTCGAGTTGCTGGCCCGCGGCGACGTCCGCGATCGCCTGATCGCCGAAGCCGAACTGCCCTCGCAGGCATCAGGTCCGCTGGCGCCGAAGGATCCGGCGAAAATGTATCTGCTGCCGCCGGGTTCGGCCGCCTACGACGTCGGGGCGGACAACAGCCTGGCAGCCGAGGCGCGGCGGCGCGGCGTCGGCGCCGCGGCCGCCTTCATCGACTACACGCTCGAGACGAACGGCCGTGGACTGCTGTACTACCCGGTGCTCAATCAGGATCTGGACGCGGTCGCGCGCATGATCACCAACCCCGACGTCGTATTGGGCGTCGCCGATGCGGGTGCGCACGTCGCGCTGACCATGGACGCCGGCAATTCGACCTATTTCCTGCGGCACTGGGTGCGGGATCGGGCACTGCTGGGGATCGGCCCGGCCGTCCGGCGACTGACCGTCGATGCCGCGAATCTGTTCGGAATCGCCGATCGCGGGGTGCTCGCACCGGGCGCGTACGCCGATGTGAACGTCATCGATCTGGCGAATCTCGACCTGTTCGCCCCGGAGATGGCCGCCGATTTCCCCTTGGGCGCACAGCGATTCGTGCAGCGGGCACGCGGTTACGACTACACGCTGGTCAACGGACACGTGCTCGTCGACCACGACGAAACCACCGGTGCGGTCCCCGGCCGGTTGGTCACCGCGCGCTGAGAATCTCGCGGGCCGATGGCGCGTTGCCGCCGAAGCGGGCCGTTGCCCGTGCGCCGGGCCGTCGTTACGATATCTAAGTTAGAGAACACTTACTTATTTGAGAATCGGGGTGGCACCAATGAGCCATGAGGCCGTGATCATTTCGGGCGCGCGCACGGCGATCGGAACGGCATACAAGGGGTCGCTCACCGAAACCGACGCCTTCACACTGGGAACGGCGGCGGTCGCCGAGGCGGTGCGCCGAGCGGGCGTCGAACCCGACCTCGTCGACGACGTCATCCTCGGCGAATCGCTGTACGGCGGCGGGGCTATCGGCCGGTACGTCGCCATCGAGGCCGGGCTGGTGAACGCGCCCGGCATCGCGCACAACCGGCACTGCGCCTCCGGACTGTCCACGCTGCAGAGCGCGGCCGCCTCGGTGATCGCCGGGATGGATCGGATCGTGGTGGCGGGCGGTGTGCAGTCGAGTTCGACCGCGCCGACGGTGAATCGGCGCATTCCGGGCTCCGAGGAATGGGAGGAGGACTGGCTCGCGCCCAGTCACCGCGAAACTCCGGACGCACCCGTGCGGGATATGTCGATCACGGTCGGGTGGAACGCCGCGGTCAAGGCCGGGATAACGCGCGCGCAGATGGACGAGTGGGCGTTGCGTTCCCATCAGCGCGCGGTGGCCGCGATCGACGCCGGCAGCTTCACCGAGGAGATCGTGCCGATCGAGGTGACCCGTCGCGACGGCAGTACGGTCACCTTCGCCGTCGACGAACATCCCCGGCGCACATCGTCATTGGAGAAGCTGGCCTCCTTGAAACCGCTGCATCCCGAGATCGAGGGCTTCGGCATCACCGCCGGGAACGCCGCGGGCATCAACGACGCGGCCGGTGCGGTGGTGGTCGCGGACCGCGCACTGGCCCGCGAGCGCGGAATCGAGCCGCTGGCCGTGGTCCGGGCCTGGGCGTCGGTGGGCGTCGCGCCCGCGGACACCGGCCTGGCGCCCGCGCCCGCGATCGAGAAGGTGCTCGCGCGCGCCGGACTGTCGGTGGGCGATGTGGCGCTCTGGGAGATCAACGAGGCCTTCGCCTCGGTCGCGGTCGCCGCGACCAGGGCGCTGGGGCTCGACGAGGAGAAGGTCAATGTCCTCGGAAGTGGTTGCAGTCTGGGACATCCCGTGGCGATGACGGGAACCCGGATGGTGTTGAGCCTCGTGCACGAACTGCGGCGCCGCGGCGGTGGGGTCGGCGTCGCGGCGATGTGCGCGGGAGGTGGGATGGGCACCGCGGTCGTCGTCGACGTGCCCTGAGCTCGCGCCCTCGGCAGCCGGAAGATGTTCGGCTGCCGAGGTTCTCACCGTGGTTCGAGCGTTTCCAGCAGGGCGTGGGTGTCCTGCTGGAACACCCGGATCTCGCGGACCATGCCGTCGGCGAAGGAGAACAGCTCCACCACGTCGACCGTGGCGTGCCGCCCCGATTCCTTGGCCGTCCAGGTCTGGGTGGTCAACTGCACCACCGATTCCTCGGAGCCGAAGATGCGCGGATTGTCGATACTGCGCTCCCAGTACCGTCCGAACGATTCGCCCATGGCGGCCACCCCGGCATGTCCGTGGTAGCTGCCGCCGTGTGGCAGTGAGGCCGGTTGTTCGATGCGGATGTCGGGGTGGAACAGCGCCAGCGCGCCCGCGCCGTCACCGGCGGCGAAGCGGCGCGACAACTCCGTCACGATCTCCAAGCCGTTGCGCGACGCGGTGCCGCGCGGTGAATCATGCTGTGGGCTCATCGGATTCGGCCCCCTCGATCACCGGGAAGAATCCCTTGACCGTGCCCTCGCTGATCAATGTGACGGCCCGGTCGCGGTCGGCCTTCTTGGCGGTGCCGTGCCGGGTTTCCAGGGCCTGCATCAGTGCCATGCCCATCACCGCACGGGCGGAGATGTTGGGCGATTCGAAGGGGAATCCGTAACGATCCTCGACCTCGCGCCACGCCTCGGCGAGCCGGTCCATGGCGACCGCGAAATTCTCCCGGTAGAACCGCCGGGCCACCTGTGGATCGCCGAACAGCACCAGGCCCAGGAGCGGCAGCACCTCGTCGAGCGTCGAAATCAGTTGGCGGTACAGACCTTTGAGCGTCTCCAGCTGTCGTTGCGGGGTCAGCGGCTGATCGCGGTCGACGACGGCGGTCGCGGCGACCAGATCGTCGACGGCCGACTTGAGCGGTTCCACCACCGCTTCGAAGAACAGTTGATCCTTACTCTCGAAGTGCCGGTAGATGATTCCCTCGCTGATACCGCTGTGCTCAGCGATCATCTTGACCGTGGTGCCGTTCATATCGCCGGTCTCGCTGAAGGCGCGGCGCGCGGCGGCCAGGATCGAACTCTTGCGCGCCTCGGCGGTGAGCCGGCGCCGTACCGGCGGTGCGCCATTGGCGGGGGTGGGCGGGATCGTGGAACTCCCGGTCGTCGTGGTTCTGGCCACGAGTCCTCCTCGTTTCCGGGCCGACGCCGGTGCCGATCGGCGTTGTTAGTGGGTACACACTTTATCCTAATGCGCTCGCGACGGCATCCACCGCTCGGCGTGATCACGGCGATCTCTCCAGGTAGAACCGGGTTCTCACCTTTCCTTGCGGAGTAAGTAATCACCTACTAAGCTCCGAGGTGACCGTCCTTCGGGTCCGGAGTTTCGGGTGGAGTGTGTTATGGACAGGCAAGCGCTGGAACACAGCCTCGCGCGCCGATTGCTCGACCACATCGACGAGGGCACCACCGATCTGGCGCCGGAAATCCTCGAGTTGCCGACCGATATCTATTCGACCCAGCGGCATGCCGAGGAATTCGACGTCCTGTTTCGCGGCCACCCTCTGGTGCTGTGCCTGTCGGGCGCGCTTCCGCACGCGGGCACCTACCGCACCGTCGACCTGTGCGGCGTCCCGATCCTGTTGACCCGCAACGACGAAGGCCACGTCCGCGCCTTCGCCAACGCCTGCCGCCACCGCGGCGTGCGAGTGGTCGACGGCGGCGGCGCCCGCAGCCGATTCGCCTGCCCGTTCCACTCGTGGACCTACGATCTCGACGGCCGCCTGGTCGCCGTGCCCGTGGACGACGCCTTCACCGGAATGTGCCTGGAGCGCAAGGGACTTGTCGAACTGCCCGTCAGCGAGGGGTACGGGCTGATCGTCGGATCGCTGCGCCCGGGGCCTGCCGTGGACATCGACGAATATCTCGGCCCCGGCCTGGCCGACGAACTGGCGGTGCTCGAGTTCGCGGACTGGGAGTTGTACGGCGAACCGCACGTGCACCGCGTGGGGGCCAACTGGAAGGTCACCCTCGACACCTTCCGTGAGAACTACCACTTCCGCTTTCTGCACCGCCGGACCCTGGCGAAATACGCCTACGGTGGCGTGCTGACCTTCGACCCGTTCGGCCGGCATCTGCGCAATTGCTCCGCACTGCGCTCGATCGACGAACTGCGCGAGCTGCCCGACGAGCAGTGGGGCGACGTGATGGGCCATATCAGCCTGCAGTACGCGCTGTTTCCGAACACCAGCCTCACCTTCGACAGCCGGCACGTGGAGCTGTGGCAGATCGTCCCGGTCGACGCGAACTCCTCCGAAGTCGTGCACAGCACATATCTGCGCCCCGGTCTGAGCGAGTCCGAACGGGCCAAGGCCGTGGAGATGGCCCCCTGGATCTGCGAGACCGTGGTCGACGGGGAGGACTTCTGGGTGGCGGCGCGGACCGAGCCCGGTATCCGGGCAGGCGTGCTGGACACCATCGTGTTCGGCCGCAACGAGCCCGCCCCCCAGCATCTGCACCGCGGTTTCGAGGACGCGCTGGCCGTCGCCCGCCGGGCGTGAGAATGTCCGACCCCCTTGCTGATTCACACTCCCCGGGAGGACCCATGGATCTGTTGCTGCGCCGCGCCTGGCTGGTGGACGGAAGTGGCGACCCCGGCAGGGCCGCCGAGGTGGGAATCACCGGGGACCGCATCACCGCCGTCGGCGCGCCCGGCGAGCTGACGCCGGGACCGGACACGCGCATCGTCGATCTCGACGGGCTCACCCTCACACCGGGTTTCATCGATATCCACACCCACTACGACGCGCAGATCCTCTGGGACAGCGATCTCACGCCCTCCTGCTGGCATGGTGTCACCACCGTGATCATGGGCAATTGCGGTTTCGGGGTGGCGCCGACCCGGCCGCCGCATCGCGAAATCATCGTGCGCACACTGGAAAACGTCGAGGGTATGTCGATGGAGGCGCTGAATGCCGGCATCGACTGGTGCTTCGAGACCTTCCCGCAGTATCTCGATGCCCTCGAGCGGCGCCGCAAGCGGCTCAATGTCGGTGCGTTCCTGGGACATACGCCCCTGCGGCTGTTCGTCCTGGGCGGAGAGGAACGCGCCGCCACCCCCGCGGAACTCGACACCATGCGCGCGCTGGTCCGTGAGGCGGTGACCGCCGGTGCGGTCGGACTGTCCACCTCCCGCCAACCGGCCCATCAGGGTGCGTTCGGCCGCCCGGTGCCCAGTCGCTTCGCCGAGGTCGACGAGGTCGACGCGCTGGCGGCGGAACTGGGCGCGGTGGGCAAGGGCATCCTGCAGGTGTCGATCGGGCCCGGCATGTTCGTCAACCAGTTCTCGGATCTGTCCGTGCGCTACGGCATTCCGGTCACCTGGACAGCGCTGGTGGCGCGCGCCGACAAACCCGGCGCCGCCATGCGCACGGTGGAGCGCGGCGGTGCGCTGCCCGGTGAGGTGTACCCGCAGATCGCCTGCCGGCCCATCGTGATGCAGGTCAGCCTCGCCGACCCCACGCCGCTGGGGGAGATCGACGAGTGGAAGGAAGTCCTCGCCCGGCCGCGGCAGGAACGCGCCGCGCTCTACCGGGACGCGGCATGGCGGGAGCGGGCCCGCCCGGCGACGCTGGCCGCATGGGCGCATCGGTGGCCCAAGGTCGCCGTGGAGGAAACCGTCGCCCATCCCGCCCTGGTGGGAATCCCGTTGGACCGCTTGGCCGCCGAGCGTGGTACCACCGCCTTCGACCTGATGCTCGACGTCGCGCTCGCCGACGGGATGTCGACGCGCTTCCGCGTGGTCCTCGACAACGACGGCGACGACGAGATCGGTGATCTGCTCGCCGACAAGCGCACGATCCTGGGCCTGTCCGATGCGGGCGCGCACGCCAGTCAGCTCTGCGACGCCTGCTACTCCACCCATCTGCTGGGACATTGGGTGCGCGAGCGCAAGGCCATCGGGCTGGAAGATGCGGTGTGGCGCCTGACCGGTCAGCCCGCGCACGCCTTCCGCATCCGCGAGCGCGGGCTGATTCGCGAGGGGTATTTCGCCGACCTGGTGGCCTTCGATCCCGCGACCGTCGGAACGACCCCGATCGAGCGGGTGCACGATCAGCCCGGGGGAGCGGATCGGCTCGTCGTGCGCAGCACCGGCGTCGCGCACATGTGGGTCAACGGCGTCCAGACTCGCCGTGACGGCGTGGATGTGGCCGACACGGCTGCGGGGCGGCTGCTGCGTAGCTGATCGAGTCGTTCCGGCGTGCCGAAGGGGCCGGCGAATATTGCTCGGCCCCTTGGGTATTCGCTGCGCGGCACCGGCGTGAACGGTCAATCCGTATCGATCCACACGGATTTGACCTCGAGGTATTCCTCCAGCGAATGCGGTCCCATCTCGCGTCCGTATCCGCTCATCTTGTATCCGCCGAACGGCACCGCCGGATCGAACAGCAGCATGGTGTTGACCCAGACGGTGCCGGTCCGCAATCGGGCCGCCAGCCGATGGGCGGTGCCGATGTCGCGGGTCCAGATTCCGCCCGCCAGGCCGTAATCGGAATCGTTGGCCCGCTCGGCCACCTCGTCGAGGGTGTCGAACGGCAGCACGCAGGCGACCGGACCGAAGATCTCCTCGCGCGCGATCCGCATCTCGTCGCGCACATCGGCGAATACCGTCGGCTCCACGAAATAGCCGGCGGCGAGATCGCCGATATCGACGCGCGCCCCACCGGCCGTGGTGCGCGCGCCCTCGTCCGGGCCGATCGCCAGGTATTCGCATAC
This sequence comes from Nocardia sp. AB354, assembly GCF_049538315.1. Lineage (NCBI taxonomy): Bacteria > Bacillati > Actinomycetota > Actinomycetes > Mycobacteriales > Nocardiaceae > Nocardia > Nocardia sp. AB354. The sequence goes on along the minus strand of NZ_JBMVFU010000025.1, from coordinate 17,494 downwards.
GCGGTCGAGTTGCTGCCGGGAGACCAGCGGGCCGATCCGGGTGCGCGGGTCCAGGCTGTTGCCGACGGTGAGCGACCGCGCGAAATCCGACAGGCGGTCGACGAATTCGTCGTAGATCGGCCGCTCGACGAAGATGCGGGTCCCGGCACAACAGGTCTGGCCCGAATTCGAGAACACGCCCATTCCGGCGCCCGGAACCGCCTTCGTCAGATCGGCATCGGCGAAGACCACGTCGGGAGATTTTCCGCCCAGTTCCACCGACACGCGTTTGAGGGTGTCGGCGCAGGAGCGGATGATCTCGCGACCCACCGCGGTCGATCCGGTGAACGCGATCTTGTCCACGCCCGGATGCACGGTCAGCGCGGCGCCGGCGGATTCACCGTCGCCGGTCACGATGTTCACCACGCCGTCGGGAATCCCGGTCTCGCTCAACAGTTCTCCGAGCCGCAGCGCGGCCAGGCTCGCCTCCTCGGCGGGTTTGAGCACGAGGGTGCATCCGGTGGCCAGCACCGGGGCGATCTTCCACACCGCGTTGGCGACCGGGCGATTCCACGGCACGATCGCGGCGACGACCCCGACCGGCTCCTTGACCGTGTAGCTGAACACCGAGCCCGGAATCGAATTCGGCAGCGTCTCACCGTGAATCTTGGTCGCCCAGCCCGCGTAGTACCGCAACACCTCGGCTTCCCAGGCGCGCGACTCCGGCCGGCGGCGGCCCAGCGGCGAACCCATATCGAGCGATTCGAGCAGGCGCAGTTCGTCGAAGTGCTCCTGCACCTTGTCCGCGAACGCCCACAGCAGGGCCTGGCGATCGCGCGGGGAGAAGTGCTGCCAGGGGCCCACCAGCGCCGAGCGGGCCGCGGTGACCGCGCGGTCGGCATCGACGGCATCGGCGGCGGCCAGTTCGGCGATCACCGCGCCGGTGGAGGGATCGATGCTGACGAAGGTGCGCCCCGAGGCCGCGGCCTCCCAACGGCCGCCGATCAGCAGGCGTTTGGTGCGACCGTCGAGGAATGCGGGGAGTGAAGCGACTGCTCCGGTGCTTGTCGACATGGAAATCCTTCCTGACCACGGCACATCGAGCGGCCGCCGCCGGACAGGTTGTGAGTAAGAACTTACTAACACATGGTAGGTCACGGCATCCGGTCATCCGCTAGAAAGTGATCACTTACCCTGTTACTGTGATTTGGCGCCCACTCGGTGCCCGAGCCGCCAGGGGAAACCATGGAGAAGACAACGCCGAACGGCATACGCCTGCCCGATGATTGGTGTCTGCGCCAGTTCGACCACCTCGCACCCGAACTCGCCGCCACACTGCCGGAGACGATGGCCCGCATGCGTGAGCTGTGCCCGGTGGCGCACAGCGACCGCTACGGCGGATTCTGGGTGGCCTCCGGATACGAGGAGGTGCTGAGCGTGGCGCAGAACTGGTCGGTGTTCAGCTCCGCGCACGGTCTGTCGGTCACGGGCACCAAGGGGGTAGTGCGCAATCTGCCTGTCGAAGTCGATCCGCCCGAACAGCGTGCCTACAAGAGCCTGATCACCCCGTACTTCACCCCCGCGGCGGTCGCCGACTGGGAACAGCCGACGCGCGATCTGGTCACTCGCCTGCTCGACGGTTTCCTCGCCGACGGGGAGTGCGAATTCATGGACGCCTTCGCGCGGCCGCTGCCCAGTCTGGCCTTCTTCGAACTCGCCATCGGCGCGCCCGCCGACGAACTCGATACGGTGTCGCGACTGGCTTCTCGGTCGTCGATTCCGAATCATCCCGAATCGCGCGAATGCTGGAAGGGCTTGTACGCCTGGGTCAAAGGCTTTCTCGCCGCCCGGCGCGAGCAACCGCCGCGCGGAGATGTGGTCGATGCGGTGCTGGCCGCCGAGATCGACGGCGTGCCGCTGACCGAGGACGAAACCATCGGAGCGGTACAACTTCTCATCCTCGGTGGGCTCGAAACCACCGCCGGTGCGCTCGGACTGATGGTGGAGCGGTTCTGCCGCGAACCGGAGATTCCGCAGTTGCTGCGCGAACGCCCCGAGCTCATGCCGAAGGCCGTCGAGGAACTGCTGCGGCTGGATTCGCCGTTCGTCTCGGTGGGCCGCACCGCGGTGCGCGAGACCGAATTGGCCGGCCACGTCATCGAATCCGGTGACAAGATGCTCATCCACTGGGCCTCGGCCAATCGTGACGCCGGCGAATTCCCGGATCCGGACCGATTCGACCCGACCCGGACTCGCAACCGCCACTTCGCCTTCGGCGCCGGCCCGCATCGCTGTGCGGGCTCCAACCTGGCCCGTTTGAACCTGCGCGTGGCGCTCGAGGAGATCGTGCGGCGCATGGATCACATCGCCGTCCGGGACCGGGCGGAGATTCGGTATCACGCCGGTCTCACCCGTTCGCCCCTGAGCCTGCCGATCACCTTCGTCGCCCGCGAACCCGATCGAACCTAGCACCGGCTGTGGCTCCCGACGGCGAAAAGCCCCTTCGCACTTGGTCGTTGATGGGAAGCCGCTGCGGTTGACGCGGTTTCGCCGAACCGTTTAGGTAAGCATCATGCGAATCGGCGGTGCGGGAATTCTCGACGTGCTCGGTAGCCGACGGACGGCGGTGGCGGTACTCGCGACGATCACCGGCTTCTACTACTTGTTCGTCGCGATCACCAACTGCACCGACACCGTCACCAATCGCCGCGGCGTGGCCGCCGTGCTCTCGATGCGGGCCACGATCCACAATCCGGGCACCGACTGGCGTGCTCTCACCAACGGCGACATCGCGCTGGTCGTCTACATCCTTGTGGTGATCTGGGAGTTCTCGATCGCTCTCGTGCTGCTCGTCGCCGCGGCCTGCTGGCTGCGGGAGCTGAGCGGGCGGCCACGCCGGGTGCCGGTGCGACCCGGCACCGCGGCGAAGCTGTCCAGTATCGGCTGGACGATGGCGGTGCTGCTGTTCGCGGGGGCGTTCCTGACCGTCGGCGGGGAGTGGTTCCGGATGTGGGCGAACAAGGAGGTCAACGCCTCCTCGGCGGCGTTGCAGAACTTCCTGATCGCCGGCATCGGCCTGGTGCTGGTACATCTGCCCGACTCGGCGCCACGGGCCGCCGCGCCGTCGGAATGAGTTGCGGCTGTGCGGGAACAGTGTCCGCGCGGCCGGGGTTGCAGCGCGTATGGAACTCGACACCGCGCTCGACTTCGCCCGTACGACCTCGCGGTCCGTCCTGACCACCCTGCGCCGCAACGGGCGTCCACAGCTGTCGAACGTCACCCACTGGGTCGCCCCCGACGGCATCATCCGGATCTCCATCACGGCGGACCGGGCCAAATACGCCAATCTGCGCCGGGAGCCGTGGGCGGCCCTGCACGTCACCCGTGACGACTTCTGGGGCTACGCCGTCCTGGAGGCCGATGTCGAACTGACCCCGGTGGCCGCGACCGCCGACGACGCCACCGTCGAGGAGCTGATCGCCTACTACCGGGCGCTCAGCGGCGAGCATCCGGACTGGGCGGACTATCGCCGCGCGATGGTCGCCGACCGCCGGGTGATCGCGCGTCTGCGTCCCACCCGCGCCTACGGCATGCTGCCCTGAGGCCTGCGCTCGCCGGACGTGGGCAGCCCCTCGGGAATCCATTGCGGCGCACGCTTTTCCATGAAGGCACGCATTCCCTCCCGCGGTTCCGGCGAGGTTTCCAGGGCGAGGAACATGGTCTGATAGTCGATGCTGCCGTAGCGCTCGTTCAGCATGCGTTTCACCTGGGCGCGGGCCTGCGGTGCGGTCTGCAGGATTTCGGAGACGGCCGCGACGGCCTCCTCGCGTAGCCGCTCGTGCGCCACCACCCGGCTGATGACGCCGAGTCGCCGCGCTTCGTCCGCGTCGAATCGCCGCGCCGACAACAGCAGATCCCGAGCCACCGCCACGCCGACATGGGCGGGCAGCACCGCGGCGAAGGTGGCGTCGGGAATGCCGCGCAGTAGCTCCGGCACCCGGAACACAGCCCGCTCGCTGGCGACCGCGATATCGGACATCATCGCGATGAGCAGACCGCCCGCCTGACAGATCCCGTTCACCGCCGACACCACCGGAGCGCGGCTGTCACGGATGGCGAGGAAGGGCAGCACATCCTGACCCGACAGCTCCGGCGGCAACGCATCCCCGGGCTCGGCGCGCCCGCCCAGGTCGCCGCCCGGCGCGAACACGTCATCGGTCCCGGTGATGATCAACGCCGCCAGATCCGGATCCGAATTGACCAGGTGCACCGCACGTTTGATGCCGAAATACATCGCCGGCGTCAGCGCGTTGCGTGCTGCGGGCCGGTCGATCACGCACCATCCGATCACGCCGTCGCGCTCGAATCGCAGCCCCGCCGCACCGAGATCGTCAGTCATGGAGTAAGAATATCAATCTCATTTATTGGATATTCCATTCTCATCCGGGCGGCTCGACTTCACCGGCGCATAACCTTGCGGCAACGTTGGGCATGCATGCTGGCACCCTCCGCTGAATCGAAAGGTAAGACCCGAATGGACTTTCTGACTGTGCTCGTGGACATGTTGGCTGCGCTGGGGGCCAGCGGTAGCGCGGGCTGACCACCCATCACGACACAACCCGGCCCACCACATCACGGATGTGGTGGGCCGCAGGCGTTCCGGGGACAGTTTCGAGCATCGCTCACCGCGTGGGAAGAGATCATCCGGTCAGAAAGGCGACGGCCTGGTCGGCGACGGCTTCCGGCGTCCGGTCGGCGTGCAGGATGAGGCCGCGTTCGGCGGGTTCGAGCGGTTCGAGTGTCGCGAGCTGGGATTCGAGCAGCGACACCGGCATGTAGTGGCCGTGGCGGTGGGAGATGCGTTCGCTGAGGGTTTCCCGGTCGGCGATCAGGAGCAGGAAGACGGTCTCCGGCGCGGCGGAGCGCAGGATGTCGCGGTAGCGGCGTTTGAGCGCCGAACAGGCGACCACACCGCCGTCTTCGCGGAGATGGCGGTCGCGCAGCCAGTGGCTCACCGACATCAGCCAGGGTTCGCGATCGGCGTCGCTCAGTGCGATGCCGGCGGTCATCTTGGCGATATTGGCCGGCGGATGGAAGTCGTCCGCGTCGGCGAACGGCAGGTCGAGCCGTGCGGCGAGCAGCCGGGCCGTCGTGGTCTTGCCGGTTCCCGACACTCCGGTCACGACGACGCAGGGCGGGACCGTCCGGCGGGGCGTCTGCGCGGGCACAGTTGATCATTCGCTGGTATCGGCGCCGGCCGGTCCCTGCGACCCGGCCGGATACTCGTCGAGCGGCACCACATCGCGCGACCACGCCGACAGGATCGGAGTCACCACGCGCCAAGCCTGTTCGGCCTCGTCCGCGCGGATCGAGAGGGCCGGGTCACCGTTCAGTACGTCGAGCAGGAGCCTGCCGTAGGCCGGCAACTCCGGCGGTTGCACCTGAGCGGTCAGAGTGAGCGGCACCAGGGTCCCGGCGGTGGCGCCGACGGCCGTCAGACCGAGCGACAGGCTTTCGGGGTCGAGCCCGAACCGCAGCACATTGGGCTCCGGCGTTCCCTGATGGCCGAAGGGCATATGCGGGACCGGGCGGAAATGGACGGCGACCTCGTTGCGATCGGTCCCGAGTGCCTTGCCGCTGCGGAGCACGAAGGTCGTTCCCGACCACCGCCAGCTGTCCAGCGTCAGTTCGACCTCGGCGAAGGTCTCGGTCCGGCGACGCGGGTCGACGCCCTCCTCGTCGACGTAGGAAGGAACGTCGCGATCGCCGATCCGTCCCGCGAGATACCGTCCGCGACGCGTGCGGGCGGCGACATCGGCATCGGTCAGCGGACGCACCGAGCGCAGCACATCGACCTTGCGGTCGCGCAGGTCCCGTTCGGACAGCGTGATCGGGGGTTCCATGGCGATCAGGCACAGCAATTGCAACAGATGGTTCTGCACCATGTCCTTGAGCGCGCCGACGTGGTCGTAGTATCCGGCCCTGCCCTCGAGGGTGAGGGTTTCGTCCCAGACAATTTCCACCTTGGCGATATGCGCGCTGTTCCAAATGGATTCGAGGACGCGATTGGCCAGCCTGCTGCCGAGCAGATTCTGCACCGTGGTCATGGCGAGGAAGTGGTCCACGCGGAAGACGGCTCGCTCGGGCACCAGATCGGCCAGTAGCCGATTCAGTTTCTCGGCACTGTCGAGGTCTTCGCCGAACGGTTTCTCGAGCACGATCCCGCTGCCCGCGGGCAGTCCCACCTCGTGCAGGGTCGTGATCGCGGCGGGAAACACCGCCGGGGGCAGGGCGAGGTACACCGCCACCGGACCGTCGCCGGCGATCGCCGCCGCCACCTCGTCGGCGTTCTGGATGTCGGCCCTGCGGTACCGCGTCGCGGCGGCGACCGCCTTCCGGGCGTCGGGCGCCGCCTCCGCGGCATGGTCCTCGAGCTGGGCTACCACCCACTCGTGGCACTCTTCGTCGCTGCGGCCCTTGCGATCGGCGCACACCACCTCGAAACGGCTGTCCAGATGCCCGGCCTGGAACAGGGCGGCCACGGCCGGCAAGAGGTAGCGCCCAGCGAGATCACCGGTGCCGCCGAAGACGGCCAGACGCGTGATCATGTCGCACCTGCCTTCGCTCGCGCGAGTTTCACCCCGCTGGAAATGATGCCGATATGACTGAACGCCTGCGGAAAATTACCCATGAACGTGCCGGTCGTCGGGTCGATCTGCTCCGCGAGCAGGCCGACGGTGCTCGCGCGGGCACACAGGGAGGTGTAGAGCCGCTCGGCGTCCTCGAGCCGTCCCTGCGCGGTGAGGTTGTCGACCATCCAGAAACTGCACAGGACGAACGCGCCCTCGTTGCCGGGCAGGCCGTCCGGTGATTCGTCGTGCAGGTAGCGATACAACAGTCCGTCGCCGGCTCCGAGCCGATCGGCCACCGCCTCGGTCGTCGCCGTCATGCGTGGATGATCGGCGGGCACGACGCGGCGCAGCGGCAGCGCCAGCAAACTCGCATCCAACTCGCCGCCACCATCCAGATGGGCGCTGAGGGTGTGGGCCCGCTCGTCCCACGAGTTCTTGAGGATCGCCTCGCGGATCTCGTTCGCGGTACTGCGCCACATCGCGACGGGACCCGGCAGGTCGAATCGTTCCCCGATCGACGCGGCGCGGTGCAGTGCCACCTGGCACAGCGCCGCGGAATAAGTGAAAACCCGGCCCGGGCTGCGCACTTCCCAGATGCCCTGGTCCGGCTCCTGCCACGATCGGCCTGCGGCCTCCGCCAGATCCGACAGATTCGACCACAGCAGCGGCTGCAACTCACCGCCGGTGCGCAGCCATTGGTCGGCGCAGTCGAGGATCTCGCCGTAGACGTCGTGCTGGCGCTGGTCGGTGGCTCCGTTGCCCCAGCGCACCGGCCCGCTTCCGCGGTAGCCCTCCAGGCCGGTGTCCACCATCTCGTCCGGAACCGGATCGCCGTCGATGTCGTACATGATGCGTGGCTCGCCGCTGCGCTCGAACGCGTCGAGCACCCAGCCCAGGAAGGCGTCGGCCTCGTTGCGGAAACCGATGCGGCGCAAGGCATAGACGGCATACGACGCGTCGCGGATCCAGACGTAGCGATAGTCCCAGTTGCGGACGCCGCCGATGGGCGCCGGCAGCGACGAGGTGGGTGCCGCCACGACGGATCCGCTCACCCAGTGGTCGCAGAGTTTGAGCGTGATCGCGGAGCGCCGGACCAGTGCCTGCTCGGGACCGTCGTAGACACACGTCCGCATCCACGAGCGCCAGGCGTCGGCGGTGTGGCGCAGCATCGCCGCGGCGTCGAAGCGATGGTGGCGGTGGAAGCGCCCCCACGACAGCACGAGCTCCAGCCGCTCGCCCTGGACCAGGTCGAAGGTGGTGTGCACGCCGTCCAGCGGCCGGTCGGCGCGCAGATGCAGCCGCAGGTTCGGTTGCGAGGCGACCCGGATCTCCAGCCCGCTGAGCACCGGCCGCAACTGCGCACCCCCCTGCGGCGCGATCTCGACCGCCACCCGGACGTGCCCGCTGACGACGATCGCGGAGCGAACCAGTTCCGAGCGATCGGCGGGCGCGTCGTCGCCGAGATCGGAGCCGGGGCGCACTACCATGGCGTCTGTCACTCGGAGAACGCCGGTGGCGCTGCGCAATTCGGTTTCCAGCACGCCGGTGTCCGGCTGATAGCGCTGGCGACCTTCCAAAGGATCGGCCGGCGCGACGGTGAAGTGGCCGCCGCGGGCATGGTCGAGCAGCCCGCAGAACAGCGGTTGGGTGTCGAAGCGCGGCAGGCACAGCCACGGGATCGAACCGTCCATCCCGACCAGCGCGGCCGTCGTACCGTCTCCGATCAGACCGTAGTCCTCCAGCGGGAGATACCCGTCGCTCCGGTGGATCGGCCGGAACGGTGGATCGGGATCGTGCACGCCACCCCCTTCCACGAGTGGAACGCCCGGCGACAACTAGAGGGAAGGCTATCAGCTGGCATCCGGTGGGAAACCGGAACAGAGCGGCCGATACCTGCCTGAAACCGCGAATAATCGACTGGCTGGCTAACGCAGGCTTTCCCGGCGGGATGCACAGGCCGAAGGGCGGCCGGAGACTCGGGGGTGTGGGATGCGGCGCTCACTGCCCGTCGGCGTGCGAGGCTCGCCCGGCGACCGACCTTCCGCAAAAATTCCTGGGTGTTTAGCCGTCGAAGCGAGTGGGTAACCACAGTCCAACCCGGAGTATACGCAGGTCAGAGTGGTAAAGCGCCCCCGGCAGGAATCGAACCTGCGACCTAGGGATTAGAAGGCCCTTGCTCTATCCAACTGAGCTACGGAGGCATGGCAGTACCAAACACCATGCCCGGTTTGGGGCAGCGTGTCCAGCGAGTTGATTATAGCGAGCGTCCAGATCGGTGCTGGTCATCGACAACGCCGTGGACGACTGTCGCCCTCGTCACAGCGAGCGGGGCGGATTCGGGCCGGGAAGGCTGTGAGGTGGGCCGCCAACTACGCTGAATAGTATGTCGTCACCGCAGGACCCGCCCGTCGAAGCCGACCCCCAGGCCGTGCGGCCGGAGGCGACGGCGTTCCCGGTGCTGGCGGTGGTGGCGGTAGGTCTGACCGCGCTGGTCGCGCCGATCGTGGTGAGTCTGTCCGCGGCGCAGGCGCTGACTCTGCTCGGCATTCCCGACCCCGGCCCGCTGACCACCTACGGTCTGCCCGCAGTGCGGGCGGTGGCCGATTTCTCGGCCGCGATCGCGGTCGGGTCGCTGCTGTTCGCGGCCTTCCTGTGCCCACCGCAGCGCGATGGTCTGCTCGATGTCGGCGGTTACCGAGCCTTGCGTCGCGCGGGGATCGCGGCGCTGGCCTGGGCGGTGACCTCGGCTCTGCTGGTGCCGTTGACGCTGTCGGACACCACCGGCCAGCCCGTGCGCTCGGTGTTGCGGCCCGATCAGATCTGGCATGCCATCGGCAAGGTCGATGTCGCGGGATCCTGGCGCGCCACCGCGATCATGGCGATTCTGCTCGCCATCGGCTGCCGGCTGGCCTTGCGCTGGGGCTGGACACCCGTGTTGTTCGCCTGGTCGCTGCTGTGCCTGATTCCGGTTGCGCTGACCGGACATTCGTCGTCGGGTGGCGCCCACGATGTGGCGACGAACAGCCTGATCCTGCATCTGGTCGGCATGGCCGTGTGGGTCGGCGGACTGTTCGCGGTCCTCGCCTATGCCATGCGCGGTGGAAAGTACACCGGTCTCGCCGCACGACGATTCTCCCTGGTGGCGACGTGCGCGTTCGCGGTCGTCGCGGTGTCGGGGGTGCTCAACGCCTGGGTGCGGGTGCCGTGGGATGAACTGTTCACCACCACCTACGGCCGGTTGGTGATCGCGAAAACGGTCGCACTCTGCCTGCTCGGTGTCGCCGGATTCCTCCAGCGCCGCCGCGCCCTTCCGGCGCTGGCGGACAATCCCCGCGACCGCTCGGCCTTGATCAGTTACGCCGGAGTCGAGATCTTGATCTTCGCGGCCACGATCGGCCTGGCCGTCGGGCTCGGCCGCACCCCGCCGCCGGATCTCAAACGGGTGCCCTCGCCCGCGGAGGTCGAACTCGGCTACAACCTCGCCGGGCCGCCGACCGTCGGCCGCATCCTGTTCGACTGGCGCTTCGACATCATGTTCGGCACCCTCGCCATCGTGCTGGCGGTGCTGTATCTGGTGGGCGTGCGGCGCCTGCGCGCACGTGGCGACGCCTGGCCGATGGGGCGGACCGTGGCGTGGCTGTGCGGTTGTGCGGTGCTGCTGATCGCGACGAGTTCCGGGGTGGGCCGGTACGCCCCGGCCATGTTCAGCGTGCATATGGCCCAGCACATGCTGCTGTCGATGCTCGCGCCGGTGCTGTTCGCACTAGGGGGCCCGGTGCTGCTGGCTCTGCGCGCCCTGCCCGCTGCCGGCCGCGACGCACCGCCCGGGCCGCGGGAATGGGTGCTTGCCGCGGTACACAACCCGGTCTCGCGTTTCCTGACCCAGCCGGCTGTCGCTGCGGCGTTGTTCATCCTCGGCTTCTACGCGCTGTATCTGGGCGGCATCTTCGATGCGGTGGTCGGCGAGCACGGCGCCCATCTGGCCATGAATCTGCACTTCCTGGTGTCGGGCTACCTGTTCTACTGGGTCGTTCTCGGTATCGACCCCAAACCGCGCCAGGTCCAGCCGCTCACGAAGGTCGGCATGGTGTTCGGATCGCTTCCGTTCCACGCCTTCTTCGGCGTCGCGCTGATGAGCATGACCACGGTGATGGGCGAGTGGTTCTATCGCGGGCTCGGATTGAGCTGGAACACCGATCTGCTCGGCGATCAGCGCACCGGCGGCGGGCTGGCCTGGGCCAGCGGTGAGATTCCGCTGGTCCTGGTGATGCTGGCGCTGCTGGTGCAATGGTCGCGCAGCGACAACCGCACGGCCAAGCGCTTCGACCGGGCCGCCGAGCGCGACCACGACGCCGCCCTCGCCGCGCACAACGCCATGTTCGCCGAACTGGCCAAACGTGACCGCGAGGTGAAACCGTGACCGAGGCGCCCGCGCAGATCCCGCGCCTTTTTCGCGCCGATATCCGGGCCGCCTGCGAGCGGCTGGGTAACGACGTGCGGGTCACGCCCGTATTCCACACCGAGGTGGCCGGTCCCGAGGGGCCGGTCAAGGTCACTCTGAAGCTCGAACATCTGCAGTACGGCGGCACGTTCAAGGTGCGCGGCAGTCTCAACGCGCTGCTGCAGTCGGAGGACGACGGCAGGCCGGTGGTGATCGCCTCCGGTGGCAACGCGGGGATCGCCGCGGCGCTGGCCTGCGCGTTGCGCGGCCGCCCCTGTACCGTCGTCGTCCCGGAAACCGCACCGCACACCAAGGTCGCGGCGATGTGGGGATACGGCGCGGAAGTGCTGTGGCACGGAACGACCTATGCCGAATCCAAACGCCACGCCGACGCGGTGACCGCGGATCGGAACGCGCTGCAACTGCACGCCTACGATCTGCCGGCGGTGGTTGCCGGGGCCGGTGTGGTGGGGCTCGAGATCGAGCGTCAGGTGCGCGGACGGCCGCCGGTGCTGATGGCGGTCGGCGGCGGGGGCCTGATGGCCGGTATCGCGATCGCGCTCGGCCCGCGGTCACGAGTGATCGGCGTCGAACCCAAGGGCGCGCCGACGCTGTACGCGGCGCTGTCGGCGGGGCGCCCGGTCGATGTGCCGGTCGACAGCATCGCGGCGGATGCGCTGGGCGCCACCAGGATCGGCGATATCGCGCTCGATACCGCGATTCGCTACGGCGTCGGCTCGGTCCTGGTGGGCGACGACGCGATCGCGATGGCACGCGAATATCTGTGGCGGGAATTCCGGCTGGTCGTGGAGCCGGCGGGCGCGGTCGCCCTGGCCGCGGTACAGAGTGGGGCCTATGTCCCGGAGCCCGGCGAGCGGCCGGTGATCGTGCTGTGCGGCGCCAATACGGACGTGAGCAACCTCTGACCACGTGGACTCCGGAACGGGTCCTGTTCACACCCACGCGAGTTGTCCACATATTCGCATCCGGGGCTGGTGAGGCGTCGCGGCATCGGCGACGCTGAGTAGGTCACGTCGGCCGAGGGCGCCGCGGACGGGGGCGCAGTCGAATCGCGAAGGGGGACAACCATGTACGAGGCGAATACCGCCGTTATCGGCACCGTCGTCACACATCCCGTACGGCGGAGCCTGCCGGGTGGTGAACAGGTGATCAGCTTCCGGATGGCCAGCAATGCTCGCCGCTTCGATCGCGATACCGGCGGATGGGTGGACAGCGGCACCCTGTTTCTGACGGTGACCTGCTGGCGCCGCCTGGTGGAGGGGGTCGACGCGTCCATCCGTCGAGGGGATCCGATCATCGCCTACGGTCAGCTGCGCACCAACGAGTACCGGACCAGGGAAGGTGTGCAACGCCACGATCTCGAGATGCGAGCCGCCGCGCTGGGGCCCGACCTGGGCCGCTGTGCCGCTCCGGTGCTGCGGCGGGGCGGCGCCCGGAACTCCGGCCCGGACCTACACGTTGTCCCCGAAGGGGACGACGCGGTGCCACAGGCGCCGCCGGGCGAGTCCGGACCTGCCACGGGCGAGGGATCGACTACGGTCGAGCCGGTCTCCGCGGCGGCCGCCGACGCCGGATGACTACCGTTACCTCTGCTCCGCTCGCGCGGTCCTCCGTTTCGACCCACTGGTTCCGACACCGATAGGCTTTCCTACATGGCTGAGTTCATTTACCAGATGAAGAAAGTTCGCAAGGCGCATGGCGACAAGGTCGTCCTCGACGATGTGACCTTGAACTTCCTTCCGGGCGCCAAAATCGGCGTCGTCGGTCCGAACGGCGCCGGTAAATCGAGCGTGCTGAAGATCATGGCCGGACTGGACCAGCCGAACAACGGTGACGCCTTCCTGGCGCCCGGAGCCACGGTCGGCATCCTGCAGCAGGAGCCGCCGCTGAACGAGGAGAAGACCGTCCGCGGCAACGTGGAGGAAGGCCTCGGCGAGATCAAGGTGAAGCTGGACCGCTTCAACGAGATCGCCGAACTCATGGCCACCGACTACTCCGACGAGCTCATGGATGAAATGGGCAAGCTGCAGGAGGACCTGGACCACGCCGACGCGTGGGATATCGACTCCCAGCTCGAGCAGGCCATGGACGCACTGCGCTGCCCGCCGCCGGACGAGCCGGTCGGCAACCTCTCCGGCGGTGAGCGCCGCCGGGTGGCGCTGTGCAAGCTGCTGCTGAGCAAGCCTGATCTGCTGCTGCTCGACGAGCCCACCAACCACCTCGACGCCGAGAGCGTCAACTGGCTCGAACAGCATCTGGCCCAGTACCAGGGCGCGGTCCTCGCGGTCACGCACGACCGGTACTTCCTGGACAATGTCGCCGGCTGGATCCTCGAGCTCGACCGCGGCCGGGCCTACCCCTATGAGGGCAACTACTCCACCTACCTGGAGAAGAAGGCCGAGCGACTCGAGGTTCAGGGCAAGAAGGACCAGAAGCTGCAGAAGCGGCTCAAGGAGGAGCTGGCCTGGGTGCGTTCGGGCGCCAAGGCTCGCCAGGCCAAGAACAAGGCCCGCCTCGGCCGCTACGAGGAGATGGCCGCCGAAGCGGAGAAGATGCGCAAGCTGGACTTCGAGGAGATCCAGATTCCGCACGGCCCGCGCCTGGGCAATGTGGTGGTCGAGGTCGAGCACCTGGACAAGGGGTTCGGCGACCGGCAGCTGATCAAGGATCTGTCGTTCACCCTGCCGCGCAACGGCATCGTCGGCGTGATCGGCCCGAACGGTGTCGGTAAGTCGACACTGTTCAAGACGATCGTCGGACTCGAGCAGCCCGACAGCGGCGAGGTCAAGGTCGGCGACACGGTGAAGCTGAGCTATGTCGACCAGAACCGCGCCGGCATCGACCCGAAGAAGACGGTCTGGCAGGTGGTCTCCGACGGGCTCGACTACATCGAGGTCGGCAATCAGGAGATGCCTTCGCGCGCTTATGTTTCCGCCTTCGGCTTCAAGGGCCCGGATCAGCAGAAGCCGGCCGGTGTGCTGTCCGGTGGTGAACGCAACCGCCTGAACCTGGCGCTGACCCTCAAGCAGGGCGGCAACCTGATCCTGCTCGACGAGCCCACCAACGACCTCGATGTGGAGACTCTCGGCTCGCTGGAGAACGCGCTGGAGAACTTCCCCGGCTGCGCCGTCGTCATCTCCCACGACCGGTGGTTCCTCGACCGCACGTGTACCCACATCCTCGCGTGGGAGGGCGACGACTCGAATCCGGCCAAGTGGTTCTGGTTCGAGGGCAACTTCGAGGCATACGAGGCCAACAAGGTCGAGCGCCTGGGCCCGGAGGCGGCCCGTCCGCACCGCGTTACTCACCGTAAGCTGACTCGCGACTGACCTTTCGGCTCGCGCAGTCGACCGACCACCCGGACGTGCGTCAATCTCTCAGGGGCGCAACGTCATCGCGGCCTACCCGGGTCTCGGCGTAGGCTGCGAACACGGGCGTACCAACCGGCCCGTTCGAGGTAGCTGAGCGTCGCCGAGGGTTTAGAAGGAATACACCCCGGCGCCTCGGCTACCCAGCTACTCTCGACCCCGGCGTCACTTTGTTGCGGAACCGAATCCGAGGGAGTTGGCGAAAAAAATGACGGTCTCGTCCGAATTGTCCAGTAACGCGTGGGCGGAGAGTCTGCCGGAGCCGCTGCGGGGAGAACTCGCAACGCTCGAATCGGCGTACTTCCGTCACGTGGATGCCGGCGATGTGGACTGTGCGATCACCGGAAGTTCGGCGCTGGTCTTCCGACGGCATCTCGAACTGGGCTTGCAACGTCCCCCGGGCGCGGCGCGCGTGCGGGTGTACCACCCCGACGACGGCAGCGGCATCGGGGCGGCGGTGCAACTGGTCACCGACGATATGCGTCTGCTCGTCGAATCGGTGGCTTCGGCCCTGACCCGGATCGGCGCCACCGTCAGCGAAGTGATCCATCCGATCTTCGAGGTGATGCGCGACGACGAGGGGCGGCTGCATTCCGCGGCCCCGCACGAGGTCGACGGCAACGGTGTCACCGGCTTGCGCGAATCCTGGATTCACGTGCAGCTGCATCCGTCCACGAGCCGCGACGTCCTCGAGCGCATCGAGGCCGAGGTGCCCGATGTGCTCACCGACGTACGCCAGGTCATCGGCGATACCGAAGCGATGCGGGCGGTGCAGGATCGCCTCGCCCGCGAGCTGATCCGGACCGCGGATGCGGGATCCTCGCCGTACCCGGTCACGGACCTGGTGGACTGCGCGCATCTGCTCCGCTGGCTGGCAGACGGGCATTTCACCCTCCTCGGCTACGCCCGCTTCCAGCGTCGCCCCGCGGCCGGTGCGGAAGCGAAATCCGTTGTCGTGCCGGACAGTTGCCTCGGTGTCCTGCGACCCAACGTCGGGACCGACTTCCAGGTTCCGGGCGACGGCGGCCGGCGTCCGCTGCTGATGCTCACCCAGGGGCTGGTCCCGGCGACGGTGCACCGCTCGGTCTATCCGTATTTCATCGGTGTCGCGGAAACCGACGCCTCGGGCACGGTCGTCGGCGAACATCTGTTCATCGGTGTGTTCACCGTCGCCGCCCTGCACGAGAACGTGCTCGATATTCCGGTGATCGCGCGCCGGGTGCGCACCGTGATCGAACAATGCGGATTCGATCTCGAATCGTTCTCGGGCCAGGCGATGCTCGAGGTGATCCAGTCCTTCCCACGTACCGAGTTGTTCTCCTCGGATATCGACACGATGCGGCGGACCGCCAGCGCCGTGCTCAGCGTGGGCATGCGTCGACAGGTGCGGCTGTTCCTCCGCCAGGATTCCTACGGTCGTTTCGTGGCCGCCATGGTGTATTTGCCGCGCGACCGCTACACCACCCGGGTTCGGCTCGAGATCCAGGACATCCTGGTTCGCGAGTTGGGCGGTGTATCGATCGACTACTCGGCGCGCGTGTCCGAAAACGAGCTCGCCAGCGTGTATTTCACCGTGCATCTGCCCGAACCGGGCACTCGGGTCGATACCTCCGAGGCCAACCGGTTGCGGATTCAGAATATGC
Organism: Nocardia sp. AB354; assembly: GCF_049538315.1. Taxonomy (NCBI): domain Bacteria; kingdom Bacillati; phylum Actinomycetota; class Actinomycetes; order Mycobacteriales; family Nocardiaceae; genus Nocardia; species Nocardia sp. AB354. The sequence goes on along the minus strand of NZ_JBMVFU010000025.1, from coordinate 1,410 downwards.
TCGCCGAGGCCAGCCGCACCTGGGACGATCATCTGCGCGACGAGGTGGCTCGGTCCACCGTGCTGGATCCCGCTGTCGTGCAACGGTATGCGGCCGCACTGCCCGACGGGTACAAGGAGGATTTCGGACCTTCCCGGGCGCTGGCCGACATCGTGCGGCTGGAGCGCCTCGCCGGCGAGACCATCGATCAGCATCTGTATCGCAGGCCGGACGCCGCGCCCGGGTCGTGGCGATTCACTCTGTACGTCGGCAGCGGTATTTCGCTGAGCCAGGTGTTGCCACTGTTGCAGAGCCTGGGTGTCGAGGTGGTCGACGAACGGCCCTACGAGGTCGAATTCGGCGACGGCCGGAGGGCGTGGATCTACGATTTCGGTTTGCAGGCCCGACCCGACCTGCTGCGAATGTCGTTGGACCGCAACATGGATGCGGAGCTGGTGGAAACCGCCGACCGGCTCGATCTCCTCGACGCGCAGGAACGTGGATTACGCGAGCGCTTCACCGAGGCGTTCGACGCCCTCTGGCACGGCCGGGCGGAAAGCGATCCCCTCAACGAGTTGGTGTTACGGGCCGGACTGCAGTGGCGGTCGGTGTCGATTCTGCGCGCCTATTCGAAGTACTTGCAGCAGGCGGACTTTCCGTACAGTCAGGCCAATATCGCTCGCGTTCTGCTCGCCTCGCCGGATATCGCGCAGCTGTTCGTCGGACTGTTCGAGGCCATGTTCGATCCCGATTCGGCCTCCGCGGATCGTGCGGACGAGCTGCGTGCGGCAGTGCGGGAACGGATCAACGAGGTCGTGAGCCTGGATGCCGACCGCATTCTGCGTGCCATCCTCGGTGTCGTCACCGCCACGCTGCGTACCAACTACTACGTCGTCGACGCCGACGGGTTGCCGCGTGACTACCTGTCACTGAAGGTCGAGCCGCACGCGATTTCGGAGCTCCCGCGGCCGCGGCCGCAGTTCGAGATCTTCGTATATTCCCCGCGGGTCGAGGGCGTCCATCTACGTTTCGGCCCGGTGGCGCGTGGTGGTTTGCGGTGGTCGGATCGCCTGGAAGATTTCCGGACCGAGATTCTGGGTCTGGTGAAGGCGCAGGCGGTGAAGAACGCGGTGATCGTGCCGGTCGGCGCCAAGGGCGGGTTCGTGGTGAAACGCCCGCCGGCGCCCAGTGGCGATCCGGCAACCGATCGCCAGGCCCTGCAGGGCGAAGGAGTGGAGTGCTATCGCACCTTCATCAGCGGTCTGCTGGATGTGACCGACAATGTCGATCACGCCAGCGGTGAGGTGATTCCGCCGGCGCGGGTGGTGCGCCGCGACGGTGACGACACCTATCTGGTGGTCGCGGCGGACAAGGGGACTGCGACATTCTCCGATATCGCCAACGACGTCGCCAAGAAATACGGTTTCTGGT